>NZ_CP013364.1:0-301781 GCF_001718315.1 Burkholderia diffusa | reverse complement strand
CGTGCTCGGCCCGGATTCCGCGCTGGCGGCGCTGATCGCGGGCGCCATTGCTCCGCTCGCCGCTCATGACCCCCAGCGCGCGATCGCGCTGTCCGGCGCGCTGGCGCTGTCGGCCGGCGCAATCTGCATCCTGCTCGGTGCACTCGGTCTCGGCTTCGTCACCGATCTGTTGTCACGCCCGATCCAGTACGGTTACCTGAACGGCATCGCCATCGCGCTCGTGGTCGGGCGGCTGCCCGAACTCTTCGGCATGCCCGTGTCGGGCAGCGACGTCTTTTCCAGCCTGACGCGCGTCGTGCATGCCTTCGTCGACGGCCGTTTTTCCATCGCTGCCGGTCTGCTCGGCGTCGCGGTGCTGGCGGCCATCTTCCTGATCAAACGCGTGACGCCACGCTGGCCCGCCATATTGATCGCCGTGCTGGCGGCAACGCTCGTCGCTCGCCTGTCGCCGTTGCACGGCGTCGCGACGGTCGGCGCGTTGCCCGGCGGCCTGCCTGCGCCGCACCTGCCGGCCGTCTCGCTTGCCGATGTGGGCGCGCTCGCGTCCGGCGCGGTCGCGGTGGCGCTGGTGTCGTTCGCCGACATCAGCATGCTGTCGCGCGCACTTTCCGCGCGGGCGGGCGATGCGCCGGACCGCAACCAGGAGCTGATCGCACTGGGCGCCGCCAATCTGCTCGCCGGCGTGACGCAGGGCTGCGCGGTCAGCAGCAGCGCGTCCCGCACACCGGTCGCGATCGCCGCGGGCGCGCAGAGCCAGATCACGAATGTCGTCGCGGCCGCGTGCATCGCGATTCTGCTCATTGCCGCGCCGATGCTGCTCACGTTCGTCCCGCGCACCGCATTGGCCGCTGTCGTCATCTATGCGGCGTTCGGCATCGCCGACGTGCGCAGCGTCGTGCGGCTGTACCGGATGCGCCGGGGCGAATGCCTGATCTCGATGCTGTGCTTCGCGGGCGTGATTGCCCTGGGCGTCGTACCCGGCATCCTGCTCGCCAGCGCGCTGTCGCTGCTGTCGTTCGTCTGGCGGGCCTGGCATCCGTACGACGCGGTGCTGGGCCGGCTGACGGGCGTGCGCGGCTATCACGACATCGCGCGCCATCCCGACGCCGTGCAAACGCACGGGCTCGTGCTGTTTCGCTGGGATGCGCCACTCTTCTATGCGAACGTCGAGATCTTCTGCGAGCATCTGGACGCCGCGATCGCACAAGCGGCGGGCCCGGTCACGCGCATCGTGGTCGCCGCCGAGCCCGTCACCGACATCGACGTCAGCGCCGCGGATCGGCTCGTGGCGCTGCACAAGGAACTCGAGGAGCGCGGCATCGAAATGAATTTCGCGGAGATGAAGGGGCCGGTGAAGGATCGCCTGCGCGCCTACGGCCTGTTCGACGTGTTCGGCGCGGCCAGCTTCTTTCCGACCGTCACCGATGCGGTTGCCCGTCATGTTCGGCCACCGGACCGACATGCACGCAGCTGCAAGAGAAAGCGCGCGCAGCGCCGGCGCGTCTCCCGCAAGACGCGGTAGACGATCGCCGCGCGAATCGACGCGGGGCAGCCGCATCGCGCATCGCGCGACGGGACCGGCGCGTTCGCCGCTGCGCCCCGCCCTGCGATGCACGGTTCAGATCGTGAAGGTGTTCGACTTCTTCATCTCGATCCACGTCATCCCCGCGCGCAGCGCGTCGATCGCGGCTTCGCGCTCGGTTGCATGCGTCCTGGAGTGTGCGAACGTCCGCTCGCACATGCCGTCCGGCGATCTGAGCGCGACGTGGATCCGGCAGCGGAAGCCGCCGGCTTCGGCCGCGACCGTCTCGATCGCGACCGACCAGTCCGCTTCGTGAAGTTCACCCGAAAGTGTCATCCGACTGCCCTCCTGGATCTCCGTGGACTGCCCATCCGGCTGCCGGCCTTACTCGACCACCAGGTCATCGACGACGGCACGCACGCCGCGCGCCGACCACGCGGCCCCGCGCACGGCCTTGCGTTCGGAGAACGAACCGACCTTGCCGGACAGCCGCACGGTACCGTCGTGCACGTCGATCGCGATGTGCTTCGCCTCGCGCTCCGCGTGGCGCATGATCGCGCGCTTGATATTGCCGCCGATATCGTCCGAACCGACCGTCCCCTGCACCGCGATGTGATCGGTCACGCCCGTCACGCTGCGCATCTGCGAGATCGCGCGCACGGCCAAGTGGCTCTGATACGCCCAGTCGACCTTGCCGGACAACGTGATCCAGCCGCGTTCGACCTGCACCTTGACCGCATCGTCATGCAGGCCGACCGTCCAGTGCAGCACCGAGCGCACCGCTTTCGCGATGTCCTCGTCGGTGCGCACGTCGTCGTCCGGCAGATGCACGGTCATGTCCACGACGAGCGCCTTGACACCGGCCACGCGGTTCGCCGCGCGCTCGATCGCCAGCTTTTCCGCGTAGCTCGGCGGGTGCCCCGAAAGCGTCACGATCCGGTCGGCCACCTCGACGCCGATGCGCGTCGAATCGATCGACGGGTCGGACTCCAGTTCGTCCTGGACATCCTGCTTCAACTGCTTGTCGGTTTTCATCGTCTGCTCTCCTGTGAGCCGCGGCGTGCCTGTGAGCCGCACGTAGCCAGATTTGCACACGCGCGGAACCCGCTCGCTGATGCAGGTCAACGGATGCCCTTCGCCGCACTTCATGGCTGGCCGGTGCGTGGCTTGACGGAAATCAAGCCGATACGGCCGGGCCCGCTTATCGTGAAATCGCCGATGCGCGACGTTCCAGGCACGCGCAATCACGCTTCAAGGAGATTCGAATGACCGAACAGCAGCTGTTGGCCTATTCGCCGGCGCCCGTGATGCAGCCGGCGTCGCCCGAGGGCGAGTCGCCGGCGATCGTCGACCTGCCGCGCCCGATGCTCGACAACGACGTGCCGCTGATGGCGGCGCTCGCGACCCGAATGAGCTCCCGCGAATTCGCCGCCACACCGCTCCCGCCGGCGACGCTCGGCACGATGCTGTGGGCGGCGGACGGCATCAACCGCCCGGCGAGCGGCGGCCGGACCGCCCCATCCGCGCATGCGTTCAATGAAATCGACATCTACGTCGCGCTGCCGTATGGCGTCTATCGTTACGATGCGCCCGCACATCGGCTCGTGCTGAAGCACGCGGTCGATGCACGCAACCTGACCGGTTATCAGGACTTCGTCGGCCGCGCGCCGCTGGATCTCGTCTACGTCGTCCGGACGGCCGCGATACTCGACATGCCGCCGCAGCAACGCGACGTGTTCTCGGCGATCGCGGCCGGCGCCATCGCCCAGAACGTCTCGCTTTACTGCGCGGCGGCCGGCCTCGGAACGGTCGTGCGCGGCTGGATCAATCACCGCACGCTCGCCGACGCGCTGCGGCTGAACGAGGACGAGCTGCCGATCCTCGCGCAGACGGTCGGCTATCGGCCCGGCAGTATGCCGTCGCATGCATGAGGGCAGATTCGGTCGCGCCAACGAAACGGCGCGCGGATCGCTCCGCGCGCCGGATCCTCCCCATGGGCGATGCGTGCCTGCATCGCCCGTTGCCCGTCGTCCGATCAGCTGATCGTGAGTTTCTTCTGCCCGACCGGCGCCTTCTTCGGCAGCGTCAGCGACAGCACGCCATCCTGATACGCCGCCGTCGCGTTCGCATCGTCGATTTCGCCGGACAGCGAGAACGAGCGGCTGATCGCACCGCTGTAGCGCTCGCGCCGGATCACGCGCTCGCCATCCTTCTGCTCGTTGTTGCGTTCGATCTTCGCATTGATCGATACGGTATTGCCCGTCACCTGGACGTCGATGTCGTCCTTTGCGACGCCGGGTAGTTCAGCGTTGACCGTATACGCCTTGTCGTTTTCGGTGACGTCGATCTTCATCGATGCAAGATCGGGTTCGTCGGCAAGCGTCATGCCGCGCAGCGGCCTGAACAGCCCCTGGAACAGGTCGGAAACGGGTTCGATCGAAAACGGATCGTAACGGGTCAGATTGCTCATGGTTCGCACTCCTCATACGGTGACATGCGACCGGCGCTTTCGTCCCGACAGCATCGGCCGCAATGAAGATCGGATGGCGCGGCATCACATGCCGCGCGTGGGACGAATGGTCTTTCGGAATCCAGCGTACCTGCGCGCGCCGGCGTGCGCTTGATGCGCGTCAAGGGCGGCGGTCGATTACGTACAGAACCGGAAATGGCCGCTGTGGAGCAGGATCGGCCGCCCGCCAATTTCCTCGAGCAGACGGCGAGCCGCGCGCTCGATGGCGGGACGATGGCGCGCAAAGGCGTCGACGAGATCCTGCTCGCGAGGCGACGCCGCGCGGAAGTGATCTTCCAGCGCGGCCGAGGTGATCGCGCAGCGCACGCGGCGCCCTTCGACGAGCGCCGGAAAGCACAGCGCGGAATCGAGGTCGCAATACGTCGGATGTTCGGCGGGAAACGATATCTGCATGATGATCACCTGGGCGGGTGGCGTGCCGGGAGGCAGCGACGCTAGGCCACTGCGACCGCGGCGGGAGAGGTATCCTCGCCGCGCACGAGCAGGACCGGGCAAGTCGATGCGCGAAGAAAGCGTTCGGCGACGCTGCCGAGCACCAGCCGCCGGACACCACGTCGACCGTGCGTGCCGACCACGGCCAGATCGATCGAATGATCGACGACGTAGCGCTGCAGGCGCTCCGCGACGTCCTGGCCGAGATCGGTCTCGATGATCTCCGTTTCGCCGTTGACCGCCGCGCGCGAGATCGCCCGGTCGGCGTCTCGCAAGATCTCGGCGCCATGGCGCCGAATCTCGTCGAGCAACGCTTCGGGCTCCATGCGCCCGCCATAGGCGAACAGCGTGGATTTGTCGACGACGAATACGGCAAACAGGCGGGCGCCGCATAACCTGGCCATCCGGAGACCTTCGTCGAGCGCCTGATTCGCCGAAGGACTGCCGTCCGTGGCAACCATGATATTCGTGTACATGCGAGCCTCGCTGATGAACCGATGCGCCGGCGGCGTTCGGATTCGCTTCCATCATCGGTGCTCGCCGCAAGCGGGCGTTGACCGAGGTCAACGGTTTGGAGCCGCTGCGAACCGGCGCGAGAAGAAACGGGCGGCCGTTGGCCGGCATCCGCCGCTAGCTCGGCGGGTTCTCGTCCGCCCGGAAGCCTTGCTCTATTTCGAGGATCTTCCGGGCACACGCATCGTATTGCCATCCCGGGCCGCCGTTGCTGTCATACATGCCCTTGCACATCGCCTTGAGCCGGATCACCGAGCCGCCGCCGCCCGATTCCGCGCGCGATGCCCAAAGATAGACTTCTCCAGCCAGATACGGCTGCGCCGTTTCGATCCGGTCCGTGCCGAATCGCGTGATGCGGGTCGACGAATGATCCTGGACGTAGCGCCGGGTGCGGCTCCACGCCCGGTCGCATTCGGACGGGGTCGAACATTGCAGCGATGCGGCCTGGCGCATCGCAAGCAGCCGTGTTTCCATCGTCCTGAATGTCTCGGTTCGCTCCGCCCCCGCACATGCACCCAGCGCGAGCAGCACACCCATCGCCAATGCCCGTTGTTTCATCGTCAATGCCTCGCCAGGCCGTTAATTCCGCGCATGGTCGCGCGCCGCTTTACGCTGTCTCTGGAACCGACTGTATTGCCGCTCCGGTGAATGCCGTTGACCTGCGTCAAGCGCCCCTGTCGCGCGGCTCGCTTGACTGGCATCAAGCCGGAAAGCGCCCTGGTCGGTTGCAATAGGATTCGTCGAGCCGGTCACGCCTGGCCTGCCAGCCGGATACTGCAGCATCGGGCAGACGAGAACGTGCGTGCTCGTTTCGAATCCAACCCGGCGGTGTGCCAAGACATACGCGCGCCCCATATGACCCAACCGTTCATCATGTCCCGAGCGCCGCATGTCCGATTCGCGCTGAATCGCGCAAATGCACGACGAACGTCGACGCAATTCGATCGCGCGATGTGCAGACCCACCACCTATCCCCACCCCGCAGGCCGGATCGAGCGGATCGAAACTCACCTGTCCGTCGTTTATCTGGCCGGACGCTATGCGTACAAGCGCATCAAGCCGGTGCGCTTCGCCTTCGTCGATCTCATGCGGCCTGCGCAGCGGCGCCGCTGCGCGCTCGCGGAGTGCGCGCTCAATCGACCGTTCGCCGGCCCGCTGTACCTGGGTGTCTGGCCGCTCGTCGCGCACGGCCGGCGATGCGCGTTCGCTGCACCGGTGCCGATCGGCGGCCGCCGGCGCAGGCAAAGGACGGTGCCGGGCGAGTACGTGGTGCGCATGCGCCGGTTCGACGCGCAGGCGATGTTGTCGGTTCGCAGCGCATCGCGTGATGACGGTCTGGCGGACGCGGATGCCCTCGCCGATACGCTCGCCCACCATCATCTGCGTGCGCCGCGCCGTGCGCCGCGCGGCCATCACGGCAGCGCGGCGAGCGTCGCGGCCCAGTGCCGGCCGTTGCTCGATACGCTCGACGTCGCGGCACCGGACGAAGCCGCGCTGCGCGCCTGGTACGAAGCCGAACTGACCCGCATCGCGCCGATGCTCGCCGATCGGCACGCGCTCGGTTTCGTGCGTGCGTGTCACGGCGACCTGCACCTCGAGAACATCGTGCGCTGGCGGAACCGGATCCTGATGTTCGACTGCATCGAATTCGACGACGCGCTGCGCTGGATCGACGTGGCGAGCGATCTCGCATTCGCGCTGATGGATTTCTCGGCCCACGGACGCGAGGATTGCGCCCACCGCCTGCTGTCAGGCTGGCTGGCGCGCACGGGCGACCATGCGGCACTGGGCGTGCTGCCGTGCTACGTCGTCTACCGTGCGCTGGTACGCGCACTGACCGCCCGGCTGCGCGGCGACGAAGCGGCGCGCGCCGGCTATCTGCGCACTGCGTCGGCGATGGCCGCTGCACGACGCGATGCGCAGCCGGCGTTGCTGTTGTGTCACGGGGTTTCCGGCTCGGGCAAATCGCTGGCCAGCCGTGCACTGGCCGCGCAACTCGGCGCCATCCGGTTGTCCAGCGACGTCGAGCGCAAGCGCCTGGCTGGTACAGCGGACAATACGCGCCTGTCCCCCGGTGCCTACTCGGACACGGCGATCGACGAGATCTACGAAAGACTGCTTTCGGAGGCTCGCGTGGTTCTCGACAGCGGCTACACGGCGATCGTCGACGCGACGTTCCTGCGCCGACACAACCGGACGGCATTCATTGCCCTCGCCGCACGGCTTGGCGTGCGCGTCGCGATGCTCGACTTCACCGCGAGTCGGGCGACGCTCGCCGCGCGCGTCGCGGCCCGGGCGGCACGCGGACGCGATGCGTCCGACGCCGACACCGTGGTGCTGGCCCGGCAGATCGAGCATGCCGACCCGCTGACCGAAGCCGAAGCCGCGATCGCGATTCGTTTCGACACCGATTGCGATGCCACGGCGTACGAAAGCCGCGCGTTCTGGGCGCCGTTGTTCGCCACGCTGCACACGTAAGCGTGCGGTGCGAATGCCTCGGGCAAGCAGCCCGGCCTCGCCGGGCGCCGCCCCTCCCGGCGCCGCAGCGTCACGCGCGGAAACGCTGCTCCTCGATCTGCTGCAGCTTGCCGACTTCGGCGACACCGCCGAGCAGCCCCGCGAGATGCTCGACGATATCGTCGAGCGTCACGATGCCCGCGAGGCGGCCGGCATCGTCGACGACCGGCAGCCTCCGGATGCCCGAGCGGCGCATCTCCTCGAGCGCCACGCCAATCTCGTCCGTGTCTGACACGACGACGAGACCGCGCGACATGATCTGGCCTGCCGTCACGTCGCCCGGATCGTCGCCTCGGGCCATCACTTCGATCACCAGGTCGCGATCGGTGACCAGGCCGATCGGAATGGCTTCGCCATTGCGGTACTCGATCACGACGATGTCGCCGACATGCGCGTGCCGCATGCGATCGGCCAGTTCAAACGCACTGCATTCGGCCGTGCACGATTCGACCGGTTGGGTACTGATTCTTCCGATGTGCATGATGAGGCTCCCGTTGCCCTTTGCGTGGACGATACGCATGCGCACCGCCGCGCGGCGACGCATGTTTCCCGAGTTCAGGGTAAGCGCGGCGCCCCGGGCGGCCTTGACGCACGTCAACCTGCGGCTCGCCGTCGACGGCTGACGGCTTTGAGGCAATCCGGTTCGGCCGGAAAGCTGCAACTGGCGACGTCCATGATCTGCCGCAACGGCCATGCACGCGGCATCGCTAACGTGACGGTATATCGTGAAAACTGGATCCGGCCGCACCGCTGGCCGGCAACGCCACATCTCTCCTCGGATTCCGTCGCCATGACCTTCGCGTTGATTCTGGTGAACGTCGCCGTGTTCATCGCCGAGGCGAGCGGCTGGCCGGTGCTCATCGACCAGTTCGCGCTATGGCCGCCCGCACGACCGGGCGCGCCGGCAACACCGGACTTCCACGTCTGGCAGTTGCTGACCTACAGCGTGCTGCATGCCAGTCTCGCCCACATCGCGTTCAACATGTTCGGGCTCTACATGTTCGGTCGCGACGTCGAACGCGTGCTCGGGCGTGCGCGCTTTCTCGCGCTCTATCTGGCGAGTGTGCTGGCCGGCGCGATCACGCAGCTCGCGGTGATCCGCGCGCTGCCGCCCAGCGACGCGCCGACCGTCGGTGCGTCGGCCGGCGTGTTCGGCGCGCTGATCGCCTACGCCGTGCTGTTTCCGAAACGGCGCGTCGTGCTGCTGTTTCCGCCGGTACCGATGCCCGCATGGCTCTTCGCGACCGGTTATGCGTTGACCGAATTGCTGTCCGGGCTCAGCGGCGACACGAGCGGCGTCGCGCATTTCGCACATCTCGGCGGCATGCTCGGCGCGCTCGTGTGCCTCGCCTTCTGGCGAAAACGCGCGGACGAGCGCGCGTGACGCGTGTTCCCGTCGATCCCGCCGATGGCGCGAACTAGATGCTGAGATATCCCTGAAACAGCCACGGCGGGCCGGCTCTCTCGCCTGTCGTGCGACCGCTCCCCGCAGGCACGCAGACGCCCGAAAAACCGGGCGACCCGTCCTGCCAGAACGTCGGCACGAAGGAAAATTCGCCATTGACCGTCACGACGAAGTCGCGATTGAACTGCGATGGCGCGAAAATCGTCACCTCGCGGAAGAACGACGCGGCCTCGTCGTGCGCCGTGCTGCGCGCGGCAAGCAGCCCCCGTGAGTCGTAACGCGCCGGCAGCGTGTAGGTCTTCCCGCCGCGCTCGACCGCCTCCGCCGGCGTGAAAACGAGTTCAACACCCGGATACGGCAGGCGGTAAGGCTCGCGACAGATCGGGCCGTCGGGCCCGAGCGCGAGCGGCGGATGAGCCCAGAGCGAAAGCGACAGCGGGCTCGTGCGCTGGGCGAAGTATTCGGAAAGCCAGTTCATGGTCAGTCCTCCCGTGAACGGTCATTGATGGCGAGTTGCGGAGCTTGTCTGCCGGATCGACGCGGTCGCGTCGACGGTTCTTCCAGCGTCGCACGCGCCGCCGCGCGACGCTTGATGCCGATCAAGCACGTAGCCGACGTGCGGCCCGAACGGTCAGCGGCCGAACGTCCGGGTATGGTCGTCGTAGTCGAACAGTCCCGCGTAGCGGCCCCAGTCGGTCACGACCCGCAGCGCCTGGTCCGCGCTGCGCGGATCGAGATGATCCTCGAGTTCGAGCTCGAAACGCTCGCGCGGCGCGCGATGCCCTTCGCGTTCGCCCAGCACTTCGTCGATATGCGCGGCGAGCGGCACGAACCGGACGAGATGTTCGCTGAACAGACGCCGCCGCGCATCGTCGTCGCTTTGCGCGAACACATGGCCCGCGGCACTCAGCCGGATGGTCTGGTCGTGCCATTCGGCAAACGCGAGCAGATGAAGCGCGGCCGCCGTCGAATACAGCGCGTCGGTCCGCAGCGCGAGCGCCGATGCAATCGTGCCGAGCTCCGCATGGCCGTCGTACGGCGCGGCCGCGAGCGCGTCGACGAATCCGGCGAGATGGTGGCTCGACACGTCGGGCAGCTTCATGGCCAGCGCACTGCCCGTCGCCGCCCGGCCCGCCGTCGCGTCGGTGATGCGTGCGGTCAGCGTCGCATAGATCCTGCCGACGATCGCCTGAACGGCCGGATCGTGCCGACTGCGCGGACGCGGCAGCGGCACGTTCAGCGTCGCCTCGATGTGCGCCGGACCAGCGCCGAGCACCAGAATGCGATCGCACATGAGCACGGCTTCCTCGATGTTATGCGTCACCATCAGCACCGACCGGATCGACAGCTGGTGCGCGTCCCACAGGTCGAGAAAATCGGTGCGCAGCGTTTCCGCGGTCAGCACGTCGAGCGCCGAGAACGGCTCGTCCATCAACATCAGCACGGGTTCGCTGACGAGCGCGCGGGCGAACCCCACCCGCTGACGCATGCCGCCCGACAGCTCGCGGGGAAACGCCGATTCGAACCCGTCGAGACCGATCAGCTCGATCGCGGCGGCCGCGCGTGCGCGTGCGTCCTCTGACGCCAGGCCCTGCGCGTCGAGACCAAGCTCGACGTTTTCGATGACGGTCAGCCACGGGTACAGCGCGAAGGTCTGGAATACCACTGCGATGCCGTCGGTCGGACCGGCGAGCGGTGCACCGCGATAGGTCACCGCGCCGGACGAGGGCTTGACGAGCCCGCCGGCGATCCTCAGCAGGGTGGATTTGCCCGAGCCCGAGCGGCCCAGCAGCCCCAGGATCTCGCCTTCATGCAACGCGAGGTCGATATCGGCCAGCACGTGCAGCGGTTCGCCGGACGGCTTCGTGAACGACTTGCATACGGCGCGCATCTCGAGCACGACGGCCGTCTCCTCCAAAGTCGGCGCAGCCGCGCTCGCGACGTTCCCTTCCGTGCATTCGCTGAGGTTCGGCACGCGGGTCTCCCGTGAGTAAATGATCGATCGAGGGCTCAATCGAGCCGTGTGCGGCGCTCCGCGAACGCGTACATCGGGCGCCACACGAGCCGGTTGGTCGCGATCACGAGCAGCGACATCACGGCGACGCCGAGCGCGATGCGCGGATAGTCGCCGGCGTCGGTCATCCGCGCGATATAGGCGCCGAGTCCGCCGGCATCCAGGCGTGTGCTGCCCCAGCTCACGGCCTCGGCGACGATGCTCGCGTTCCATGCGCCGCCCGACGCGGTAATCGCGCCCGTCACGAAGTACGGCAGGACGCCCGGCAGCATGACGTGTCGCCACCAGGTCGCCGGCCGCACGCGGAAGCATGCGGCCGCTTCGCGCAGGTCGGCCGGGAATGCGCTCGCCCCCGCAATCACGTTGAACAGCACATACCATTGCGCGCCCAATATCATCAGCGGGCACAGCCAGATGTCGGGTTGGAGCCGCAGGCGCACGATCGCGAACACCGCGACCGGAAACAGCAGGTTGGCCGGAAACGCGGCGAGGAACTGCGTGACCGGCTGCATGCGGGCGGCCACGCCCGGCCGGAGGCCGATCGCGATGCCGATCGGCACCCAGATCATCGACGCGAGGGTGACCAGCACCGTCACGCGGACGAACGTGAGCCCTCCTTCGCTTGCGACGACGCGCAGGTCCGTCCAGGTGAGCGTCGCGCGGCCGAGCCGGAACAGTTCATACGCCGCATACGCGCATCCCGCGCCGCACAGCGCGAACCAGAGCACGTCGCCCGTGCGTCGCGGCAGCACGATCCGGTCGCGCCATGCCGACATGAACCCGCGCAGCCGCGCGCGCGCCGCACGGCGCAGCAGCGCCCGGACCGGGCCGCTCGCACGGCCCATCCATCTCGATCGGTGGAACAGGTCGAGCATCCAGCTGCGCGACGCGACCGTGGGCGCGGCATCGCCATAGCGGAACCGTTCCGACCATGCGACCAGCGGCCTGAACAGCAACTGGTCGTACAGGACGATCGCGACGCTCATCGCGACGATCGCCCAGCCCACGGCAGCGAGGTCGCGGTTCGCGATCGCCTGCGCGACGTAGGCGCCGACGCCCGGCAGGTCGACGTGCAGGTTGCCGACCGCGATCGCCTCGGATGCGACCACGAAAAACCAGCCGCCCGACATCGACATCATTGCGTTCCAGACGAGTCCCGGCATCGCGAACGGCACGTCGAGGCGCCAGAAGCGCTGCCATGCGGACAACCGGAAGCTGCGACTGGCCTCGTCGAGATCGAGCGGCACCGTGCGCAGCGCCTGATAGAAGCTGAACGTCATGTTCCACGCCTGGCTGGTGAAGATCGCGAAGATCGCCGCGCACTCGGCGCCGAGGATCCGCCCCGGAAACAGCGACAGGAAAAACAGCACCGTAAACGATAGGTAGCCGAGGATCGGCACCGACTGCAACACGTCGAGCAGCGGGATCAGCACGCGCTCGGCGCGACGGCTGCGCGCCGCCGCGGTCGCGTAGACGAACGTGAACACGATCGACGCGAGCAATGCCGCGAACATGCGCGCGACGGTGCGCAGCGTGTAGCCGGGCAGCGCCGCGGGCGACAGCGAAATGGCCGGCGGATGCGCCACCGCCAGCGGGCCGGCCATCTGGCGCGCCGAGATGCCGGCCAGCAACAGGAAACCGACCACGATCAGCATCGCGGCGAGATCCCGCCAGCCCGGCACGGGCAGCGTCCAGCGCCCGCCCCGCAATACCTCCGCATGGTGCTCCACGACCCCTCTCCCCGCCGGTGATGGCGGTTCATCTTCCCGGGCGGAGCGGCCGGCACGCTTGACATGCATCAACCGCCCCGCATTGCGCGGCGCCACGATTGCAGCGAGTCTTTCCGCGCAACGGCCACCGTTCAGGAGCATCCCGATGACACTCGTTCCGGCCATGCCGTGCCGCACCGACGAGCGTGCCTGCGTCGGCTCACGCGGCGGGGTACGCGTTCGCCAGCGCCGCGACGAACGCGTCGAGGCGCTCGGGCGCGAGCCCGTTGATGCCGGCCGCCCCTTCCCGGCCGCCGCCCCCCGGAAATGCGCGACACAGACGATCGGCGCCGTACGGTGCGGAGACGGGCGCGCGAACGCTGACGATGTACCCGCCCGAGGCCGACACCGTCAGCACCGCGTGAGCGCGTGTCGCGTCGCCACGCGCGAGCCGATTGGCGAAAACGCCGCGCACGCGACGCGCCCAGCGCGTGTCGGGAAGGATATAGACGTCCGCTCCCGGCAGCGCGATGTTCGCGCGCTGTCGCGCCGCACGCGCGATATCGCGTCGCCGGTTGGCGTCGAGCCGCCGCGCAAGCGGCGACTTCGCGAACTCGAGCGGGTCCGCATATGGCCGCACCGCCGTGTATACGGCCAGCGGTGCCATGAAGAGGTCGTCCGGGCAATCGCCGTAACCGTTGTAATTGACGGATTCGCCGAGCACCTGCAGACGGTAGGCATCGGCGTCGGTCAGGCCGCAAGCGGCGGCGAGCCTGCCGGCCACGCCGACGAGATTGTCGCCGTACGCGCCGACCACCGCCCAGATTCGCTGCCGGCCCGCCAGGTACCGGTCGACGATGACACTCGTACAGGTGTCCGGCGCCGTGTCGACATGCGCGTGAAGGCGCGGATGGTCGGGCACGGCGCCGGGCATGTGGTGATCGAAATAGTCGACATCGACCCCGCGCGCCAGCAGCGCATCGAGCGCCGCGCGGTTCACGTCGAGCGAAACGTCCAGCACGGTGACGATGTCGCCTCGGGCGGCCGACACGCGCGCGAGCAGCGCGATGTCGCGCTTGGGCCCCGTCACGAGCACCGACTCGGCCGGCATCTCGAGCCGGAGCTGATGAAGCGAACAGATGCCGTCCGCATCACCGTTGAACACGTCAAAGTGCGTCATGATGCGCGACGATCGATGACTGCATGAATCGAGGTAGCCATGCCATGGAACGACTCCCTTTCAGCCTGTTTGCGTTCGCCTCGTGTCGCGCGTTCGGCGAACGAATCGCAGCCCGTCTCGGCGTCACGCTCGCCGCGCACGAGGAACGTCCGTTCGAGGACGGTGAACACAAAACGCGCGCGCTTGCCAGCGTGCGCGGACACGACGTCTACGTCGTTCAGTCGCTGCACGGAGAGCCAGGCATTTCCGTCAACGACAAGCTGTGCCGATTGCTGCTTTTCATCGGTGCGTTGAAGGACGCGTCGGCCGCACGCGTCTGCGCGGTCACGCCCTACCTGTGCTACTCGCGCAAGGACCGCCGGTCTCAGCCGCGCGATCCGGTATCCACGCGCTATGTCGCCATGTTGCTCGAAGCAGTGGGTGTCGATCGTGTCGTCGCGATCGACATCCACAACATCGCAGCGTTCCAGAACGCGTTTCGCTGCCCGACGGAGCATCTCGAGGCGAACGGCATGCTGGTCGAATGGTTCGCCTCGCAAGCCGGCGAACGGCCGGTCGTGGTCGTATCGCCCGACGCAGGCGGCGTGCGACGGGCCGAGGATTTCCGTGCGAGGCTGGAAACGCGCATCGGGCGCCCGGTCGACGCGGCATTCGCCGGCAAGCTGCGCAGCGGCGGCATCGTGACGCCCAAGCCGATCGTCGGCGAGGTCGCCGGCCGTTGCGCCGTCATCGTCGACGACCTGATCGGTACCGGGACGACATTGGCCCGCACGGCCGAGGATTGCCGCACGCTCGGCGCACAATCCGTCTACGCGGTCGCGACGCATGGGATGTTCTTTGATGACGCGCCCGTACTGCTCGGCGGCGATGCGCTCGCCGGCGTCGCCGTGACCGACACGGTGCCGCCCTGGCGCGTGCCGGCCGGGCCGCTCAAGGACAAGCTCGCGGTGCTCGACAGCGCTCCGCTGTTTGCCGAGGCGATTGCGCGTATCCATCGCGGCGGCTCGCTCACCGACCTGTTGCGGCGCTGACGTGGCTTGCCACCCACGTGCGCTCGCAGCCGTCGGCGTGCCGCCGGGCGAGTGCGATATACGTGCTCGCGCGATCGCGCCAGACCGGCGTCGCTCTGAATTCGGGCTCGCGCAGGTGCCACACGGCAAGCCGCGCGCGCGTCATGGCCCGGCAGCTCTGGTAGAAATGCACGCATCCGTCATCGACATCGTCGCCGCTCGCCGAGTGGTAGGCGTTGATCAGGGTGTCCGCGAAACCCGCTGCGCCGAGACGCTCGCATTCGAGCGCGAGAAAGCCGACCTCGTCCGCCGCATCCTGGATTCTCAGTCGTCTGCAGAATTCGAGGCAATCGATGATCGCGACCGGATCGTCGATGCAGACGTGTTCGGGACGCAGATCGCCGTGCCCTTCGACGACATGCCCCTGTCTCACACGCAGGTCGAAGCGCGCGGCTTCGCACACGAGCAACGATCGCTGCCGCGCGCAGAGTGCCCGCACGGTATCGGCGGACTGGCCCGCGAGCGGCTTGCACAACGCGCGTTCATTGGTGTCGATCGTGCGACGCAGCGCTTCCCGATACGCCGCACCGTCGATTCGCGCGGGTGCCAGGGCATGGTAGAACGCGCTCAGGCGAACCGCGATGCGATATGCATCGTCTGCCGTAGCCATGCCGCGCGACAACGCGCGGTCGAGCATGCGTGCGGCCGGCAGGCGCCGCATCCTGACCAGCCAGTCGACGATTTCTCCGGGCCCGTCCGCGCGCAGGCAACCGTGGGCGTCGACGACGAGCGGCACCACATCGAGATAGACATCGGCGGCAAGACGACGGTTCAAACGCACCTCCTCGCAACAGAAGCGATAGCGAGCGGCCAGCGTTCGAAAATCGAGTTGCGGCGCGCGTACGGGCTTCTTGAGTTTCCACGCGTACCGGTCCGTCAGGAATACCCATGACATGTGCGTCTCCACCGCCTCGACCGATCTCGTGCCGTCCGGCCAGGCCGAGGGCGCGCGCAATGCGACCACCTTGTCGCTCAGCGTGATCGCGCGGCCGGCCGGGATACGTGCATCGTTCATGCCGCTTGCTGCCTCGCGTACGCGTCCAGCCTGGCATTCTCCTGCGCGACGAGTGTCGCCAGCGCCGGAGAAATCGCCGCCTGCATCGGCATGACGGGCGCCAGCGCCTGCATCGAATCGGGCAGCGCGGACAGTTCGCGCATTGCATGAATGCGGCTCTCGCCGAGCGTGGGGGCCGCGAGTCGCGATCCGCCGATCATGACGGGCCGCAACAGCGGCATTCCGTCGCTGCGCTCGCCGTCGAGTCCGAGGCTGTCGGCGGCGATTCGGCCGTCCCGGTCGTATTGCCGGAACACCTGCTTGCGGCCGGGTAGCGTGGCCTTGCCCTCGGATCGCTTGCAGCGCGCCCGGCCCGCATACTCGACGAGCTTGTACGCGCAGTCGAGGCACGGTGCATCCGCCGACGTACTCATCTGTGTGCCGATTCCGAAACCGTCGATTGGCGCATGCTGATGGACAAGCTCTCGCAGCCGGATTTCATCGAGATTGCCGCTCGCGAAGATCGTCGCTTCCGTCAGGCCGCCATGATCGAGAATCGCGCGCACGTTGCGCGCGTGCGCCGCCAGATCGCCGCTGTCGATCCGGACGCCCTTGATGCGCACGTTATCGGACGCAAGGCGCCGCGCGAGTTCAACGACCTTGTGCGCCGCGCGCTCCGTATCGTACGTATCGATCAGCAGTAACGCGTTATCCGGCTGCGATCTCGCAAAGTGCTCGAACGCGAGCGCTTCGTCGTCGTGCGCCTGGACGTATGAATGCGCCATCGTGCCGTACACGGGAATGTCGTAGCGCAACCCCGCGAGCAGGGTCGCCGTGCCGGCGAAACCCGCCAGGTAGCTGGCCCGCGCGGACAGCATCGCCGCCTCCGCGCCATGCGCGCGCCGCATGCCGAAGTCGACCAGCAACCTGCCATGCGCGACGAGCGCAGCGCGTGCGGCCTTGCTCGCAACCAGCGTTGCGTAATGGAGCAGGTTCATCACGCGGCTCTCGACGAACTGCGCCTCGCGAAGCGGCGCCGTGATCCGCAGGATCGGTTCGTCGGCGAAGAACACCGTGCCTTCCGGCATCGCGTCGACCGCGCCCGTAAAGCGGAAGCCGGCGAGCGACGCAAGGAAATCCGCTCGCAAGCGCCCGGTCGCGGCCAGTCGCTCGAGGGTGGCGGCCGTAAAGCGCAGACCCGACAGATAGTCGAGGACGGGCGCCAGCCCCGCCGCCATCAGGAATGCCCGATGCTCGGGCAACGCCCTGACGAAGAACTCGAAGCTGGCCATGTCGTTCATTCCGGCATCGAACGCGGCCTGCATCATCGTCAGTTCATACCAATCCGTCAGCAACACGTCGTCGACGTCAGCGTCCGGCCAGGATCCGTTCATCATGTGCCCTCCCGCGTCGCTCGCACGCAATCGAGCAGCCGGTACGCGGCCGCCTCGTTTCGAACGAGCGTCGCTTCCGTCATTGCGACGCCGCGTCCGGACTCGACGGAACCGCGGTCCACACGCCATTGCATGACGCGACATATGGATAGTATCCGCGCGGGTCGTTGCAGTAGTACCACGCGCGTGCCGGCGGCAGCCGGGCCGGGGTCGGCGGCGGCCGCTGAACGACGATCGCCGGCGGAATGTAGGTCGGGTACGGATACATCGGTTCAGGATAGATGTACCAGTAGCCGTCGACGATCCACCACCACGCGTAACGCCCGCCGTGCCAGTCCTGGACCCATCGACCGCCCCGCCACCGCGCACGCTCCGTCGGCGCGAAGTGGCGAAAGTCCCGCCCGTGGAAATCCCTGCCGTGGACATCCTGGCGGGGGACGTGGCGTGCATGCTGCGCATGCGCCTGCTGCGTCGGCACGCAGCAGGCCGCCGCGCACAGCACGAGCACACGGCATGCGCGACTGAGCCTGTTCATGGTCGTCATTTCTGTGCAGAGATGCGATCCATCGTATTGAGGCCGTCCCGCGCGGCTTTGACCGGGATCAACGCATGCCCGCCGCCCGGCGGGATGCCGGCGCCCCGGCATTTGCAGGCTCCAGGTCGTGCCGCACGCGCAGCGTTCGTGCCACCGTGCTCGCCGGTTCACATGCAGCGCCGCCGGTCAGTACGTGAACGTGTCCGATTTCTTCATTTCCACCCATGTCATTCCGCTGCGCAGCCCCTCCAGCGCTGCCTCGCGCTCAGTCGCGAATACCCGATGGTGTGGAAAGACATGCTCGCACCTGCAATCGGGTGAGCGGACCGTCACGTGGACACGGCAGCGGTAGCCGCCGGTCGCGACGCCAACCGTTTCGATCGCCACGGTCCAGTCCGCGTCGTTCAGTTCACCGGAAATCGTCATGATCGTTCCTCTCCTTTTGCCGTGCGAACGCATGCCGCGTCCATCATCGGCCGCGCCGCGAGCCGCGATGGCGATATCCGGCCCGCCGCATGAAGATCCATATCGGCCCGGCGACAAGGCCCAGGACCGCCGCCCACAACAGAAGCACATAGCCGAACAATTGCCAGAATTCACCGACCCGCTGCTGCAGGATCCACGTGCGGTATGACGCGACGTCGCTCGCGGCATCGGGATACGACGCGCGATAAACGAACAGCGACAGGCAGACGTCCTGTTCGGGAATCGGCGTCGTCAGCATCGATCCGGCCGGCCGAGCACCCACGCGCCCGCATTCCGGCGCGTTCATGCCGGCCACGACACCGGGGCTCACAGGATGGTCGTGGATCGCGCCGAGCCACGTCGTCGCGCTCGACAGCAGCAGGCAGAAACCGATTGCACCGAGCCACCGGCGCATCCAGGTGCGCGGGCCGGTATGCCGGCCGCGTGTCATGGGATTGCGCGCGCCCGAAGGGCACATCGCACCGGCATCGAGACCGCCGCCGCATCATGCGCGGCGCGACGGGAGCGGGAACCGACCGAATCAGCCACGCTGCTTCTCCTCGAAATACGGTTGGCGGGCCGCCACGAGCCGCAACTCGTCGAGCAGCGCCGCGGCCGCGCGCAGCAGATCGTCGAGCGAGACAATGCCGATCAGCTCGCCGTCGCCGCCGACGACCGGCAATCGTCGGACGCCGTGCTGGCGCATCCGCTTCGCAAGCAGCCAGATGTCGTCGTCGGCGTTCGCGATTGCGACAGGCGTCGACATGATGTCACCGACGAACAGCGAGCCGGCTTCCGCATCGGGGCTGACCACCGTCAGCACGATGTCGCGATCGGTCACCATACCGACCGGCACGCATCGCCCCTCCTGTTCGCGCACGACGATCAGATCGCCGGCGTGCGCGTCGCGCATCATTTCCGCCGCCTCGACGACGGTTGCCCGTGCCGAACACATGGCGACATCGCGGGTACAAAGCATCGCGGCATTCATGTTCGTTCTCCCGGCCGGGGCGAGGCGGACGCTCGATCGAGGTCCGCCGCCGCCCGGATCATCATGCAACGGTAAGTTGATCGACTACGTCGCGCACGCCCGGCGCCGACCACGCGGCATCGAAGGCAAGCCGCCGCTCACTCAGCGAGCCCACCTGACCGGTCAACGTCACGCAACCATCCTGGACGGTAATGCCGACGTGTGCAGCCTCTTCCGTTGCATGCCGAATCAAGGCCGCCTGGATCTTGCCGGCGATGTCGGAATGTGTCGGGTGCGGCCGGACATGAATCTCGTTGATGATCCGGGTGACGCCGCGCAGCCGCTCGACAGCCCGCTCCGCCTCCTGCATCTGGTAACTCCACATCACCTCGCCCGACAGCGTCACGCACCCGTTCTCGACCGTCACCTGCACGGCCTGCTCGCCAAGTCCCGCATCCCACTTCAGGAGCGAGCGTGCCGCGATGGCGATGTCCTCGTCCGAGCGACGCTTGCCATCGTCGGTTTGCACCCCGAGTTCCAGCACGATGCCGCGCACGCCTTCGATACGCTCGACGGCCTTGCGCACCGCGACTTTTTCCAGATAGCTGCCGACATGTCCGGTCAACGTCACGATGCGTTCGTGCACTTCCACACCGATGCGCACCGCATTGAATGACGGGTCCCACTCGAGCTCCTGCTCGACGTCCTTCTTCAGCTCGCTGTCGCTTTTCATGACCATCGACTCCTGTCTGCGATCGATGAAAACAACGGTAATTCCCGCTGCACCGCGTGGAATTGATACAGGTCAGCGCGCGGCGTGGTGAGCCATCCCGGCCAATGTCTCCGACGCGATCGCGCGCCACGCAATCGTGACGTCAACATTTTTCCGTTGCCAGACGCGATCGCGTCTGGCGAGTCGCAACACCATCTGACGACCGTCGGCCGACAGGCAGGCGGGCGCCTCGTCGAGCGACGCCGCACCCAGTCGAACGAGGCCGCGATCGACGAGGCAGCGCAGATCGGCGGGATCGCCCTGCTGGCGCCGCGGCTCGCTGGCGAGCACCATCAGGATCGCGATTTCGTGGGGACTCAGCAGCCAGTCGCCATCGGCGTCGACCGGGTGATGCTGGTGATGTGTGGCAGCCGACATGTTCAGCGTCGATGCTTCGGAGCGCGAAATGATCTGACGATTTGACGTGTTCGTAAACGAGGCGAGCATGATGGTTTCCGTATCATGAACGTGAAGACGCAGACGGCACGGAACATGTCGATCGCGGTCGGGATCGACATGCGAGAACGTCAATATTCGCTCCTGCCGGGCAATCGTTGTTGATGCAGGTCATCCGGCCGGCGCGCGATCGAAACGTTCCCCGATTCGTCTGACGCAATGCCGTTGAAACACCGATGCGCATGTCTCGCGAAACCGGGCCGGATTGTTTGTCAGGTCTTCGCGTCGAATTTCACGTCGCCCGGTGCGGCGTCAAAAACGCTCGACCCAATACCGCGAATCGTTTTTCAGTCGTCGAAAAAGCAGACGAATTCGATGCATTGCGTGAAATCAACACGCGACGGACAGCGGGAATCCAACATGAGTCAACGAATGCAATGGAGACCACGCATGAACTGGTACTGCGACGTCGAACGCGAGCTTTCACACATCGAGGGATCCATTCGGCTGCTGGAGCGGACCCGATCCTGCTTCCATACGCAGACATCCGTAACCGACCCCGCGTACTGGCGCGCAAGACTGAATACCGTCAGGCAGACGGCCGAGCGGAACAGCACGCTGCTGCGCCGGACCGACGAGATCCTCGCACGGCTCGAACGGCTTTGATCGCCACATGGGGTTCGAAGATGATCGGTACGGCCGCCGGCTCGACCGTGCCCCGACTTCAACAACCGGATTTCGCGCAAGCGCGCAGCAACGCACCTGCATGGCGCTCTCGACGCCGTGCTCGTGCGCAAGTTGCGTGCGCCATGTGAAGTCCGCCCCTATGCCGACGACGTGGTGTGCATCGAGCAGTCCGACGAAGCCTTCTCGGTCGGCGCGCTCTATCGAGCGTTTTCGCAGATGGACGACGACAAGGCCGTCGCGATACTGGCTGCGGCGCACATGGCACCGATCGGAAACGACGCGGCGCCTTGCTGACGGCACGGGCGGCGGCGCATGCGCGGCCAATGCCGCGACGGCCGATTTCCGGACGGACCCTGACTACCGCGCTTGACTTCCATCAACGTTCGCGCGCGATATCGCTCATAGATTTCAAGGGAACACGCGGAGCTATCCGTTCCGCCACTCCGGACGCCACCCATGCCAAACGAAACCGAAGCTCGCCGCGCCTTGCTCGTGCACCTCGGCAGCATTCTGCGAACGCTCAGTTGCGTGCTCGAATACGAACCGGATGACAGGACGCTCGATTCGCTACTTGCCGCGCAGCCGATGCTCGCGGACATCCCACTGCTGAACCAGGTGTTCGCGCACATGACCGTGCGCGAGTTCACGCGCGCGGTCCTCCACGCGTACTGCCTGTGGCCGCAACTATTGCTCGACGAACCGCTCGACCGCGATGCGCTCGCCGAGCCCGTATGCGCGTGGCTGTTCGCCGACAACCCTGGGGGCTGGACACGGTATGTCGCGTCGCTCGGTGCCGAGATTCCGTGGTTCGGCCAAGGGATGGGACCATCGTGTTCGTCCGGCCGACGTCCGGCACGCACTTCGTCGGTCGCGTGATCGCCGCCCATTCCCGGCTCCTGTGCAGAGCGACACGCCGAGGATTCGCCATGCCCGCCTTTGTCATGCTCACACGCCTGTCGCCGGACGCAGTCAGGAGGCCGTAGAAACTGGCCGAGCTCGAGCATCACGCCGTCCGCCGATTGTAGAAAACGTGCGGTCAGATCGAATGGCTGCACAATTTCGCATTGGTGGGTTCCCAAGACTATCTCGACATTTTCACCGCCCCGGATCTGGACACCGCCTTCGAAATTTCCACCGACATGCGCACACTGGGCCACGCGAGCGTCGAAGTCCTCCTCGCCGTGGAGTGGAAGGCGTTCAAGGCGCTGGTGGCCTCGCTCGACCAGGGTGGCCGGCGGCGCCTCCGAGCGGTTCCGTCGCATCGGATGCGAGCACCCCGAGCGCCGCGGTGCGGCCGAGCTCGAACAGCGTCGCAATCGATGTATCGGAAAAATCGAAGTCGCGCGCGAACGTATCCCGGCCTCCGGCGAGGCGATCCAGCGCGATCCGGAAGACCCGAACGGGCGCACGATTCCCCATCAGCCGTATGTATTCCGGGAGTTGTCGCATGCGCGCCGCCGTTTCGGGATCGAGCCGGCTGGTGATACGTTCGACGAGATCGCGAAAATCGTTCGCGTTTTCCTCGAACCGCAGGTCGTTGCGAACCCGATCGGCGTAGACGATCTCGTCGCGCCGCAACATGACCTCGAGCAGGTTCGACGGTAACGGGCGCGACCCGGAAAACAGATCGACGACGAACACGCGCCCTGCTATCCGCCCGCATCGTTCGATCACGAGATCGAGCGGCGAGTTGCTGATGATGCCGCCATCCCAGTAAGCACGACCATCGATTTGCGTCCATGGCATCGCGGGCGGCAGGCTGCCGCTGGCGAGCAAATGCTCGGGCGTGATGCGATCGACATAGCTGTCGAAGATGCGCCGCTCCCCGCTTTCCACGTCCACGGCTCCGAGCAGCAGGCGCGTGGCGCTGCCCGCCAGGGCATCGAAATCGACATGGCGGCGCAGCAGCGCGAGCATTGGTTGGGTGTCGTAGCAACTCGTCCACCACGGAGCAAGCCCGGGCGGCGGAATCCCGTCAGGCCACCAATGTGGCCGCAGGAAATTCGGAACGCCGAACAGCGCGACGTGCCACGCGAGCAACGCATGTTCCGCATAGGCGCACGATGGAACACCCACCGGACTCCTTATCGACAATTCGCGCCAGAATGCGTCGAGTGCTTCGGCCGCATGCCCGGGATGGCTCGCGGCGATCGCGCCGTTGAACGCGCCGATCGACACGGCCGCGACCACATCCGGACGAACGCCCCGCGCCTCGAGCGCGGCGATCGCGCCGCTTTCGAATGCGCCGAGCGCACCGCCGCCCTGCAGGATCAGGACCGTTTGCGCAGGCAGCTCGCGCAGCCGCAATCCGCCGTGCGTCGCGGCCTCGACTTGCGCGCCGAGATTGACCCGATGGCGGATCGTCTCCTCGGCAGCGGTCATTTCGTCCGCGCGCACACCGATCGAGAACACCGCACGCAGGACATGATGTCTCAGATAGAGCAACGAATACGGAGCATGCGGGAACCGGCCCTGTTCGACGACTTCGGTCGCATCGGCAGCGTTGCCGAGGAAGTTGTACGGCACATCGAATACATTTCCGTAGAAAATCGACACATCGCGATAAGGCAGGCGCGCGCCGCGCATGTTCCTGGCGGCAAGGCGCCCCTGGCGCACCGCGTTGTCCCAATGCTCGATACGCCTCTGCACGCCGAATACAGGATCGCGAAACCGCGCGACGTCGCCGGCGGCGTGGACATCCGGGTCCGACGCTTGCAGGCATTCGTCGACAAGCACGCCATCCGCTGTCGCGATGCCGCTGCCTGCGAGAAACCCGCAGTTCGGCTCGACGCCCACGGCAACCACGACGAGGTCGCATTGGATGACGCAGCCGTCGGCGAGCACGGCGGCCTCGACCGATTGCGTGCCGATGAAGCGCTCCACCGTCGTTCCGGTTCGAACGTCGACACCGTGTGTCGCACACAACCCGGCAAAGTGATCGGACAGTCGAGCGGAATTCAGTTGCGGCAACAGCCGCTCGCAGCGTTCGACAAGCGTGACCTCCAGACCGCGCTCGCGCAGCGTGGCCGCCGCCTCGATACCCGTGAAGCCCCCGCCCAAGACCAGCAGGCGTCGGTGCCGGGCGGCGTTGTCGCGAAGCGCAAGCGCGTCGTCGAGATCGTGAAGGTGACCGATGCCCGCCAGCGTTGCCCCCGGGACCGTCAGGCGTCGCGGCGCCGCACCGGTCGCGATCAGCAGCTTGCCGTACCGTATCGGGGCGCCATCCTCCAGCCTGACGACGTGCGTACCGCAGTCGACCGACGCAACCCTTGCGCCCAGATGCAGGTCGATCCTGCGCATCTCGTAGAACCCTGCCGGGTGGATCGCGATTGCCGCCGGGGCAACGTTTCCCGCGAGGAATTCCTTCGTCAGCGGCTGTCTCTGATACGGAAGCACGTGTTCGCCGCACAGGATCGCGATACGAGCGAACGGATCTTCGCGCCGCAACGCATGCGCGGCGGACACGCCGGCGATGCCGCCGCCGACCAGCACATGATCGTAGTCGCGCTCGCCCCCCGACCGCGCCGTCACGTTGCCTGCTCCGCGCTCGTGTGCCGTTCGCCGGCGGCAAGCCGGCGGGCGATCGACCGCGCAAAACGCGCGAGCTTTCGGGCGGCCAGGCCGCGACCGATATCGCGCCCGGAAATCGCGCAAGTCGCGAGCGGCGCTTGCCGCGCCAGTGCCTGCATCTGCCCGAATGCCGTCAGGTCGCCGCGCCGGCCCATCGTGCAAAAGAATGCGGTCGCGCGCAGTTCGCTCCCGTGCCGCGCCAGCCAGGTCGAAACCGGCGTCGATGCGCGGCCCGCCCAGACCGGCGTGCCTATCACGACCGCATCGTATGCCGACGGCGAACAGATCGTCGGCCGCAGGTCCACGGCACGGTCGCGGATCACGTCCACGAGCGAACGCAGGAAGCCGATGGCCCCCGTCCGCCGCCGATCGTCGGCTTCCCGCAGCCGCTCGCAATCCGCGCCAAGCTCGGCGGCAAGCTGGTGTGCAATCGCCGCCGTCGTTTCACTGCGCGAATAGAAAACGACGAGCATGCGTCGAGATGCGTCCATGTTCGACTCCGTCCGTGTGCATCCGTCCTTGATGCGTAGACCAGCTTATGCACCCGCGATCGGCGCGACACTGATGCAGGTCAACCCGTCGCCGCACGATCCGGCGACAGTAGGTTTGTCCGAATTCCCGGCGGTTTTCCGCCCGTGCGTCATGTGGTATGACCTGATCGAACGACAACGGCAATGGTTGCGGACGTGGAGCGCGGCGGCGCGGTTCACACGCGGTCTTTGGCCCGATGCCGCGGCGTCGTGCTACGCCGACCTGGTTGAACCTCTGCTCGACGTCCAGGCCGACGCACCACGGTTCGCCATCGATTCGGTCGACGTGGACGGCCGTCGCGCCGACGTCGACGAGTCGATCGTCGCGCGCACGCCGTTTTGCACGTTGCGCCGCTTCGCGCGCGCAGGCGCGCGACGCGTGATCCTGCTCTGCGTGCCGCTGGCCGGCCATGCGGCCGTGATGATGCGGGAGACGGTCGAGACCCTGCTTGTCGACGGTGACGTGTGCATCACCGACTGGATCGATGCGCGCGACGTGCCGTGCGACGCGGGCCGATTCGGCCTCGACGAATACGTGTCGATGCTCGACCGCTTCATCGATACCCTGGTGGCCGACGCCCGGCCGATGCACGTCGTCGCGGTGTGCCAGGCGACGTTTCCGTCGCTCGGCGCCATCGCACTGCGCGCGCAACGCGATGTCGCGCTGCCGGCGAGCCTGACGTTGATCGGCGGCCCCCTCGATGCTCGCATCAACCCGAGCGCGCTCGGCACCGCGGCCCGCTCGCACTCGCTCGCCTGGTGTCGCGCCACGCTGATCGATACGGTGCCGCACGGCTTCGCCGGATACGGGCGACAGGTATTTCCCGCCTATCTGCAGCGTGCCGAGATCGCG
Source organism: Burkholderia diffusa (assembly GCF_001718315.1). Lineage (NCBI taxonomy): Bacteria > Pseudomonadati > Pseudomonadota > Betaproteobacteria > Burkholderiales > Burkholderiaceae > Burkholderia > Burkholderia diffusa. Next base: position 275,723 of record NZ_CP013364.1, on the reverse strand, counting down.
GTCACCTATCCGCAACGCTACATGGCGCTGGTCGATCGCTATCGGCGCGCGGCGTCGAGCGGCGCCACGGACGAACTCGCAAGCGCACGCCGGGCGCTGCGGGAATACCTGACGCTCCTCGACATGCCCGCCGAGTATTTCCTCGATACGGTCGACATCGTTTTCCAGCGAACGTGCCTGGCGAATGGAACGTGGCACGTTCACGGCCAGCGGGTCGAGCCCGCCGCGTTGCGCTCGATCGTGTTGCTGACCGTCGAAGGCAAGTGCGATGCAGTCACCGGTGCGGGCCAGACGCATGCCGCGCTGGCCATGTGCAGCGGTCTCGCAGCGGATGCGCGGCAACGCGCCGACATCGACGATTGCGATCACTACGGGCTCTTTACCGGCGAGCGCTGGCGCACCGACGTGCACCCCGTACTCCAGGCGGCATTCGCCCGCTCGGAAGACAGCCGGCCGCGCACGGGCATCACGTGACCCTGCCTTCATTCCAATCCGGTACGGTCGAGTGCGCGCCGTCACACGCGGGAATCGTCCGGTCCAGCAGAATCCTGCCGCGAGATCAAGGATCGATGCGCCATTTATGCTATAAATGTGCGCCTGATCCGATCCCCTGTTGCCATCTCGACAGGACTGCGTCGCAGGCTGAACATCGTGCACGACTGGTATGCATTATTCGACGAAGTAAAGAAGCTGGGCAGCTACCACAGCGACGCCCGGCTCGCCGAAGCGCTCGCCCTCACCCGCGCGCAAATCTCGGCATGGCGCACGGGCAAGAGTGACCTGGGCACGCTGTCCAAACTGCGCATCCTGGATGCACTTGGCCACGACGACGTCCGCTCCGCGGTGCTCAGTCTTCTGCCGGAAAAGAACCGCGAGACGCTGATCCAGCAGCACCTCGAACTCGTTGCCCGCGTGGCGCGCGGCACACCGTCGGTTCACTGCGGTCCTGCCGAAAATCACGCATCCGACGCGGCGCCCTCGGCCAACAGGTTGCTGGCGGCCCTGTCGGACGGTGAACTAGACCGGCTCGTACCGCATCTGGTGCCCGTGGAGCTCGCGCTCGGGCAAGTCCTGCACAGGCAGGGCGAAATCCTTAATCAGGTTTATCTGCCCACCACGGCAGCGTGCGTCATTTTCCATTCCACGAAGACCGGCACACCGGTCGGCCTCGCGATGGTGGGCAACGACGGGCTCGTCGGATTGCCCGCGTGTATCGGCGAGCCGCGTGCGTCGAATCGTGTGATCGTACAAGAGGCGGGGTACGCCTACCGGCTCGATGCCGAGGTCGCCAGGCGCGAATTCTCACGTGCGGGCAATTTCCAGCGACTGCTGCTCCGTTACACGCAGGCCCTGCTCGCCCAGATGTCGCAGATCGCCGTGTGCGGACATCATCACTCACCGCTGGAGCAACTCTGCCGTTGGCTTCTGCAAACGCTCGACCGACTGGATTCCGATACCGTCCAGGTCAGCAGGAAAGTGTTTCCGGGCGTCCTCGGGGTCAACGGCGCGCTTGCATCCGGGGAGTTGCGGAGACTGGAGGCTGACGGGGCAATCCGTTATCGCCCCGGCCTGATCACGATACTTGATCGCGCCGCGATCGAGCATCGTGCGTGCGAATGTCATCGCGTCCTCAAGCGAAACGACGCGCGCATGTTCGGCATCAGGTAATACGGTTCTCGACGCCTCTCAGACGTTCGGCGCGCTCGGCTCGGCCGTCCGGACGCGACACGCGAACACGGCGTCGATGATCTGCTGCAGCCTCGCCAGACACCCTTGTGCGTCGTCCGGGGAGTTGAGCTCGAGCGCTTCGAGCACGTTCACCAAACCGGCCAGGAACGCGTCTCCGATCGGGTTCTCGCGACCGCATGCCCGGAGGTATTCGGCCCGCCCGTAAAGCGCGCAAATGAAGTCGATCTGACGCGCCGCAAACGATTCATCGTCCTGCTCGCCAATCTCGAACCGTTCGTGCTCGTGCCCCTGTAGTGCCATGGGCAACCGGAAAGACATATTCATACCGCAGGCCTCGAAAGAGAAGGGACGCTGGCGCGGAGCGCCTATTACGCCCTCCTCTGCCATCCAAACTTTGACAGACGTCACCGGCTCGCCATTTTTCTTCCGTCATGATCCCGGCGTCAAGTATATTTGACACCCGGAGACTCGCGAAGATGATGCATGACAATTCCATCGATGTACTGGTTATCGCCGGGCTGGTCGTCAACGTCGTAACCTGGGCCTGGGTTTTGCGCAGGATGGGCCATGCCGCCACTTCCGATGGTCAGACGAATGCCCTGCGGAACACCTGTGGCGAGCCGATCCCCGCGCCCGACAATCACGATCACGTCGTCTTGTTCAACCCGACGGCCGAGCGCATGGTCGGGCGCAATGCACTGTTCGCGGCCGGCACCGCCATCGCGGCGCACGTGCCGGCGGGCCATCCGGCTGACTTGCACCCGCACCGCCCGACCGCGCAATCAAGAGAACAATCGGGACCGCGTCGCGACATCACGCGACCTGGCTTCCCCACGCCTTGCGACGTCGCCGCAACACGGTGCGGATGCGATGCATCGACCGGGAATGAAGCACGCTCCCGGGCGTTTGTCGAATTCAATCCGGTCGCGACATGGCTGATGCATCACGGCGTCATCGTCTGTGTCAACGACGCCTGTCTCACGCTGCTCGGCGCGGCCGGACCGGCGGAAGTCGTCGGCACTTCATCGTCGGACTGGCTCGATGCGGAAGGCCTGAAAGGCGTGCGCCGTCAGCTGGCCGGCATACCGAGCACGCGGCAAGCGGGCCCGGAGCCAACAGCAGGCAAGGTGAACCGCCGGGATGGACTGACGAGGGACGTCGACGTGATGGTGATCGCATCGGGCCACGTGTGCCGAGCATCGGTTCTGCTGACCTTCCAGGACGTCACGCGGCGCAATGCGACCGAGCGGGAATTGCGGGAATCGCGACACGCGCTGCGCGAACTGGCGCGCACGTTGCAGCGCACCCGCGAGGCCGAACGGACCAGTCTCGCTTCCGAGCTTCACGAAGGGTTCGCGCAACAGATCAATGTCATCAAGATGGAGATTGCCGCGCTGAATGCACGTTATCCGGCCCTGACGAACCGAAACGAATTCGTGAATGCCGCCAATCGGAAGATCGGCGCGCATCTGGACAATCTCGTCGCTCACGTACGGCAAATGACAGCGGAACTCCGGCCACCGATGCTTGACGATCTGGGGCTTGCAGCGACGCTCGAATGGCTCGCGCAGGACTTGTTCTCGCGACATGGCGTGAAGATCGATACCGATGTGGCCGAGACCGGTGTGGACGCGGCGACAGCCTCCGTTCTTTATCGAGTCACACGGGAAGCGCTCGAGCACGCGAGGCTTCGTGTTCCGGTTTCGCGCATTTCCGTGCAGTTGCTGAAATCCGGCGGCTTCGTCAGATTGACGGTACGAGAGGACGGTGCGACCGACGACGCGTTCGTCAGCGGCGAGCGCTCGTCAGCACTCTTTTCAATACGCGAGCAGGTTGCCACGATTGGCGGCGACGCCGACTGGAAGACGCTTCGAAGCGGCGGACAGGAACTCGTCGTGAGTTTGTCGTTGCTCGCTCGTCGATAGCGCGGGTGGCGCCCGCGCATGCGGCGACTCATTCCGGCGACGCACGCTCGCCGGGCGCGGCGTTTTCCGCGGCGGCCACGCGACGCTTGACCGCGATGAAGCTGTCGGGACTGACGGAAATCGAATCGATGCCGCACGCGACGAGAAAATCGGCGAATGCCGGATGATCGCTCGGCGCCTGGCCACAGAGGCCGACTTTCGCCCCCGCGTCGCGGGCCGACTCGATCACGCGGGCGATCATCCACTTCACGGCTTCGTTCTGTTCGTCGAACAACCCGGCCAGTTCCGCCGAATCGCGATCCACACCAAGCGTCAGTTGGGTCAGATCGTTGCTTCCGATCGAGAAGCCGTCGAAGCGCTGCGCAAACCGGCTCGCCAGAATGACGTTCGACGGGATTTCGCACATCACGTAGATCTGCAATCCGTCCTCGCCGCGCTTCAGGCCGTTGGCGGCCAGGACGTCGAGCACGCGGTCCGCCTCGTCGAGCGTCCGGCAGAACGGGATCATCACGACCACGTTCCTGAATCCCATGTCGCTTCGCAGCCGCGCGATCGCCCGGCATTCGAGCGCGAATCCGTCACGGTAGCGCGGCGAATAGTAGCGCGACGCACCGCGAAATCCGAGCATCGGATTCTCTTCCCGCGGCTCGAACTGCGCACCGCCGACCAGATGCGCGTACTCGTTCGTCTTGAAGTCGCTCATGCGGACGATCACCGGCGCCGGATGACAGACCGCCGCGATACGCGCAAGGCCGTGCGCCAGCCGGTCGACGAAATAGTCGGACGGGTCGTCGTACCCCGACGTCAGGGCAGCGATCTCGCGCTTCGCATGCGCATCCGTCAGCGCATCGTAGTGAGCCAGCGCCATCGGGTGAACCTTGATATGGTTGCTGATCACGAACTCCATGCGCGCGAGCCCGATTCCGTCGGCAGGCAGTCGCCACCATCTGAACGCCGCGGCCGGATTCGCGAGGTTCAGCATGACCTTCGTACGCGTGGGCGGCAGGTCGGTCAGGTCGATCGCCTCCACGTGATATTGCGCGATGCCTTCGTACACGAACCCGGCCTCGCCCTCCGCGCACGATACCGTCACTTCCTGCTGATCGTGCAGCACGCGGGTCGCGTTGCCAGTGCCGACGATGGCCGGCAATCCGAGCTCGCGGCTCACGATCGCGGCATGCGACGTGCGGCCGCCATGATCGGTGACGATCGCCGCGGCGCGGCGCATCACCGGCAGCCAGTCGGGATCGGTCGTGTGCGTCACCAGTACCGCGCCGTCGACGAATCGCCCCATGTCGTGCGGACTGTCGATCACGCACACGCTGCCGGCCGCGATCGCCTCGCCGACACTGACGCCGGTGAGCAGCTTGCGGCCGGTCTCGCCCAGTCGGTAGGTCTTGATGGCGCTCGCTTCACGCCGGGACTGCACCGTTTCGGGACGTGCCTGCACGACGAACAGTGCTCCGCTTACGCCGTCCTTTGCCCACTCGATGTCCATCGGCTGGCCGTAGTGCGCTTCGATCGCGCAGGCCCAGTTCGCCAGCGCCAGAATGTCGCGATCCGCCAGCACGAACGTGGCGCGCTCGGCTTTCGAGGTCGGCACGTTGCGGGTCGGCGCATCCTCGTCACGCGCATAGATCAGCTTGCGTGCCTTGCCGCCGAGCGTCTTGCCGATGACGGGCGTGCGCGCCGGATCGCCGAGCAATGGCTTGAACACCTCGTATTCGTCGGGGTCCACGGTGCCCTGCACGACGTTCTCGCCAAGCCCCCACGCCGCGCTGATCAGCACCACCTTGTCGAATCCTGTTTCCGTGTCGAGCGAAAACATCACGCCGGCCGCGCCGAGGTCCGAACGCACCATCCGCTGCACGCCGATCGACAGCGCAACGCGCAGGTGATCGAAGCCCTTTTCCTCGCGGTAGGCAATCGCGCGGTCGGTGAACAGCGACGCGTAGCACCGGCGGCAAGCCGCGAGCAACGCATGCTCGCCGCGCACGTTCAGGTAGGTTTCCTGCTGACCCGCGAAGCTCGCGTCGGGCAGATCCTCGGCGGTCGCGCTCGATCGCACGGCCACATCGACATCCTCTGCGCCGGCCTGCCGGCACAGTTGCCGATACGCGTCCCGGATCGCGTCGGCAACGTCGTCGGGCCAGTCTCCGTGGAGAATCGCGTGCCTGATCGACGCACCGGCCTCGGCCAGCGCAATCTTGCGTGCTCCGAGCGCCTCGAGCGTGCTGCCGATGGCTTGTCTCAATCCGTTTGCATCGATGAATCGCCAGTATGCATCCGCGGTCGACGCGAACCCGGGTGGCACGCTCACGCCCTGCGCGGACAGGTTGCCGATCAATTCGCCCAGAGACGCATTCTTGCCGCCAACGCGTGCCACGTCGCCGCGCCGCAGCTCGTCGAACCAGACGACATGTGCTTTCCCGTGATCCATGACGAGCCCTCCGATGGTCGCGGCCTGGCCGCGTGCGACAGGCGTGGTCCGGCATTGGCCGGCGCCGTCGGTCGAACACGTTCATCGTGGCCCGACGCTTCGGCGTCTCCCGTGACCTGCATCAAGAACGGCGGCCGGCGCGCGGACGGCGCCGCCCTGCGCGTGGCGTCATCCCCGTGGCCGCGCGGCATTGACGCTGAAAGCCGCGAACAAAGCCGGTCTCAAGCCTGCAGGGCCGGGCGCGCCGGCGCGAATATCCGGCTCGGGATGATGGATCGCTTCCTGCACAAGGGCGTCGCGAACGCCTGGGCGATGTCGCGACTGACTGAGCCCCAATTCACCGAAAGAATTTCGAAAGCCACCCCGGCGCCGCCGCACGGTCGAAAGCCACGTGCAATTCCGGACTGAACGAGCCGAATTCGAGCCCATGCTGCGTCGCCAGCAGCGTCAGCGCCTGGCTCGTGTAAAAGGAAATATGTCCGTTGCGCGGCACGCAGTACCACCATTGCTCGATCCCCCGCGCGAGAATCTCCGGCGTGATCAGCGACGTCTGAAACAGCAGTGCGCCGGCCGGCGCCCGGTACCGGATGATGTCGGCGAACAGGCTTCGGGGATCCGGATGATGCTCGAAGACTTCGAACGACAGGATCGCATCGAACTGCCCCAGTGGCGCGACGGGATGGCTGAACGGATCGTACGAGGTCACATCCGTGAACCCGCGCGCGGACAGCTTCTTTTCCAGCAGCCCGAGCCCAGAGCCGAAATCGAGAATGCGGTTCTCGCGCATCGACGGAAAGCTCGTGCAGATCAGGTCGGCGTGCTGCTGCGGACGATGCTCGAGATACTCCGGATCGTGGCGCGCGTAGTCGTCGTTGTACACGTGACGCGCGAAATCATCGTGCGTCCAGTGATCGAAGGCCGGCGTGCACGTGAATCCGCATTGCCTGCACGCGTAGTAATAGATCGGCACGCCGACGAACGGATCGACTTTTTTTCCCGGCAATCATGTCAGCGCCGCACCGCGAGAAGTCGACCACGCCGCAGATGTCCGCGTCGGCACCGCACACCTTGCAGGCGATCGTCGCCGGATGATTGGTCAGATGTTCGATCATGTTGCAGTCCCGTGGTTGGTTTCCAGTACATGCGCCGTCCGCTCGATCACATCGTCCCGCCGCCCCGGCTGCGCCTGCCGAAACATCCTCGCCGACGGATACCACGGCGAATCGTCCCATGCCGCGCACGATACCCGGTTTCCGTCGAGCATTTGTCGAATAGCTTGAATGGCCGGGATCTGAACATTCGGCCGTCGGGCACCGGGCATGGCGCCGCGCCGCCGGACGCGCCGCGGGCTCCGCCGGCCTTCACTCGCCGGCTGCGACGCCGGCTCGGAACGGGCCGTCGAGCCGCCCGCTGCCGCGCCCCACGGATCGCGCATCCGTCCTGCGACCCGCGGCAGAATTTACAAACGCTGCGTCACCCGGCACCGCCCGCGCGCGCCGGGCTTGTAACGCACGGCCGCCGGACCTGCGGGGGCGCGCGGCACGCGGCTTGCTCGCGTCGGCCCGGATATGGCTGCGGCACGGAATTGCCGGCCCGCCAACGCCATTGCCTGGTCGTGAGCTATGAAAACTGCGTCTCCCCTGCTGGAATCGGCACCGTTGCGGGCCGATCACTTCGTCCAGTTCTACGAGTCCGATGCGCAGCTTGTGTCGGAAGTCGCACTGTTCGCGGCCGATGCGCTGCGCGACGGCGGCAGCGCGATCGTGATCGCGCGACCCGACTGCCTCGCGGCGGTGCACGAACGCCTGCGCACACTCGGCGCGGCGATCGGCGACGCGGCCCGCGAGCGCATCTTCATGTCGAGCGCGCAGCCGCTGCTCGACAGCTTCATGGACGGCGACCTCCCCGACCCCGCGCGCTTTCACCGCTCGATCGGCACGATCGTCGAAGCGGCGGTCCGCGCCGGTCGCCCCGTGCATGCGTTCGGCGAAATGGTCGCGCTGCTGTGCGCGCAAGAGCGGTACGCCGGTGCGCTGCGGCTGGAAGCGCTATGGAACGAACTGATCGAGCGACACCGCTTCTCGCTTTACTGCGGCTATCCGGCCAGCGTGTTTCCAGGCGCCGAGCAGTCGGAGACATTCCGACACGTATGCGCGCTGCATCGCCGCATCCTGCCCGCCGCATCGCTGCGCAACGACGAGAACGCGCTGCATCTGACGCTGGCCCTGTCGCAACAGCGCTCGCGCGCGCTGAGCGACGAGATCCGCCGACGCGAAGACGCCGAACAGCAACGCAATGGCGTCCTGATGCACGCGCCATTGCCGATCGCGCTGCTGTCGGGGCCGGCACACCGGATCGTGCTCGCGAATCATCGCTTCGCCGCGCTGTGCGGCCGAGCCGACATCGTCGACCAGCCGCTGACCGCGGTGCTCCCCGGCGGCGATACGCCGGCGATCGTGCGCGCGCTCGAAACTGCTCACGCGCTGGGCCGCTCGACGACGATCGGCGAGCACCACGATCGGCCCGAGCCGGACGGCGCCCGCGTGTACCGGCTGCATTTCAACCCGCAGCCGCTCGCGGACGGGCTCGGCGTGATCGTCAGCGCGGTCGAGGTGACCGAGCACGTCGCCGCGCGCGAGAAACTTGTCGCCGCGAATGCCGAGCGCGACCGGCTGCTCGGCGAATTGCGCGACGCGAATCAGGCGAAGGACCAGTTTCTCGCGGTGCTCGGCCACGAGCTGCGTAATCCGCTGACGCCGATCTCGCTCGCGCTGGAGCTGATTCGCAACCGCGACGGCCACGCGACGCCGAACGAGATCGCGATCATCCAGCGGCAGCTCGATCACATGGTCCGGCTGATCGATGACCTGCTCGACGTGTCGCGCATCACGCGCGGCAAGATCACGCTGAAAAAGGAAGTCGTGCAGCTCACGGACATCGTCGACCGCGCGGTCGAGGTCGCGAGTCCGCTGTTCGAGCAGCGCCGTCACCGCCTGCATGTCGACGCCGATCCCGACGCGCGCTGCCACGGCGATCCGGTGCGCCTGTCGCAGGTCGTCGCGAACCTGCTGACCAACGCGGCGAAATACACGCTGCCGGGCGGCGACATCACGGTGCGCGCCGCCCACGGTGCGGACGGCACCGCGTTCGTCGAGGTATGCGACAACGGCGCCGGCATTCCGCGCGACCGCCTCGACAGCATCTTCGAGCCGTTCTACCGGCTCGACGGCGACGTGAAGCAGGCGCACGGCGGCCTCGGCATCGGGCTCGCGCTCGTGCGCAGCCTCGTGACCCTGCATGGCGGCACGGTTCGCGCGGATAGCGCCGGACCCGGCTGCGGCAGCACGTTTACGATCTCGCTGCCCGAGTACCGGCCGAAAGCCGTGGCGCTGGCTGCTCCGCAGCCGCCGCTCGGCATTCACGACATGGCGCCGGGCCGCACCGGCCGGCGCGTGATGCTGGTCGACGACAACGAGGATGCCGCGTCGACGCTCGCGCAATGGCTGCGCGAGGCCGGTCACGAAGTCGCGGTCGTGCACGACCCCGTGACCGCGCTGGCCGCGTACCGCGCTTACCGTCCCGACGTCGCGATCCTCGACATCGGGCTGCCGGTGATGGACGGCTACGAGCTGCTCAGACGGCTGAAGGCGATCAACGAAGTCACGCCGTGCATCTTTCTCGCGCTGACCGGCTATGGTCGCAACGCGGATCGCGAACGCTGCCTCGCGACCGGGTTTCTGCAGCATTTCGTGAAGCCTGTCGACCCGGCCGCGCTCCACCTCGCGATGAGCCAGCCAACGCCGAGTGGCAATACGCACGACGGCACGGGCGCGCAACCCGGGCGCTGAACGCGGCACGCGTAATGCTCGGAAGCGGCATGCCGGCTGCACGCCGGCGCCCTTCCGACGCAGAGGAAAACGATCATGAACTCGACCCACACGACAAATCCGGCCCCCGACGAAGCTCCGGCCGACACGCCCGACATTCCCCCGCCGCAACGCAACGACGACCTGCCCGACCTGCCGGATCCGACCGAAGTGGGTGAGGACGGCTAGCTGGCCAGTGTGCCAATGACAAGTACCTCGCCCGTCGCCGCGCGGGGGCCTGCGGCGGCGGGCCAGTGCGTGGTGGTGCGCGAATGCGCGCTACGCGGCGTGCGATGCGTCGCGGCATCGGCGCGCGGCTCACCGTTTGCGCCGCCTTTCGTGCGCAACCTCGCCGGGCGGCACAGCACCGGCGTCCTGGAGCGGCTCGCCGGGGATGCGGCGCTTCGCGGATTGCTCGAGCGGCCGCGTCGCGGCAGATCGGGAGCCGTCCTCCGGATTGCCGTCATCGCGGTCGTCCATGCTCGCGGTCGTGCCATCCTCCGCGTCGAGCAACTGTTCGGCTCGCAACCAGTATTCGTCAGCCTTGCCGTCCGGTGCGCCGTCCGCTTCCCACAACCGATAGGCGCGCTCGCGCACCTGCGCTTCCCTTTGTTGGTTCATGTCGCTCTCCTTGCGTATCGGCTCGCGCGCTCAGCGCTCCGGGTGCGACGGCGACGACACGGCTCCGAGCGTCGACGACATTCCGCCGTCGGCCGACGTCGCCAGATCGCCAAGCGCCACGATACCGACGAGCCGCTTTTCCCGGTCGACCACCGGAACGCGACGAATCTGCGAGTCTTCCATTTTCTTCTGCACCGCTGAAATATCGTCATCCTCGTAACACCAGTCGGCCGGCCCGCTGACGACGCCCTCGATCGGTTCATCGGGCCGCACGCCTTGCGACACCGCGCGCACGACGATGTCGCGATCCGTCAACATTCCGATCAATCGCGTGCCATCGCACACCGGTAGCGCACCGACGTTCAGGTCCCGCATCAGCTTCGCCGCGTCGCGCAGGCTCTGCGTCGGGCCGATCGTCGCGGCGTCGCGTGTCATTACTTCGGATACCAAGGTCATGGTTCACTCCTGTTCGAACCGCTTATTGCGGCCTGCTGCATGAGCATCGGCCGTTCCGGCCATCCACGTATGCAGCGCGAGCCTTCTCCCGATGTTGGGCTCAGTTCTCGGGTGAACAGCGCACCGATGCGAGGCCGGCCGATTCCAGGATCCGGATCAGCTGCGGCACCATCACGTCGGTGTTGGCCGGTTCGCGCCACTGCACGAACAGCTCTTCCTCGCGTACTGCATGCGCGGCCGTTTCCCGAAACCCGCGCGTGCGGCACGTGAAGCCCGCCTGGCGCAGGCCGGCCGTCAGACGATCGCGTGCCGTCGAGCCGCGTTCATATCCGACCGTGATCAGCGCGCTCCTGACGCTGCGCATACGCCGCTCCACCATCCGCAGCGGCCACACCACCAGGAGAGCGAGCACGGCACCGAGTGCGCCGAGCGACAGTTGCCCGCCCCCTAGACACAGGCCGATGACCGTCACGAACCATAGCGTCGCGGCCGTGGTCACGCCCGACACGAGGCCGTCGCGATGCAGGATGGCGCCACCGCCGATGAACCCCATTCCGGTCAGGATGCCGAGCGGCAGCCGCATCAGATCGAGCACCGAGAACGCGCCTTGCGGCTTGCCGGCCTGCAGCAGCAACGCATTGACCTGCAGCATAGACATGCACGCGGCGAGGCATACGAGAATCGTCGTGCGCAGCCCGGCCGTCTTGCCGGATTCGCTGCGATCGAAGCCGATCAGCCCGCCAGCAACCAGCGCCAGTGCGATTCTGACGAGAACGTCGTGCCATTGAAGTACGACCGGCATCGGCTCCATGCGCGCCTCCATGCAGATCCGTCACGCGTGACGCGCGTAGTGCGGCCACGAACGGCGTTTAGCCGGACGCAAGGTTCGGGCCCGGCTGTTTGCGGAATGACGGACGCGCGCGCCGCGCGGGTCGTCGGCGACGGCGTTTGCCCTCTGAATGCCGCGGCCGAGCTGGCCGTCCGAGCATGCGAGCGGCGCAACGCCAGCTCCGTTTCCGTATTCGATCGAATACGGAAACAGATCAACATCGCCCCTCGACCGCGTTTGGTTCCCGATCAGGTACGAAATGACGCCAGCGATTCTTTTTCACCATTTTCGTTCCCGTACGGAAACGGAACAATGCTTTAACCGACGAGTTATGCAATACTGTTCCCGATCAGATACGAAGCACGGAGAACGTCATGTCGGAGCATCAGTCCGTCGACACGATCGGCGCGCTCGCCCACCTCATCCGCGCGGCGCGGCTCCAGCAGGGCTTCACGCGCGATGAACTGGCGAACGCGACCGGGCTGTCGCCGAAATTCATCAGCCAGGTGGAAGCCGGGAAGCCGACCGCGCAAATCGGCAAGGTCATGCTGCTGCTCGGCGAACTCGGCGTGCGCCTGTACGCCGAGTCGTCGGTCGAGATTTCGGAAGCCACCGCGCTGAAGGCCGCGCAACGCCGCAGGAGCAGCCATGGCGGCTAGAACGCTGATCGCCTTTGCCAATGGCGAGCGCATGGGCACGCTGACCGACGACAAGGGCATCTGGTCGTTCGCATACGACCCGCAATGGCTCGCGTCCCCGACCGCCTATCCGCTGTCGCCGGCGTTCGCGCTGCGCGCCGGCACCTTCACGGACACGTCGACCGATCGCCCGGTCCAGTGGTTCTTCGACAATCTGCTGCCGGAGGAAGGCATGCGCACGTCGCTCGCGCGCGAGGCGAAGATCGATGCCGCCGACGCCTGGGGCTTGCTCGCATACTTCGGGCGCGAATCGGCCGGCGCGCTGACGCTGCTGGCCGACGGCGAACAGGAAGCACCCGGCAGCCTGCAGCCGCTGCCGCTCGACGAGCTCGACCGCCGGATCCAGGCGATGCCCGAGCGCGCGCTGACGGCCACCGCACCCAAGCGCATGTCGGCGGCCGGCGCGCAGCAGAAGCTGCTGGTGGTGCTGCGGGGCGACGCGCCCGACTACGCGCTGTACGAGCCGGTCGGCAGCGAGCCGTCGATGCACCTGCTCAAGCCGGACATGCGCGCGGCCGGCTACCCGCACTCGGCGATCAACGAATTCTTCTGCATGAAGCTCGCCAAGAGGATGGGGCTCGACGTGCCCGACGTGCACTTCCTGCGCGCGCCGTCGGCGTGCTACGTGATCGACCGGTTCGACCGCGACGTCGCGTCGGCGCCGGCCGCGCGCGTGCATACGATCGATGCGATGCAGCTGCTCAACTACGACCGCGGCTTCAAGTACCAGCGCGCGAATGCGCAGGAGCTTGCCCGCGCGATCGACCGCACGAGCACGCGCGCACTGGCCCGCCTGTCGGTGTTCCGCTGGACCGTCTTCAACGTGGTGGTCGGCAATGCCGACGCGCACCTGAAGAACCTGTCGTTCTTCGTCGACGCGCGCGGTTACCGGCTCGCACCGTTCTACGACATCGTCAGCACGGTCGTGTATCACACGCCGACGCACCGGCCCGACCATCGCGGCGATCATTGGCCGCACTGCGAACTGACGATGCCGCTAGGCACCGCGACGCGGTTTGTCGATATCGATGTGGATGCACTGATCGCATTCGGACAGGCAATCGGGCTCAGGGACAAGGCAGCGGCCAGCGAGCTGCAGCGCTTTCTCGAACCGCTCGATCGCCACGTCGCGCAGACCCTCGATGACGTGCGGGCAATCGCGCGCCCGGACGCCGGCGAGACGCGGCTGCTGAATTCGATCGCGGCGATGCCGATCGCGGAAATGGGGCGGGCGCTTCGGCGAACGCGCGATTGAGCAGGGGATGCGCGGGCGGCGGCGTCCGCCCTGCATCCGGCTCCGATCTCGTTCGGGACTTCGACGCCCGTGCGCCATGCACGTCGATACCGCAGCGCCGCCCCTTCCGGCCGACCGTGCGGGGCGGCGATTTCAACAGCGAATTTCATTCGCATCGACATTGTCGGGATAAGTATTCTTATCACAATGCCTCGCTTTTTCCCTAAAACTCGACGGTGAACGATTGCCGTCGAGCGATTCAGTCCGCCTGCCCTGCACGCCATCCTTGCCGTACATGGCACGACGAAGCGCGAAGGCACGCAAGGACATGGGAAGACAACCGCCAGTCAAGCCCTCTGCAAAATGTCCATCGCCCGCTCGGCTTCGGCGAGCGAGTCGAGCGCGAGATAAGCGATGAACTGCGAGCCGAGCACGGCAGCGGATACGCCGCGGAGATTGATTCCGGCATCCGACAATTTCTGGGTCAGCCCTGCGATGATTCCCGCTTGGTCCAGTCCCATCACGCGGATGGAATGCAAGCCGGAGGTGGCATTGAATCCCGCCTGCGTGGCAGCACGGATCTCCTTGTCTCCCTGCAGCGGCGCGACAAACACGACCCCTTTGCCGGGCGCTTCCGGTGTGCGCCGGGCGACAACGAATTGCAGGTCCGCGCCAGCATCCCGCAACGCGCTCAACGCGTGCGCGAGGCCGCCGGGCTTGTCCTCAATGGTGGCCGCCCAGACGTCAACGCGTTCGACAGACAGTTCCATGGTCCCTCCAGAAAATCCGGACCTCGATGAAAACAATCTATGTCGCGCATGACCAGCGAGCAAGTTCGCTTACACGCGGGGCGGCATGCAAGTTTGCCTAGGAATCCGATGATTTCTGCGACTGAGGGCACAACCCGAGCATGACCGCCTGCCGATGCCGCCATTGAAGCAACTCGTCGCGGAACTCATCGGATGATTGCCCGGACGTTACCTGCAAGGCTCCGGATTGAAAGGTTCTCGCGGCGCGCCAGAACGGCCGGACATCCGGTTTATCGTCAATGGCGGTAATAGGCAATTGGTACGTTCGATGCAAATACGACAGGAAGGCAAGACCATAGCCGCGGCGTCTCATTGACGCGAGAACTTCCAGTCGATGGACGTATACGCGATCGGTTCGGGGCGCCAGACTGTATGTCGCCGCGCCGACGGTACCGCCGGACGCTTCCAGGATCGCGACTTCCCAGCCTGCATGCGGGGCGCCGTCGATGCCCAGATCGATCGGCCTGGATTGAAAACGAACCACGGGAAGCCGGCGAAATTTGCGCCAGGCAAAAAGGGGCCGCAGGAAGGAAAACACGTTCAACCTTTTGTCATGTCCGCAGCGATACGTTTCTTCATCTTCGCGCGCGACAGCAATCCGCAGCCGCGCATTTCCGCGTTGGCGCTTTCCATATCCGACGCAACCGCCCGCAACATGAACGACTCCGCCTGGATTATTTTCGGTTCTTCAGGAACGTCTGTCCGGCCGCTGTAATCGAAACGCTCCCACGGCCGCCCGCCGGATAGCGCACGAATCCCGCGCCGATGAGCTCGCGGGTAACGGACCAGCCGAGCGCAGGCGTATCACGACCATAACGAATATCGGCAAGGCGCTCGAGCGCCCAGATCGCGGATGCCGAGACAGTCGGAACCGTCGAAGTTTGGTTATCGCTCATGGCGCCTCCAAAGATTTGATCATGGTCAAGGACGCTGCATTTCCCGGGCTCAAATGGCAAGACACGCACTCAGCCTTGGCCAGCCGCAACCGGCGCCGACCTCGATGCGTACGGAGGACGTGCCGTCCTTTGCATTCCCGCGACGCTCGTTCGCGATCAACAGGATGTCGCTGCCAAAACGGCGCGCCGTGCCCACGAATACATCGCGGACGGCGTTCGCGCCGTCCCGGCTCCAGGCTGGGCCTATTTCGAAATAGACGACGGTTGCCATGTTCGTCGCATGTGCCATGAGATAGATCCCAGTATTCAGCGGGACTGGGCGACCTGGCAGGTCATCAGAAACGCCTGGAACTCGATTTCCCATGCTGCGTTGCGCACGTCGATTTCAAAACCGGCGAGACGCTTCATCTCGCTGCTCAGATACACGGCATTAAGCAATCGAGGAGGCACGCCCTGCGCGAAACAGCAACCATCTGCATCGAGAAGCAAACGCGGGTGGTGCCGGAACCGCGCGCTGGCCACCGAGATCGGATCCATCACATGCCGAGCGGATTCCCTCGGATAAACGAAGGCCAGATGGATACCGGCTGCCGCAAGCCGATCAGCCGCGTCATGGAAGCGATGGACCATCTGGAAGCCGCGCTCGCCACCACGTCCGACGCCCACAACGATAAGCCCTCGGCTTCCGGCGACCTCCGGCAGGAATACGGGCCGCCGATCGGGCAGCAGTAGCACTCCATCCAGATCGAACATGTCGACTACCTCAGCGAATCCGCCCGCAACTCCAGCGATCGGCGGCAAGCTGCGATTATAAGACAGCAATAAGCAAATGTGTATGGCATTATAATTTGATGCGCATCAAAACATTGAGTTGGGCGCGCTCCGGGGGCCGACGGAACGATGGCACCCTCGGTGATGAAAGCGCCCGCCCCACCCGACCGCCCCGCATCTGCCAGATGGAAGTCGCACCGAACCGTGCCCCGGCTTGCCCGCCGCGCGCAATGGAGAACACAGACCCGGACGGCGCGCTTATCGTGTGCGCAGACCGCGGTCGGAGATGGGCGGCCGGCGCCGAATCCGCTGACGAATCGGTCGAGCTCATGGTCAACGACATGAACGGCAACGTGCTGTCGAACGGCGATTCCGTCGTACAGATCGAGGATTTGGTCGCGAAGGGTTCGTCGACCACGCTGAAGATGGGCGCCAAGATCAGGGGCCCCGTCTCGTCGGCGGCGATCACGAGGTCGATCGCAAGACCGACATGGGCGGCTTCGTGCTCGAGGCGCGATTCCTCCAGAAAACGTGACGTCGCGCACTCACCCACGGCGCACCCGCTTGTCGTTGCAGTTCGCTGCACGCGCCCCCACCAACAAACTTGCCTACCCGGATCGATCAAGCATGGAGCATGACCGAACATCCTACGACGCGTTCGTCGAATTTCTGTCGACCCCGCTGCATGACGGGCGACCGTACGTTTTGGCGACGCATCACGCAATCTCGCTGCACTTCGATCACCAGGCCACCCAAAGCTTCATGTCGCTGCGCACACCCGACAAACTGGCGCTCGGCTATACGCGAACCATGATGGGGTGTCTGCTGCTGCACCCGGCCGCCGAACACATGTGCATGATCGGGCTCGGGGGCGGCTCGCTGGCAAAGTACTGTTATCGGCATCTGCCCGGCGTAACCATCGACGCGGTCGAAATCAATCCGGAAGTGATCGCATTGCGCGATACGTTCCGGATTCCCGCGGACGACACTCGATTCAAGGTGATCTGTGCAGATGGCGCGGAGTACGTGACACGCGAAGCTGTCCACACCGACGTGATCCTGCTGGATGCCTTCGTCGCGGAAGGCATGCTGAGCCGGTGCGCGGATATCGCGTTCTTTACCGCCTGTCGCGAGCGATTGAGCGGTTCCGGAGTGCTCGCGATCAATCTGGCTGACGACGACCCGTCGCTACCCGCATACATCGAGCGACTGGGCTGCGTGTTCGGCCCTTCGTATGCGATTGTCCGCTGCGACGACGACAGCAATTTCGTTGCTTTCGCCTGGAAAAGGGCCGCTTCGTTTGCCATCGAGGCGAGTTCTGTTCGAACGTGCGCTCTCGTTCGCGTTTGCCGGCGAACTCAAGCTGTCGTCAACCGCTCGGCGCATGAAGGAGGGAGAGCGCCTCGATCCGAGGCGGTTGGTCTGGCATGCGCAGGGGCATGCACACTGGGAAATCGACGTCTAGACGGCTTGCGAATTCAGCCCGCGCTTCGCTTCACCCGCTTGCCCAGCGCGCTTTTCGTCCTGTAGCTCACGCCATGTTGCTCGAGATATTCGCGAATCAACTGCCGCACGACTTGCGACGGCGTCAGGTCCTGCTCCGCGCAGAGCATGTCGAACGCTTCTTTCTTGGCGGGATCGATCAGGATGGTCAAGCGTGCGGTTTTCGTTTCCATTGCAGGACAGAATCGGCAAATATGCTAATCCAATTATAATGCACCGGCCCTTGCCCACGGCACCGGAACACATTCGGTACGCGCGCGTTGACCCGGCTCGACAACCGGCTCACGACCTGCGGTCAAGCCGATAGAGATATTCAAGCACGTCGTCGACAACGGGCACGATCGCCAGCGTGACGAGCGCCGCAGCAAGCGGCACGGTCGACACGTAGCCGACATGCTTGAAGCCGATTGCGCCGGCCAGCCCCCCGACGAAGAACGACGCCAGCATCGTTCCGTGAATCCTGAGTTTCGCGCGGTTCGCGATCACTGCATGCGCGTGCACGTCTGCATTTGAACGATTCCAGTAAAAGAGCTTGCCGAGCTCGATGCCGAGGTCCGTCACGATGCCCGTCATGTGCGTCGTGCGGATTTCCGCCCCCGACAGCTTTGTGATCATCGCGTTTTGCAGCCCCATGATGAAGCACAGCAAGATGACCGTGACCGGCATGAAGAACGCTTCCCACAGCGCGAGATGGCTGCCGAGCAGCCCGAACAGGAGCAGCAGCGCGGCTTCGACCAGCAACGGCAGCACATACTGACTCTGCAGGCCGCGACGCCGCCCCCAGTTGACGAGCACGGCCGAGCAGCCGGCGCCCACCAGAAACGACGCGAGCGAACCAACACCGGCCAGCACGAGCCGGATATCGCCAAGCGCCGTTTGATCCGCAATCGCCGACACGATCCCGCTCATGTGGGACGTGTATTGCTTGACCGCGAGGAAACCGCCGGCATTGGTTGCGCCGGCCACAAAGGCGAGCGAAAACCCGAGCTGGCGGTTCGCGGCCGCGCTACGGTGTTTTCCCGTCAGGCCTCGGAAGTACTGCGCTGGCATAGGATCTTCCCTCATTCGCCCGGATCGGGGACAACGACGCCCTGGGCGGAACCCCGAGCGCCGCGACAAACCGCCACGGGCACCCGTTCCATCCGAGGATTCATGAGACTTTGATGATAACGGCATTATCATACCTTGTTATCCCGATTGGTTTTTCGGTGTCATAATGCGGGGCAGGAATACGTCGCGGGAGATGCGACCATTCCAACCACCTCGTCCAACCCGAGCGTACTGGAGACATTCCGGATGGCACCCGTGCCGGTCGTCCACTTCGTCCTGCTGGCCGTGGCCGCGTGGCTCGCGGTCGGCATGCTGGGGCTCGGGGCGCTGCGTCGCACGCGACTGGTGGCCCACGGCCTCTTTCCGCTCGGCGCGTTGGTCGGACTGCTCACCGGCGCGGCGGGCCTCGCCGGCATCTTTGCCGATCCGTCCGCGGCGGTGCTGCCGATCGGGCTTCCCGGCCTGCCCTTTCATCTGCGCCTCGATCGCTTGTCCGGTTATTTCCTGTTCGTGCTCGGCATCGTCAGCACGGGGATCGGCGCCTTTTCAGCCGGCTATTTCCGCAAGGGTGAAGGATCCGCGCCCGGGCTGATCTGCTTCGAATACCACGCCTGCGTCGCAAGCATCGCACTGGTGCTGATCGCTGACGACGCATACGTGTTCATGGTCGCCTGGGAGACGCTGACGCTGTCCGCGACATTTCTCGTCATGACCAACCACCGGATCGGAGAGATCCGCCGGGCGGGGTATCTGTATTTCCTGATCTCGCACGTGGGCGCGCTGGCGCTGCTCCTCTGCTTCGGCATTCTGCAGGCGCGCACCGGCGACTACACCTTCACCAACCTGCGGGCGCAGTCGCTGGATACCTTCTCCGCGTCGTTCGCCTTCCTGTTCGCGCTCGTCGGATTCGGCGCGAAAGCCGGCATCTTCCCGCTGCATGTGTGGCTGCCGGAGGCCCATCCCGCGGCACCGTCGCCGGTCTCGGCGCTCCTCAGCGGATTCGTGCTGAAAGTCGGCCTGTATGGCCTGCTGCGCACCCTGTTCGACCTGTTGCACGTGCAGATCGCGTGGTGGGGCGTGCTACTGCTCGTGCTCGGCATCAGCACCG
The DNA here is from genome assembly GCF_001718315.1 of Burkholderia diffusa. Taxonomy (NCBI): domain Bacteria; kingdom Pseudomonadati; phylum Pseudomonadota; class Betaproteobacteria; order Burkholderiales; family Burkholderiaceae; genus Burkholderia; species Burkholderia diffusa. The sequence goes on along the minus strand of NZ_CP013364.1, from coordinate 255,828 downwards.
CGCTGCTGGGCGTGGTGTTCAGCACCATCCAGGTCGACATGAAGCGCCTGCTCGCCTATTCGTCGATCGACAACGTCGGCCTGATGATCGTCGCGCTGGGTCTCGCCGTGCTGTTTCGCGCATACGGGATGACGAGCCTGTCCGCGCTCGCACTGACCGCGATGCTCTACCAGATCGTCGCGCATGCGGCATTCAAGGGCCTGCTGTTCCTGGGCACCGGCGCCGTGCTCCACGCCACCGGCGAGCGCAACCTCGGCAAGCTCGGCGGACTGATTCGCTTCATGCCCTGGACCGCATGGGCGGTGCTTGTGGGTGTCGCGGCGAGCGCGGGCTTGCCGCCGCTCAGCGGTTTCGCGGCCGAATGGCTGTTGCTGCAGAGTTTCCTGTTCGCGCCACGCTTGCCGGATTCGGTGCTCGCGATGACGGTGCCGATCGCCGCCGCGCTGATTGCCATGTCTGCCGCGCTGGCCGGTTACACGATGGTCAAGTTCTTCGGCATCGTGTTCCTCGGGCAACCGAGAGAAGCGAAGCTGAACCGCGCACGCGATGCGAACACGTGGGAACGGCTCGCGTTCTGTTGGTTCGCGACCGCCAGCGTGCTGCTCGGGCTCATGCCGGCGCAGTTCGTCAAGCTGCTGGATCGCGTCACGCACACGCTGGTCGGCGCCGGCGTCGGCGCGGAAAATCACGGCTGGCTGCTGTTCGCGCCCGTGTCTGCCGCGCGCGCGAGCTACATGCCGGCGGCTTTCATGCTGTTCTTCATCGCATGCTGCGGCCTCGCGTGGGTGCTCGTGCGGCGTTTTTATCACGGCCGGCTGCGACGCGCGGCGCCGTGGGGCTGCGGCTTCCCGTTCACGACCGCGCGAATGCAGGATACGGCGGAAGGATTCGGGCAGCCGATCCGCGAAATCTTTGCACCGCTGCTGCACATCGAGCGGCAATTGCCGTCGCCGTTCGACGCACAGCCGGCATACCGGGTGTCGGTGTCCGATCGCACCTGGTCAACACTCTACTTGCGCATCGCTGCACTGACGCAACGTACAGCCGACTGGGCGGGCCGCCTGCAGACAGGCAAGATCGCGGTTTACCTGACATACAGTTTCGCCGTGCTGATCCTGCTTCTGATGCTGGTGAGACGATGGTAACCCTGTCCGGCGTCATCTCGCAGACTCTCGAAATCGTGATAGCGATCGCGGCCGCGCCATTGCTCACGGGCTGGGTCAACCAATGCCGCGCCTGGCTTCAGAACCGGCGTGCGCCGTCCATCTGGCAACCGTACCGGATGCTTCACAAGCTGTTCAACAAGGAGTCGGTCATCGCGCATGGCGCGAGCCCTGTGTTCCGCGGCGCGCCCTATGTCGTCTGGGCCGCCATGACGCTCGCGTGCGCGATCGTGCCCACCCTGTCGACCGAGTTGCCGCTGTCGCCCGCCGCCGATGCAATCGCGCTCGTCGGCCTGTTTGCGCTCGCCCGCGTCGCGCTGTCGCTCGCGGCGATGGACGTCGGCACGGCGTTCGGCACGCTCGGCGCCCGCCGCGAAATGCTGATCGGCTTCCTCGCGGAGCCGGCACTGCTGATGGTGCTCCTGTCGGCCTCGCTGATTACGCAGTCGACGCTGCTGACAAGCATCGTCGCGACACTCGGCCGCGGCGAGTTCACGATCTATCCGAGCCTGGCGTTTGCCGGCATCGCGTTCACGCTGGTCGCACTGGCCGAAAATGCGCGGCTGCCGGTCGACAATCCCACCACTCATCTCGAGCTCACGATGATCCACGAGGCGCTGATCCTCGAATATTCGGGACGGCACCTTGCCTTGATGGAGTGGGCCGCAAGCCTCAAGCTGTTCGCGTATTCGTGCATCGGTCTCGCGTTGTTCGTGCCGTGGGGCATCGCGAATGCGGGCGATCCGGTTGCGCTGCTGCTGGCCGTGCCGGTGCTCTTCGTCAAACTGACGGCAGGCGGCGTCGCGCTCGCCGTAGTCGAAACGGCCAATGCGAAGATGCGCATCTTCAGGGTTCCTGAATTCCTGGCGACGGCTTTCCTGCTCGCCGTGATCGGCATGCTCGTCCATCTGCTGCTGGGAGCATGAATGCACGCCTACGCGACACAACTGATCAATTTCCTCGCGGCCGTGCTGCTGATGCTGTCGTTCGCGATGCTGAGCCAGCGCAGGATCCTGTCCCTGATCCATCTCTATACGCTGCAGGGTATTGCGCTCGTGTCGGCGAACCTGATCCTGGGCTTCGTCACGGACGACGTGCACCTGTACGTGTCTGCCGGGCTGACGCTTGTGCTGAAGGTCGGCGTGATCCCGTGGTTCCTGTATCGGCTCGTTCGCAAGCTCGACGTCAAGACCGACGTCGAGCCGCTCATCAATATTCCGACCACGCTGCTGATCGGCATCGTCCTCGTGATCGTCGCGTTCAACGTCGCCGCGCCGATCAGCCAGCTCGCGACATCGGTCGCACGCGGCACGCTCGGCATTGCGCTCGCGTGCGTGCTCCTGTCGTTCATGGCGATGATCACGCGCGCAAAGGCCATTCCGCAGGTGATCGGCTTTCTGTCGATGGAAAACGGGTTGTTCTTCGCGGCGGCGGCCGCGACCAACGGCATGCCGATGATCGTCGAGCTCGGCATCGGGCTCGACGTGCTGATCGGCATCCTGATCCTGGGCGTGTTCATGTTCCAGATTCGCGAGCAGTTCGACAGCCTGGATATCCATCACCTCGAGAAACTCAAAGATGAATGACGCCCACGTCGTGCTCGCCGTGCTCGGCCTGCCGCTCGCGGGAGCGGCGTGCCTTGCCTGCGTGCGGCCGAGCCGGGTCGCGCGCCATCTGAACGTCGGTTTCAGCTTCCTGACGTTCGCGGCAACACTGGTGCTTGCCGCGCGCACCGTCGAGCACGGTCCGTCGTTCGCATTCGGACGCGCGTTTTTCGTCGATCCACTGAATGTCTATCTCGTGGCGCTCACGGCATTCGTCGGCTGGACGACATCGTTGTTTTCCCGGCCCTACATGCAGATCGAGGAAGCCCGCGGCCGGATGACGGCCGCGCGCATGCGGCTCTATCACAGCATGTATCAGCTCTTCATGTTCGCGATGCTGCTCGCGCTGCTGACCGACAACGTCGGCGTGCTGTGGGTCGCGATGGAAGCCGCGACGCTCGCCACCGTGTTGCTCGTCAGCGTTTACCGCACCGCCGCGAGCCTCGAAGCCGCCTGGAAGTACTTCATCCTGTGCGGCGTCGGGATCGCCCAGGCGCTGTTCGGCACGATCCTGCTGTATCTCGCCGCGAGCCGGCAACTGACCGACGGCGACGCGCTGCTGTGGACGAGCCTGGCCGCGATCAGAACGCACCTCGATCCGACGATCGTGTCGATCGCCTTCGTGTTTCTGCTGGTCGGCTACGGCACCAAGGTCGGCCTCGTGCCGATGCACAGCTGGCTGCCGGATGCGCACGCCGAAGGCCCGACGCCGATTTCGGCGGTGCTGTCCGGCCTGCTGCTGAACGTCGCGCTGTATGCGGTGCTGCGCTGCAAGGTGCTGGCAGACGGCGCGCTCGGCAACGGCCTGCCGGGGCGATTGCTGGTCGGGTTCGGGCTCGTGTCTGTCCTGATCGCGTCGTTCTCGCTGTTCCGGCAGAAGGACGTGAAGCGTCTGTTCTCGTACTCGTCGATCGAGCATATGGGCTTGATGACATTCGCGTTCGGGCTCGGCGGCCCGATCGCGACGTTCGCCGGGTTGCTGCACATGACGGTCCATTCCCTCGTCAAGTCGGCGATCTTCTTCGCGGTCGGCCATGCCGCGCAGAAGGCCGGCACGCAGGCGATCGACGGCATTCGCGGGCTGCTGCAGGTCAGCCCGACGGTCGGCTGGGCATTGATGCTCGGCGCGCTTGCAATTCTCGGGCTGCCACCGTTCGGCGTGTTCGCGAGCGAATTTCTGATCCTGACGACGGCGATGAACGCGCTCCCGTGGACCGCGCCGTTGCTGCTGCTCGGTCTCGCCGTCGCGTTCGCGGCGATCTTCGCGCGCGTGCAGCGGATGGTATTCGGCGAAACGACGACGGCGATGCCGCTCGAACACCGGCCGGCACTGCTGCCGGTGTTCGTGCATCTGGGGCTCGGCCTGATGCTGGGGCTGTACGTGCCGCCTTATCTGGCGATGTGGTATCGCCAGGCTGCAACGATGCTGGCAGGATAAGCGATGCGACTCGACTTGATTCAGGCGAACGGCTCGACTCGCCTCCCGCGCGAGGCAGGCCAGGTTTCGGCTACCGTGGTTGACGTCGACGAAGCGCGATGGCTCGACATCGCGCATACCGCGCGCATGGAGCGCAGCCGGCTCGTTGCGATGTGGGGCAGTGAATCGCCCGAGCGCATATTTTCAGTCAACGCGGCTTACGAATGCGACGACGGCGTCCTGTGGGCGCGTCTCGCGACGGGGGCGCAACCACGCGCCGACGGCGACTATCCCGATCTCGCGGGCGTGTTTCCCGCTGCGACGCGCATGCAGCGCGCAATTTTCGACCTCACCGGCCTGCGCGAGCGCGACGCGCGCGACATGCGCCCGTGGCTCAATCACGGCAACTGGCCCGGTGACTACTTTCCGCTGCAGAAGCGGGCAACGGGAACCGAGCGATTCGAATCGAACGAAGCGGATTATCCGTTCGTGCAGGTTGCCGGCGACGGCGTGCACGAAATCGCGGTCGGACCGATTCACGCCGGCATCATCGAGCCGGGTCATTTCCGATTTTCGGTTGTCGGCGAGAAGGTGCTGAGGCTCGAGGAGCGGCTCGGCTATGTGCATCGCGGCATCGAACGGCTGTTCGAACGGACGGCCGCGTCGAAAGGCCATCGCGTTGCGGGCCGGGTCGCCGGCGATTCGACCGTCGCGTTCTCGTGGGCCTATTGCATGGCACTCGAGCAGGCGTGCGGCACCGCGGTGCCGGCGCGTGCGCTGTACTTGCGCGCACTCCTGCTCGAGCGCGAGCGCATCGCCAATCACCTCGGCGACCTCGGCGCGCTCGGCAACGATGCCGGATTCGCGTTCGGTCTCGCGCAGTTCTCGCGGCTCAAGGAGAACTGGGTTCGGACCAACGGCGGGATCTTCGGGCATCGATACCTGATGGATCGGATCGTGCCGGGCGGACTAGCCGTCGACATTCGTTCCGACGACGCGGCAGCCCTCACCGAACAGTGCGAACACATCGCGCGCGAAGTACACGTGATGCGGAAGATCTACGAGGACCAGTCGGGGCTGCAGGACCGGTTTCTCGGCACCGGCCGATTGAATGCCGACGTCGTCGCACATTTTGGCGTGCGCGGCATGGCCGCCCGCGCCAGCGGCCAGACGTTCGACGTGCGCGCGAACCTGCGACCGGCCCCTTACGGCGACCTGGCCGTCAAGGCGGTTAGCGACCCGCGCGGCGACGTCGCCGCGCGGGTCGCCGTGAGGTTTGCCGAAATCGACGAATCGCTGCGTCTGATGGGCGTGCTGCTGGCGAATCTTCCGGAAGGGCCGATCGCCATCGGCGTCACGCCCGCGGCGGCGCCATCCAGGGGAATCGGCTGGGTGGAAGGCTGGCGCGGCGACGTATTCGTCGCGCTCGAGACGGCATCGGGCGATGCCATCGCGCGCTGCCATTGCCACGATCCGTCCTGGCAGAACTGGCCCGCGCTCGAGCACGCGATTATCGGCAACATCGTTCCCGATTTCCCGCTGATCAATAAATCGTTCAACCTGAACTACGCGGGGCACGATCTCTAATGTGGCAACTCATCCGTCAATTCGCGCGCACCGATTTTCCCGACGAGCCCGTGCCGACCGCCGAAGCGACCTGGCGACATGAGGCACTGCAGATTCGGCAGGACATTCTCGACCTCCTGGGCCGCGCGTTGTGCATCCGGCAGATCGACGCCGGTTCGTGCAACGGCTGCGAACTGGAGATTCATGCACTGAACAACCCGTACTACAACATCGAAGGGCTCGGAATCAAATTCGTCGCGAGCCCGCGCCATGCGGACCTGCTGCTCGTGACCGGCCCGGTCACGCTGAACATGAAGGCAGCCGTGCTCGCCGCGTACGAGGCGACGCCGGCGCCGAAGCTGGTTGTCGCAGCCGGCGAGTGCGCGTGCACAGGCGGTATGTTTGTCGACAGCTACGCCGTGTGCGGCCCTGTTTCGTCAGTCCTGCCCGTCGATGTAACCATTCCTGGATGTCCGCCGCCGCCGATCGATCTGCTGCGCGGCATCTTGACGGCTTGCCGATCACGCGGAGACTGAAACGGATGCCAGCGGCAATCCTTCAGTCGGCAATACCTCGTGCTGCGACCGCGACGGCGAATGCCGCGCATCATCGCCCGATCGGCAGCCCCGTCGGCTCGATCCACCCGAGCCGGTATGCGATCAGCAGCGACAGAAACAGCGTGATCGACAGCCCGACGCGCGCCGCGAGCGACCACGCCATCCGCTTGCTGCCGCCCCGGTCGTGATTCATGAAATACAGCGCGAAAACCAGGCTTCCGATAATCATCACGAAAGCCACCGAAACCAGCGCAATCTTCATTGTTGATGTTCCTCCAGGCCGGAATCGGCCTTCAGCAGTTCGGCCAGTCTTTGCCGCTCGGCAGCGACGTCGGCAACGCCCGATGCGGGCCAATCCAGCGCCACGCCGTTACCCAGCGAATCGCGCACGAGCGTCTGGTAACGCCGGTCGCTGATCCGGCCCTGCTCCATCGCTTCCGAGATTTCATGTCGAAACGGTAGCGGAAAGCTCGCGTATCCGCGCGACAGCGCCGCATATTGCCGCGCGTCGACCTCCTTCGACGACGGCGCGACTGCCCACACCACGACGGCCACGATGGCTGCGAAAGGAATCGCCGTGTAGCGGAGAACGAACTTGATCGGGGTCATGAGGCGAATAGCGAGGTGGCTATGTAGTAACGGCGAAGTGACGACCAGCAGCACCGCAGTGACGGTGCATACGCGCCGTGTGGAAACGGAAGCAGCCGAGCACCCGGCCGCGCGGACGACAACGGAGCCACTCGGGCAAACCGGAGCCGGCAGGCCCGGTCGATATTGTACTTAAAGCCCAATGCAACCAACAGAGCATGATAATCTTGTTATCATGTTTTCCATATGATTCGAGCAATCCGAGGCTTCCCGGCGCGCGGCCGCCTCGCGCCAGTGACCGGCATCGTAACCGAGCTCGACAAGCTGTTCTACTGAACCCGGTCGACGCATCGACTTGGGTGCGCATGCGGCAATCGCCAACCGTTCGAGACTGACGATACGCGCGGCGATGCTCGCGTCGCTGTTCATCGGTGGCTTGCCGGCACGATCGGCCTCAAACATGTGGCGATATGCCGCCCTGCTCGTGATCGACGACCTGTTCACGTGGCTGGAACACCTGCGTTGACCCGGCGCACGCACTGGCATGACACATCCGGATATGGCGCCGAAAGCGCATGGATTATAATTTGATTAACATATCAACCACCCCTGCCATCCCGATGGAAACGAAAACCGCCCGCCTGACCGTCCTGATCGATCCCGCCAAGAAAGAAGCGTTCGAAATGCTCTGCGCGGAGCAGGATCTCACACCGTCGCAAGTCGTGCGTCAGTTGATCCGCGAGTATCTCGACAAACACGGCGTCACGTACAAGACCAAGAGCGCGATCGGCAAGCGGGTGAAGTAACGGAAGAAGTACACGCGGTCGAACCCGCGGCGCCGTCAGGCGCAGATTTCCCATCTCGGATGTTCGCGCGCGCGCCAGACGAGCCGCGCCGGATCGATGCATTCCCCTGCCTTCATGCGTCGAGCGGTGGACGACAGCTTGAGCACGCCCGCCGAGCCGAACCCCAGCGCGCGCTCAAGCAAGACGCGCAGCGACGGCAGCGGGTTGCCGTTCTTCCATGCGAACGCGATGAAGTTGTTGTCATCACCGCACGGCACCAGCGCGAACGAATCGTCGAACACCGCGCGCAGTTGCTCGAGATGCCGCGGCAATGCCGGATCGTCGTCCATGAAATTGATCGCGAGTACGCCCGTTTCGCTCAGCCGCGCGCGGCACGCGTCAAGAAACGCGGTGCCCGTGCAGCGGCCCGGCATGCCGTCGGCGACGAACGCGTCGTGCAGAATCACGTCCGCCTGGACGTCCGGCCTTTCGACGTAGTCGGCGCCGTCGGCGCAGACCACCGCGAAGCGCGCGTCGTCTTGCGGAATCCTGAACACGTCGCGCAGCGCGATCACGTCGGGGTTGATCTCGACCGCGTCGATCGCGGTGTCGGGCAGGTGCCGGTAGCAGTACTTCGCCAGCGATCCGCCGCCGAGCCCGATCATGCAGATACGCGCGGGCGCCGGCTGCAGCAGCAGGAAACCCATCATCACGCGCGTATAGCCGAGTTCGAGCCTGACCGGATCCTTCAGCGACATGAAGCTCTGCGTGCCGAAGTGGTCGAAATGCAGCGATACCGCGTGCTTCGTCTCGAGCACGAACGGACGGCCGTCGTTCAACGGAGCCGCCAGGAACTGCAGGAACGCGTCATAGGAAATTCGATCCTCGCTCATGCTCGACAGGCCCGGTTGATCGGAGAGTCGCTCGTACCGCGTGCGGTCATACCTTCTTCAGGTAGCAGGCCTTCAGCATGAAGCCGCCCATGTCGGTCTTGCAATCGACTTCGTGATCGCCGCCGACGAGGCGAATGCTCTTCACCTTGGTGCCCATCTTCAGCGTGATCGACGAACCCTTCACGCGCAAATCCTTGATCAGCACGACCGAATCGCCGTCCGACAGCACGTTGCCGTTCGCGTCCTTGACGACGTCGCCCGCCGGTTCGTCGCCCGCTTCGGCGCCGGCGCCAGCCGACCATTCATGGCCGCAGTCCGCGCACACGGTCAGCGTGCCATCCGGGTAGGTGTTTTCCATCGCGCATTGCGGGCAGGCGGGGGCGGCGTTCATTGCAGCTTCCATTCGTTGGGAGTTCGGGTCAATCGATAAAAAATGCCGGGCACACAAGCACGTGACCCGGACCGCGCGCGGCACTGCCCCGTCGACAAAGCGGCCGGACAGCACGTCACGCACACGACATTATAATGCAATTCACATAAACACGCGGCTGTATTATAATCGTCAACTTTCGATCATTCGCCGGACTTGATGGCGGTTTCGCTGAGGATGTCGACATGTTCGAGATGAATGACGCGCCGACGCCTGGCGTACAACGCCCGGCGCCCCGTCGGAAAACCGCGCTCCGCGCGGTTCCGCCGTGCTGCCGGCCGGCCGTTGCACGCCGTTCCGGCAACTTTCCCCGAGGCTGATCCACATCGTGGCAACCGTCGTCTACGTTGAAATCGGCCCCGCCTGGAACCGCGGCCGTGCGATCGCGTCGCGTGATGCGATCGTCGCGGCGGCACACCGCTTCGAAAGCGACATCCTGCTGCTGGCCAACGGGCTCAGCGGCAGCGCGAAGGACGCGACGGCCATCGCGGCGCTACAGATGCATGGCGGCACGTCGGCGCAGGTGCTCGCCACCGGCCCCGACGAAGACGCCGCGCTCCAGGCGCTGCTGCCGTTGCTGCAGGCAGGCTGACGCTGCGTCAGCCCGATCCCACGGCCTCGTGCCGTTCACTCCGAATCACCACTCTCCGAGGAAGCGATGAACGACAACGTCACGTCCAACACCCCCAACCTGTCAGCCTCCGCGATCTGGGCGCTCGAGCGCCTCGCCGATGTCCGCTACGGCCGCGATGCGCCGGCACTCGGCTGGTCGGTCGAGCAGGAACTCGTCGGCGCGGGCTTCGTCAGCCAGGCCGCGAACGGCCGATCCGGCGCGTCGATCACCGCGCACGGGCGCAGCTTCCTGAAGAGCCGCAAGTAGAAATCGCCGGGCACGGGCGCGACGCCGCCATGAGGCCGCCGGCTCGCGCCTGAATCGTCGGACGGCGGCAGGCCGGACGATGCGGTCGCATTCCCCGCTGCAGACGGGGATTTGCGGCCGCACCGCGGTTTCCGCGGTATCGTACGGGACCCAAGCGCGGTGCATTGCGCCGCCTTCCATTTCTTCATGGAACGCCCGATGACACCCAGCGCCCTGCCGCCCGTCACGTCTCCGCCGGTTCTCGATACCCCCCGCCTGACCCTCGAAGGCCACCCGCTCGGCGACTTCGACGCGCTCGCGGCGATGTGGGCCGAGCCGGCCGTCGTCGCGCACATCTTCAACGGCAAGCCGTCGGCGCCACGCGACTCGTGGATGCGACTGCTCGCGTATCGCGGGCTGTGGCCGCTGCTCGGCTACGGCTACTGGGCGATTCGCGAGAAGGCGTCGGGCCGCTACGTCGGCGATCTCGGTTTCGCCGATTTCCACCGTGCAGTCGAGCCGTCGATTCGCGGCGTGCCGGAGGCCGGCTGGGCGCTCGCCAGCTGGGCGCACGGCAAGGGCTATGCCATCGAAGCGTTGTCGCATGCGCTCGGCTGGCTCGATATGCAGCACCGGTTCGAGCGCAGCGTGTGCCTGATCGCACCGACCAACGTCGCGTCGATACGCGTCGCGCAGAAGGCCGGGTATGTCGATCCGGTGCGGATTCGCTTCAACGACGCGGATTCACTGCTGTTTTCGCGCGCGTGCCGGTAAGCGCGGCCTCGCGCGCCGGTCACTTCGTCGCGGCTAAGGTGCGTGGACCGTCTGCGACGGCGACGTCGCCCCGACCGTAGCCGCTCCCGGCGCAGGGCCGCTCGTTCGCCAGCCGCCACCCAGCGCCTTGTACAGCGCGACCAGATCGGTCGTCGTCTGCAACGCGCCCTGCACCGCCTGCTGCCGCCCCTCCGACCATTGCCGCTCGGCGTCGAGCACATCGAGAAACGGCGACAACCCCTTCCGGTAACGATCGCGCGCGAGGTCCAGCGCGCTGCGCTCGGCCGTCACCGCGTCGTCGAGCGCCGCCGCGCGCGTCTGGTCGGTGCGATAGACAGCCAGCGCATTGTCGACGTCGCGCAGCGCGACGAGCACCGCCTGCCGGTACGCCAGCGCCGCTTCGGCCTGCCGCGCCCGTGACAGCCGCAGGTTCGACACCAGTTGCCCGCCCGAAAAAATCGGCAGCGACACGGCCGGCCCGAACGCGTAGAACAGATGGGACCAGTGCGCGAGTTCGCGAACGTGCGATGCGCGCAGGCCGACCTGCCCCGTCAGGGAGATGTCCGGATAGAACTGCGCGACGGCGACGCCGACATCGGCGGTCGCCGCATGCAGGTCGGCCTCCGCGCGGCGGATATCGGGCCGCCGCCGCGCGAGCGTCGACGGCAGTCCGACCGGCACGGCGGGCGGCACGCCCGGCAATGCGCGCGGCACGTCGAGCCAGTCGTCAAGCGCACCCGGCGGCCCCCCGACCAGGTACGCGAGGCCATTGCGAAGCAACGCGATCTGCTGGTCGAATTGCGGCAGCTGCGCGCGGATCTGCGCGAGCCGCGCGTCGGCGCTGCGTACATCGAGGTCGCTCGCAAGGCCGTGCACGGCCTGCTCGCGCGTGAGGTCGAGCAAATCGCGCTGCGCGCGCTGGAGTTCGTCGGCCAGCGCGCGCTGCGCTTCGGCGCCGCGCAGTTGCAGATAGGTCTGCGCGACTTCGGCCTCGAGCGACAACAGTGCGTCGTCACGGCTCGCGACCGCCGCGCTTGCCTGCGCGCCGGCCGATTCGACCGAGCGGCGCACACGCCCGAACAGGTCGAGTTCCCACGAAGCGTCGAATCCGGCCTGCCACAGGTTGACCGGCGCCTCGAGGGCATCGATTGCGCCCCGAGCGCCCTGCTGCACGCTCGCACCGGTGCCCGGACCGTATCGGTCGAGCGGCGAACCCGGTGCGCCGAGACGGTCCACGCGCTGGTCGATGCCCTGTTCCTCAATGAGGCCTTTCAGGCCCAACTGCTCGCGCTGGTAGCTCGCGCTCGCGCGCACGTTGGGCAAGCCCTGCGCGGCGGCCGCGCGCACCTGCGCCCGCGCCTGCGCGATACGCAGCACGGCGGCCTGCACGTCGAGGTTGTCATGCGCGGCGCGCTCGACGAGCCGGTCGAGCAGCGGGTCGCCGAACACCCGCCACCAGCGCGGGTCGGGATCTGCGCTGGTCACCGGCGACGATGGCGCGGATGCGCCGGGCGTCGATGCCGCCGATGCGCCTGAAGCCGCCGATGTCGGCGCCTGCAGATCATGCCAGTTCGCCGGCACCTCGGCGTGCGGCGGCTTGAAATCCGGCCCGACGGTGCAGCCCGTGAGTGCCGTGCACACCGCGAGCATCGCGGCGAGACCGCGTGCTTGCCGCGCATGCCCGCGGCGCCGAGCGCGCTGTCGATGCTTCGTCATCGTCAATGCCCTCCCGCGCCGCGAGCGGCCTTCACCGGCGAGAACAGGAACGTCAGCGGAATGCTGCACGCGCAGAACACCGCGAGGATCGCGAACACGTCGATATACGCGAGGATCGTCGCCTGCGAGATGAACGTCTCGTACAGCCGGCCGGTGGCGGTCTGTAGCGCGGCCGGCGGCGGCGCGCCCGACAGCGCGCCGATCGTGCGGGCATTCTCTTGCAGCGCCTCCTGAAAGTTCTGGGACAGCGGCGACATGTGCGTGGACAGGTGCGCCAGGCGCGCCTGCGTGCGCTCGCGGATCAGCGCGGTCGACACCGAGATGCCGATGGAGCCCGCGACGTTGCGGAACATCGTGAACAGCGCGGACGCGTCGTCGTTGAGCCGCCGCGGCACGGTCAGATACGCAAGCGTCGTGATCGGCACGAACATGAAGCCGATCGCGAGCGACTGCGCGCAGCGGATCATTACCAGGTGCTTGTAGTCGATGTCCGGCACCAGCATCCGCGAATAGATCAGCGCGCACGCCAGAAGCACGAAACCGAAGCCGACCAGATAGCGCGTCTGCACGTGCGGCATCAGGCGGCTCACGATCGGGATCTCCATCGTGATCAGCAGCGCGCCGGGCGACAGCACGAGGCCCGCGAGCGTGGCCGTATAGCCGAGGTGCTGCTGCGCGAGCTGCGGCACGATCACCGCGCTGCCGTACAGCACGGCCGCGAACGTCGCGATCGCCACGCAGCCAAGCGCGAAATTCCGGTCGCGCAGGCACGACAGGTCGACCACCGGTTTCCTCGTGTGCAGCAGCCACAACGTCGCGCCGATCAACCCGAGTGCGGACAGCGCCGCGAAGATGCGGATGAAGTTCGAGCCGAACCAGTCTTCGTCCTCGCCGCGATCGAGCATGACCTGCAGGCAGCCGAGCCCGATCGCGATCAGCCCGATGCCGATATAGTCGACCGATATCCCCCGCTCGGCGCCGCGCCGCCACGGCGGATCCTCGACGAGCTGCATCACCGCGAGCACGGTCAGCGCGCCTATCGGCACGTTGAGCAGGAACACCCAGCGCCACGAGAAATGATCGGTGATCCAGCCGCCGAGCGTCGGCCCGAGCACCGGTGCGACGACGATCGCGATCGCCGAGATCGAGAACGCACGGTTTCGCTGTTCGGGAGGGAACGTGTCGAGGATGATCGATTGCTGGTTCGGCTGCAGCCCGCCGCCGAACAGCCCTTGCAGTACGCGGAACACGATCAGTTCGCCGAGATTGGTCGCGACGCCGCACAGGAACGAGCACACGGTGAACGCGGCGATGCACAGCACGAAGTAGCGCTTGCGGCCGAGCAGACGCCCGAAGAAACCCGAAATCGGCAGCACGATGCCGTTCGCGACGAGATAGGACGTGAGCGTCCAGGTTGCCTCGTCGTAGCTCGCCGACATCGTGCCCGCGATATGCGGCAGCGCGACGTTGACGATCGTCGTGTCGAGCACTTCCATGAATGCGGCAAGCGTGACGACGATCGCGACGACCCACGGATTCGCGGCCGGCCGCCAGGCGCCGCCGCCGGACGATGCCGGGCGGTCGGGCGGGCGGTTCATGGGCGGGCTCCGTGTGACGAGGCGGGCGTATGGATGTCAGGCATCGGATCGCTCCGGTGATGGCGGGCCATCGCGCGGTGGCCGGTCATTTCAGGTGCACGGTCGGTTCGACCGACAAGCCGAGACCGAGCGGCGGATTGTTCGGCAGCGCGCCGTCGAGCACGATCTTCACGGGCACGCGCTGCACGATCTTCACGAAGTTGCCGGTCGCGTTCTCGGGCGGGAATGCGGAGAAGCGCGCACCGCTGCCGAGCTGGATGCTGTCGACGTGGCCGTGCAGGTCCAGATCGGGATACGCGTCGACCGACACGTCGACGCGATCGCCGATACGCATCCGCTCCAGTTGCGACTCCTTGAAGTTCGCGGTAATCCAGACGCGCGGAGTGACGATCGAGAAGATCGACGCGCCCGCCTGCAGGTATGAGCCCAGTTGCACGTTCCTGCGCGTGACCCAGCCGTCTGACGATGCGCGCAGTTCGCAGTACGACAGATTCAGGTCGGCCGTATCGAGTTGCGCACGCGCCTGCAGCACCTGCTGGCGCCGCTCCTCGACGGCCGTTTCGGCCTGCCGGATCTGCTGCGGGACCAGGCTCGCGGTACGCGCCTGCGCCTGGGCCATCGCGACGTTCGCATCGGCGCTCGCACGCTGTGCGTCGGCCGCGTCGATCGCCTGTTGCGACGTCGCGCGCGCATCGACCGCGCGCTGCCGTTCCTGCGCGGCAAGCGCCTGACGGTACGCAGCTTCCGCCGACTCGATCTGCGCGCGCGCTTGCCGGTACTGCGCCGGATACTGCACGCGCGCGATGTCGAGCTGCACGCGCGCCGCGTCGAGCTGGGCCTGAGCGAGGCCGAGTTGCGCGCGCGCCGCGTCGACCTGCGCGCGGTAGTCGCGCGGGTCGATCTCGACCATCACGTCGCCGCGATGCACGAAGGTGTTGTCGTCGACCGCGAGCCGTGTCACATAGCCGGACACGTGCGGCGCGACGGCCACCGCGTTGCCGTCGGTATACGCATCGTCGGTGCTTTCCTGATCGCGCGTCATGAGCCACCACACGAGCCCCGCGATCACCAGCACGAACAGCACCGCGCCCAGAATGATCAACGGCTTCTTGCCGGGCCGCTTGCGCTCGCCTTCACCGTTGTCGCCATCGCCATCGCCGCCGGTGCGGCCGCCGCGATCGTCGTGCGGATGGCCGTCGCCTCCGCCACCGCCGGGCGCGTCGGTGTCGCGGTCGTCCTGGTGGCGTTGTCCGGTGCTGCCGCCGCTGCCGCCGTCGGCACCGCCATCGCCCGCGCGCGCGACGGCGATTGACGGCGCGAGCCCGCCCGGCAGGCCGGCTGCTGCAAATGCCGGTTCCGCGCGTGCCGGGAAGCAGACGAAGTCGGTTTTCCGCGCCTGCGCACCGCGCTGCCCGGGCGTGAACGCACGCCGGAACACCACGCGCAATTGCTCACGAACGGACAAAGGGAACAGGGTCGCATCGGACATCGAAGATTCTCCCGGGCATGGACCGCGTGCGCCATTGCACGCGCCGGCCTCGGGCGGGCGAGCAAGCAAACGTCGCGCCCGGCGGGCATGTCGTGGTGCGAAGCGCCGCCCGCATGCGGCGGCACGCCCGATGCGTCGCGCTTGCGCCCCTCATCACGACAGGACACTCGCCCGATGACACGATCGACTTCGCTCGACACCGATTCGCAAGGACAGGACCGCGGCGACAGCACACCCGGCCCCGAAGGCAAGCGTCGCGGCACGGATACGCCGCCGCCGCGTAGCGCGCACGATCCCGCCGAAGGCAAGCGGCAGACACCCGACGGCCGACAGCCGTCGCAGCAATCCGACACGCAGCAACATCGCACGTCGCCGGACGGCGCGACGACGAGCGCCAGTCCGGCTCGCCGATGACGAGCGCGCAGGCCCCCGGCAGAAATGACAACGCGTTGAAAAATCGCGGACGGATGCGTCGCATGCAGGCATCGCCGATGCGGGGCCGGCGCCCGTTCGCCCATGCGCACGGGCGCAGACCCGTCGGCCGCAGCGCGCACGGAAGCAAGCGTGCATTCGCAACGCACGACGCCGTCACTATGGGCGCGCGTCGTGCTCTGCCTGCGTCGCAGGTGCCGTCCACTTCTTCAACGGAGGATTCATGTTCATCCACAACACACGGCTTCAGTACACGGTGCGCGTCGGCGCGCCGAATCCGGGGCTTGCCAACCTGCTGCTCGAACAGTTTGGCGGGCCGCAGGGCGAACTCGCGGCCGCGATGCGCTATTTCACGCAAGCGATCACCGAGGAGGATCCCGGTCGCAAGGACATGCTGCTCGACATCGCGACCGAGGAACTGAGCCATCTCGAAGTCATCGGCTCGATGGCCGCGATGTTGAACCGCGGCGCGAAGGGCGAGCTCGCCGAAGCCGTCGACGAACAGGCCGAGCTCTACCGCAAGCTGCACGGCGCGGGCAACGACAGCCACGTGACGCAGGTGCTGTACGGCGCAGGCGCGCCGCTGACCAATTCGGGCGGCGTGCCGTGGTCCTCCGCGTACATCGACACGATCGGCGAACCGACGGCCGACCTGCGCTCGAACATCGCGGCCGAAGCGCGCGCGAAGATCATCTACGAGCGGCTCATCAACGTGACGGACGATCCGGGCATCCGCGACGCACTGGGTTTCCTGATGACGCGCGAGGTCTCGCATCAGGTCTCGTTCGAGAAGGCGCTGTATGCGATCACCGGCAATTTCCCGCCGGGCAAGCTGCCGCCGAAGCCCCCGTACGACCGCGTGTACTTCCGGATGCAGGATGGCGAGCCGGTGCCGGGCCCGTGGAATCGCGGCGATTCGCTGTCGCTGCGGCGCGGCGAGCCGGCGGTTGATGGCGGCGACGGCGCCGCGAAGGGCACGGTCGAGCCGCAGCAGTCGCAGGCACTCGAAGCAATGGCGCGGCGACTCGCGTCCGACCCGCGTTGCGATCCGGTGACAGGCGCCGAGCTGGGCGCAGGCGCGCCACGCGACAGCGTCGCCGCGTCGCCGGGCAACACGCCGCCAGCCAAGCCCTGAGCGCCCGTGCGCCGCGTGAATGCGCGGCGCGCAGCGCGGCCCGCCGTCGCGCAACGAGACGGGACGGCGGGCAGCCGCGCGCGGGCACGCCGGTTGCGACAGCAGTCGCCATGGACCTCGCACTTCTTCGCCGCCTGCCCGGCATGACACTCCCCGACCCGTCCGACTTCCCCGTGCGCGCGGTGCCTTTGGCCCCGCTCGCGAAGGAGCGCGCGACGATCGTGTGCCACCGCAACAATCGCGTGCTGCTGGTCGCACGCCGGCCGACGTCGCGATGGACGCTGCCCGGCGGCGTGATCCGGCGCGGGGAATCGGCGCTCGACGCCGCGCATCGCGAATTGCGGGAGGAGACCGGGCTCGTCGATCTCGAACTCGCCTATTTCTTCTACGTGGACGGCAGCGTCAAGCGTCATCATGTGTTCGTCGCGATGCTGCCGCCCGGCCGCCGTGCGTGTCCGGGCCACGAGATCGCATTGTGCCGCTGGGCGCACCTCGACGCGGTATCGCGCTGGCCCGCAAGCGCGCCGACGCAGCGGATCGTGCAGCGGATCGCAAGCCTGATTCACGCGCAGGAGATGTCGGCGGGCAGCCGCGTCACGCGTCGGTCGGCTTCCCGCTGAACGCGGTGATCGGCTTCTCCGGTTCCCGCGCGAGGCCTTGGGCGAATACCTTCAACCCTTCGAGCAGCGGTGCAAGCGCATCCCACAACGCTTCGTCGTGCAGCAGCCGATAAACGCCGCTCACGCCAGGCGCCGCATGCTCGTGTTCGGACGGCTCCCACGCGCCGACGTGACGCAGTGCATCGGCTGCCGCGAACATCGTCTTGCCGAACTGCTCAGGCGGGATGCTTGACAACGCCATCACCAGCATTGCGAGGTTCTGCACGCCGCTTTGCGTGGCGGGTTTGTCGAGCGCGCCGACCAGCACCTCCGCGATGCGCGCGTTCGCGCTTACGACATCGTTTGCGAAGCGCAGGAAACCGTGCCGGTGCAGGCTGCCGAGCAGGCGTTCGAGCGCGTCGTGCGCATCGGGCTCTGTCTGGGGAGGCGTCACATCGTGGGGCAGGCGTTCGGCCATCAGCTTTTCTCCGGATGGGGCGCCGCATCGGGCGGCGCAACGTAGTCGGGCCGCGACCATTTGGCCTCGGCGTCGATGCCCGCGTTCGGCGTACGCGCGCCGTAGCGGAAATTGCCGGCCGGCAGCGGCCGGGGGCCGCGCCGCCGACATGCGCCGCAGCCGCGCGGCACGCCGCCGCGCAGCGTCAGTGCATCGGGCTGCCGGGCGGCGCCTTGTATTCGCTGCGCGCGCCCATCGCGTCCTCGACGGTCTGCACGCCGCGCAGTCCGGCCACGCCGTCGACGACGGCATGACGTTCCGCTTCTTCCACCTGCCCGCTCAAGCGCACATGTCCATGCTCGACCGTCACGTCGACGTCGCGCGGACGGCCGACCAGATGGCCCAGCGCGGCGCGCACGCGTTCGGCGACTTGCGCATCGTCCGCGTCGCCGGCGAGCCAGTCGGCGCGCAGCCCGGCAATCGTGCCACGCGCACGGTCGGCCGCGCGCTTTGCCTGCGTGCTCGCGTAGTGGGCCACGCCGTGCTGGCCGGCAACGGCCTTGTCGCGCACATAGGCGCGCCGCCGCCTGCCCGACGCCGGATCGAGGAAATACATTGCCGCCGCCCCGCACGCGACGGCCACCGCAAGATTCAACAGCGGGTTGTTCGAACGTGTTCTGGAAGTCATGTGAGCACCGTAATCGATACCCGGAACCGCCGGGCTTCGTCGTCACGGGCAGCATGCGCCGTTCCTCGGCCGCATGGCGATGCGCGGGCGCGGCGGCCGGCAGCCGCGGCCCGTCGCCCGGCAACGCGACGCGCCCGAAATGACAAGCGCTTGAAAAATCATCGGTTCGCGCGGCGCGCGGGCTGACCCGCACCGCACGTCATGCGGGCCGCTGGCGCTTGATGGATCGCCCGGTTTGCGCATTCGCCCGGCATGCCCGAAGGATGGCGCTCGGCGCATCCACCGGCCGCGCGCAGCCATTCCCGGCGATCGGACAACGAATGCGGATGGCACGTCAAACCCGCCTGCCGGGCATGAGCGCGCTCACGTCCCTGTAGACACGCAGGCCATACCGCCGCGCTCATCGCGGCGCATGCGTATCCTCGTCGTCGGGAAAAAAGCGGATGACCGTTAGTTGCGCAATGCCGTCGAGGTCCGGAAAGATCGTACCGATACTCACGCCAACGCCGGCAAGCTGGCGACGGATCGCGGCAAAGCGCTCGCCCGGCACGACGATGCGCGTGAGCCGCCCGGCCAGATCGGGATCCTCGTCGAGCGGCTGAAAGCGCCGCGCGCCGGCATCGTAGCGGTGAATCGTGAACCAGCCGTCCTGCGCGGTGATTCGCGGCATCACGTGACGCGGCCGAAACACCTTCGTGCGAGTCACCTCGAGCGGCGCGCGCCGCTCGCCGGCCATCGCGATGTCGTCCGCGTCGTACGACAGGCACCACACCACCCCGTCGTCGCCGGTGCCGTTCGCGTTCCTGACCGCGAACCATAGCGCCGCCAGCGCATTGCCCGACCAGTCGAGCAATCGCGTGTGCATCCCGTGCTGCTGCGCGAGCGCAAGCCAGTCGCACGCGTCGAGATTCGGCGCCGGGTCGAGGTGCGGCAGCGCGCGCCGCATGAACTCGTCGAGCATGCGCGCCTCCACGTCGGGCGACGCGCGTTGCCTGGCGATGCTCGGCACGAGCGGCCAGCCGACATTGCATTGGCCGCGAAACAGCCGCGAAGCGGTCGCATCCTTCGCGGTGCCGATCATGCTCATGTAATCGGCGACGCTTTCTATCGCGTCGCTCGTCACGCGTCGTTCACTCCCCATTGCCGCCTCCGCGCTGCATCGTCACATGTGCTCGTAGCCGACATCGCCGCGCACCTTTCCGCGAAACACCCAATACGACCAGCACACGTAGAGCAGCAGCACGGGCAGCATGAACGCGGTGCCGATCATCAGAAATTCCTGCGACATCTGCGCGGACGCCGCCGACCACAACGTAACCGACGGCGGCGCGACGTGCGGCCACAGGCTGATCGTCAGCCCGGTGAAACCGAGAAAGAACAGCCCGATCGACGCGACGAACGGCAACACGTCGCGACCGCGCCGCAGCGCCCGTTCGGCGAGCCACGCGAGCACGGCGGTCAGCACCGGCACCGGCGAGAAGAACAGCAGATTCGGCCATGCGAACCAGCGCGCGGCGATGCGGGGATCGGCGAGCGGCGTCCATATGCTGACCGCGACGATGAACACGATCACGCCGACGAGCGCACGACGCGCGCCGCGCTGCGCGGCCGCGTGCAACGGCCCTTCGGTTTTCATCACGAGCCATGTCGAGCCGAGCAGCAGGTAGCCGACCACGAGCCCGGCCGCGGTCAACAGCGGAAACGGCGCGAGCCAGTCCCAGCTGGTGCCGGCGAAACGGCCGTCGGCGACCTTGAAGCCCTGCACGAACATGCCGAGCACCGCGCCCTGCGCGGCGGTCGCGACCAGCGATCCGCACGCGAACGCGCCGCTCCACAGTCGCTTGCGCGCGCCGGTCACACCGCGAAACTCGAACGCGACGCCGCGAAACAGCAACCCGAGCAACATCAGCAACACGGGGAAATACACACCCGGCACGATCACCGAGAACGCGCCCGGGAACGCGGCGAGCAGCAGCGTGCCGCCGAGCACGAGCCACGTTTCGTTGAAGTCCCATACCGGCGACACCGACGCGATCATCCGGTCGCGCTCGGCCTCGTCGGTGCGCCAGAAGAACAGCATCCCGACGCCGAGATCGAAGCCGTCGAGCAGCACGTACATCAGCACCGACAGCGCGAGCACGGCGGCCCACAGCGGTACGAGATCAAGTCCGCTCATCGTTCGCCTCCTGTGGTACGGCGCCGCTGCCCGACACGGCCGACAGCGGCCGCGCGGAACGCGCCGACACGTCGTCCTCCGATGCGGCGGCGTGCGGGCGCACGGGCGCGGCCGGGCCGATCCGCACGAGCCGGCGCAGCAGCACGAAGCCCGAGCCGAAGATCGCGATGTAGCTGATCACATACAGCGCGAGCGACAGCGCGACATCGCCCGTCGTCAGCGACGGCGTGACCGAATCCGCGGTGCGCATCAGCCCGTACACGGTCCACGGCTGCCGTCCTGCCTCGGTCGTCGTCCAGCCGGCCAGCACCGCCAGAAAACCGATCGGGATGGCCGTGCGGCACGCGGCGAGCCAGCCGCGCGCTTCATAAAGCCGTCTGCCGCGCCATAGCGTGAGCCCGCGCACGACGATCAGCAGCATCACGACGCCGAGCCCGACCATCAGATGGAACGCGAAGAAAACGACCGCGACAGGCGGCCGCCGGTCGCGCGGCCAGTCCTTCAATCCGTGCACGAGGCCGTTCCAGTCGTGCGTCAGGTACAGACTGCCGAGCTTCGGAATCGACACCTCGAAGCGATTCGTCTCGTTCGCGTCGTCCGGCAACGCGAACAGCGTTGCGCGCACGCCGCGCCCCGTGTCCCACAGCCCCTCCATTGCGGCGAGCTTGGTGGGCTGGTGTTCGAGCGTGTTGAGTCCATGCGCGTCGCCAAGCACGATCTGCACCGGCACCGCGATCGTCAGGAACAGCAACCCCATCCTGACCATCACGCGGCTTTCCTCCACCGCGCGCCGTTGCAGCAGGTAATGCGCACCGACACCGAGTATCACGAATGCCGTCGTCACGAGAAACGCGGTGACGGTATGCGCGAGGCGATAAGGGAACGACGGGCTCAGCAGCACCGACAGCATGCTGTCCGGATAGAAACGGCCGTCGACGATCCGGTAGCCGGCGGGCGTCTGCATCCAGCTGTTGACCGCGAGAATCCAGAACGACGACAGCAGCGTGCCGAGCGCGACCATCGCGGCGGACATCGCATGCGCCCAGCGCGGCACGCGGGCGCGGCCGAACAGCAGTACGCCGAGAAACGCCGATTCGAGGAAGAACGCGGTCAGCACCTCGTAGGCCATGAACCCGCCGACCACGTTCGACGTTGCCGCGACGAAGCGGCTCCAGTTCGTCCCGAACTGGAACGGCATCACGATGCCCGACACGACGCCCATCCCGAACGACACCGCGAAGATCCGCAACCAGAACCGCGAGAGCCGCGCGTACACGTCGCGTCCGGTCGCCCAGTGCAGCAACTCCAGCGTCGCGATGTAGCACGACAGCCCGACGGTGAACGCCGGCAGCAGGATATGCAGCGCGATCACCCACGCAAACTGCAACCGCGACAACAGCAATGCATCGATTTCCATATGGGATTCCTTCCGGCTTCGATGCGCGGTATCGCGCACGGGCGGTACCGCCTCGGCACGCAGCCGCGAATCGTCGTTCCACGATCGGCGGTGCGCGGTGATCGCGGGTCAGGGCGTCGCGCCATGCTCCTTCTGCCAGCGCTCCATCAGCGCGATCTCGTCTCGCTGCGCGGCGATGATGCGCGTCGCGAGCTGCCGCAGTGTCGGGTCCTTGCCGTACTTCAACTCCACTTGCGCCATGTCGATCGCGCCCTGATGATGCGGCGCCATGTGCGACACGAAATCGCGATCGGCGTCGCCGGTGTAACGCGCGCCCTCCATCGCGTCCATCATCTTGCTATCCGCGCGCTTGTACGCCTGCGTCGACGTGTCGGGCACGTGCGCGGTGTCCGGCGGGCGCAGCTGGCCCCAACCCGGCGCTACGGCTGCTGTCGCGGACGCGGCCAGCAGCGCGCATGCGGCGCAGCGCCGGATCGCGCGGGCCGGGCGGCGAATGAAAACGTCCATGTCGTGGCTCCTGGATGGTTGAAAGAGAAGTGCGCGGCCGCAGGCCGTGCGTGGAAGGCCGTCACCTATCGCCAGCGTGCGCGCGCATGCGCGTCGCCGCGCGCGACAAGCGCGCGGATGCGATCGGCCGTGCGGCATGCGATCGCCTGGATCGTCAGCGACGGATTCACGCCGCCGACGGTCGGAAACACCGAACCGTCGCAGACCCACAGGTTCGGGATGTCCCAGCTGCGACAGTCGGCGTCGACGACGCTCGTCGCCGGGTCGTCGCCCATCCGCGCGGTGCCCGCGAGATGGCAGGTGTCGTCCTGCTCGTGCCAGATGTCGCGCGCGCCGGCGGCTTCGAGCGATCGTCCCATCTGCGCGAATGCGTGACGCATCATCCGGCGGTCGTTGTCGTCGTACGAATAGGTGACGCGCGCGATCGGCAGCCCGAATGGGTCGCGCTCGTCGGCGAGCGTCACGCGGTTCTCCGCGCGCGGCAGCGTCTCGCCGACGATCTTCAGTCCGGCCTGGAAGTTGTAGCGCGCCATTTCGCACTTAAGCGCGTCGCCCCACAGCCCGCGTCCGGCGATCTTGCGCGCCCATTCGATCGGCAGCGGCCCCTGGCTCATCCAGCAGTAGCCGCCGAAGAAATCCTTGCCTTCGTCCGCGTAATTCCAGTGCTCGGTGAGCGACAGCGACGGCGGTCCCTTGTACCAGCGCACCTCGTCGTCCATCGTTCCCCACGATGCCTGGTTCAGTTGCGCCATCATGTAGCGGCCGACGAGACCCGAGCTGTTCGCGAGCCCTTGCGGATGGCGTCCGGTCGCGGACAGCAGCAGCAACCGCGGCGTCTCGATCGCATAACCGGCGACCACGACGTTGCGCGCGCGCTGGAAATGCGTGCGGCCGTCGCGCCGGTAATGCACGCCCGTCACGCGATCGCCTTCCGCCTCGATCCGCAACGCCATCGCAAGGTCGCGCACTTCGGCGCCCGCCGCGACCGCGCGCGGAATCCACGTGACGAGCGCGCTCTGCTTCGCGTTGGTCGCGCAGCCGGCGATGCAGAAACCGCGATACACGCACGGATGGGCGCGGCCGCGCGGCGCGGACAGTGTCGCGAGCGGCGTCGGCGTCCAGTCGATGCCGAGCGCCTCGGCGCCGCGCGCGAGTACGAGCGCGGCCGCGTTGAGTTCGTGCGCGCGGTACGGATAGCGCGGGCGCGGCGGGCCCCACGGGTAGCGCACCGGCCCGCTGATCTTCAATGCCTGCTCGACCTCGCGGTAGTAGCGCCACATCTCGCGCCAGTCGAGCGGCCAGTCGACGCCGTAGCCCAGCGCGGTGCGCGAGCGGAACCACTCGGGCCGAAAGCGCAACGACACCATCGCGAAGTGGACGGTACTGCCGCCGACCGCCCGCCCGCTGTTGTTGGTGCCGAGCGTCAGCGGATCGGCGCCGTCGCAGATGCGCTCGTCGGTCCAGAACAGCTTGTGCTGATGCGACTCGTCCGATGCGAATTCCTCGAGCGGGCGCCACCATGCGCCCGCATCGAGCGCGACGACCGAGAACCCGTGTTCGGCGAGGCGGCACGCGAGCGTGCCACCGCCGGCGCCGGTGCCGACGATCACGAAGTCGACCGGCTCGTCGTCGCGGAACATCCGCATCGGCGACCAGCCGCCCACGCGCAGCGGATCGGGTGCACGGCCGTCGCAACCGCGCGGCCTGCCGTCGAACGACGATGCGTCAGCGGCCATCACGATCGCCCTCCCCGTCCACTTGTGCCTCCCACGGATCGCGCCGGTTGAAATCCATCCGCACGTAGCCGCGCGGGCTCGCCGGCCCGCCGAAGCCGATCTCGTTCCATGCGAACGGATGGCTGTAGTACGCGCCGCACAGGTCCATCAGTACGCGCTTCGCGAAGAACGTGCGCGGATCCATGCCGGCCCACGCCGATTCGACCTGCCGATCGACCCGGCCTTGCTGGACCGCGTGCAGCAGCGCATCGGCCGCCTTCGCGTCGAGCGATGCGAACGGGCGATCGTGCGCATGGCGCGCCATCGCGTCGAGCGCCGCGAGCCCCGTATGCCACGCGGCGCGCAGCGGCGGCAGACGCGCGTCGCGATAGCCGTCGCCCTCGTCGGCCGCGAGCCGCGCATCGACCAGCGCGGCAGTCGGCACCGTGCTGGCGCCGCCCTGCTGCTGCGGCACGATGCGCGCGCACAGCGCGTCGAGCGTCGCGAACTGCGCGGCATCGAGATGGCGCGGCGCGGACGCGGCGACACGCATTCGTGCGTCGATCGCGCGGCGCGTCGCATCGTTCCACGACGGCGTGTCGCGCTTGGCCAGTACGTCGTATCCGGAATAGCGCGGCAGCGCGAGCGCCTTGTCGTTCGCGGGCTTCATCGCGCCTCCCGTTCGGCAAGCGCCGTCGCGGCGAGGCCTGCGATCGCGAGCGCCGTGAAGCTCGGCGGCGCCGGCAGCGGCGGCCCCGACAGCACGTTCTGCGACCAGTTGCGCCAGCCGCCCATCTGCCGCGCGATGCCGCGCGCATGAAACGCGACGCCGACGAAGCCGAGCAGCGCCGTCACGCGCATCGACCAGCGGCACCAACGCCGGTCGGCGGACGGCCGCGACAGTGCGAGCTGCGCGGCCGTCAGCGCGGCCACCGGCGGCACGACGATCGGCATGAACATCGCGCGATGCTGGAACGCGCCGCGAAAATGCAGCAATCCGACTTCGCCGAGCGTGCCGACGAGCCCTGCCGCGACCAAGCCGGCCAGTGCACGGCCGGCCGGCAAGCCGACGAGCTGCGGCGCGTCGGCCGGGCACGCCCGCAGCCGCTCGCCGGCCGCGCCGAGCATGCCCGACAGCAGCAGCGCGAACGGCGCGCCGAGCGGCGCACCGTAGAACAGGTTGTGCCAGCTGAAACCGCCCGGCCGCTTCGTCACGTTGTACAGGTGAAACGCCGACCCGGCGATGCCCACGGCAGCCGATGCCACATGCACCGCGTCGCGCAGCCGGTGGCGTTCGGGCGTGTCGTCCGCGTGGCCGTGCACGCTCGCGAGGACCGACAACGTCGACGCCACCAGCGGCGCGATCATCGCGCGATTGTGGATCGTGCCGCGGTAGTGCTCGACGCCGCTGTCGGCAAGCACCGACCCGGCGAGCAGCAGCGCGCTGCGGTTCAGCAGGCGCGCGGCATCGGCCAGCAACGTATCGTGCTCGGCCGCGCGGTGTCGGGCGTGTCGCATCGGTCCTCCTTGTTCGTGACGGTTGTCCGGGGCGCCGGATTCATTCAGATCGCGAATTCCTCGACGTCGGCCGCACGCAATTCGAGGCCAAGCCCGGGGCGCGCGGCGTCGATCTCCAGTGCGCCGTCGACGAGCGTCGGCGCACCGTCGAACATCATTCGCTCGATCCGTACGTGATCGTGAAACCATTCGACATGACGCATGCGCGGCGCGACGCAACCGACTTGGCGATGCAGCGCCGGCGCGCAATGCGCGGACAGGTCGACGTGATGCGCATCGGCCAGCGCGGCCGCTGCGAGAAAGCCGCTGACGCCGCCGCAGCGCGTCGCGTCCGCCTGCAGCACGTCGACCGCGCGGCCTTCGAGCAGGCGCCGGAAATCGTCGGGCGTATACGCGTATTCGCCGGCCGCGACATCGACCCGCGCACCAACGTGCTCGCGCACGAACCGCAGGCCGTCGACGTCGTCGCTGCTGACCGGCTCCTCGAACCAGCGGATCGCGCAATCGGCCACCGAGTCCGCGAATGCGAGCGCGGTGCGCGCCGCATACGCGCCGTTCGCATCGACGAACAGGTCGACGTCGGCGCCGAGCGCGTCGCGCGCGACCCGCACGCGCGACGGATCGCGGGCGTCCGGCGCACCGATCTTGATCTTGCACGCGCGGATGCGTTCACCGCGCCAGCCGTCGAGTTGCGCGGCGAGCGTCGCGTCGTCGTAGGTCGTGAAGCCGCCGCTGCCGTACACGGGCACGCACTCGCGCAGGCGGCCGAGCAGGATCGCGAGCGGTACGCCGGCGAGCTTCGCCTTCGCGTCCCACAGCGCGATGTCGAGCGCGGAGATCGCGGTTGCCGCGACACCGGCCCGTCCGACGTTGCGCACCGCGCGCCACAGCGCGTCGACGGCGGCCGGGATGTCGACGAGCGGCCGGTTTCGCAACACGCCGGCCAGCAGCGACATCGCGAGCGGCGCCGCGCTCGCGTCGGTGTACGTATAGCCGAGCCCCGTCACGGGCCCCGCGTCGATCTCGACGACGACGATCGTCGTCGCGTCCCATGTGTACGTGCCGTCGGCTTCGGGCCGGTCGGTCGGTATCCGGTACGCGCGGGCGCGCACGTCGTCGATCGTCGGTGCCGCGGAAAGTGCCATCGTCGTGCTCCGGATTGCCTGCTTTTTGCCTGCAACGCCTGCGTGCAACGCCCGTGCCCGATGCGGCGGCGCGGCACACGCCTTGCGCGACGCCCGGCAGCGCCGCGCAGGCCATCGCCCGCGCGGCTCATCGGCTCTTCCCGAAACAAGGAGAAACGGCATGGCGACAGTGGCGGATTTCATCGTCGAACGGCTGTACGACTGGGGCGTGCGGCGCGTGTACGGCTACCCGGGCGACGGCATCAACGGCTTCTTCGGCGCGCTCGGCCGGGCCGGGGGCAAGATCGAATTCATCCAGGCGCGCCACGAGGAGATGGCGGCCTTCATGGCGTCGGCGCATGCAAAATTTACAGGCGAGCTGGGCGTGTGCGTCGCGACCTCCGGCCCCGGCGCGGCGCATCTCGTGACCGGCCTGTACGACGCGCGGCTCGATCACATGCCGGTGCTCGCGATCGTCGGCCAGCAGGCGCGCGCGGCGCTCGGCGGCCACTATCAGCAGGAGGTCGATCTCCCGGCCCTTTACAAGGACGTTGCGGGCGCATTCGTCCAGCTTGCGGTCGTGCCGGGCCAGGTGCGCCACCTCGTCGATCGCGCGGTGCGCATCGCCGTCGGCGAGCGCACGGTCACCGCGCTGGTGCTGCCGAACGACCTGCAGGAACTCGACTACGCGCCGCCGAAGCGCGCGCACGGCACCGTGCACTCGGGCGTCGGCTATACGGCGCCGAAGGTCGTGCCGTACGCCGAGGACCTGCAGCGCGCGGCCGATGTGCTCAATGCCGGCAAGAAGGTCGCGATGCTGATCGGCGCGGGCGCACTGCGCGCGACCGACGAGGTGATCGCGGTGGCCGACCGGCTCGGCGCGGGCGCAGCGAAGGCGCTGCTCGGCAAGGCCGCGCTGCCCGACGACTTGCCGTGGGTGACCGGCTCGATCGGGCTCCTCGGCACCAAGCCGAGCTACGAACTGATGACCGGATGCGACACGCTGCTCGTCGTCGGTTCTGGCTTCCCGTATTCGGAATTCCTGCCGAAGGAAGGCCAGGCGCGCGGCGTGCAGATCGACCTGAAGGCCGACATGCTGAGCCTTCGTTATCCGATGGAGGTGAACCTCGTCGGCGACAGCGCCGAAACGCTGCGTGCGTTGCTGCCGCTGCTGAAGGAGCGGCACGACACGGGTTGGCGCGACCAGATCGCGAAATGGAACGCGGACTGGCACGAGACGCTGGCCGCGCGCGCGGCCGCGAAGGCGAGCCCCGGGCGCGGCGTGAATCCGCAGCGCGCGTTCACCGAGCTGTCGCCACGGTTGCCCGACGACGTGATCCTGACGAGCGATTCGGGATCCTGCGCAAACTGGTACGCGCGCGACCTGAAGATGCGGCGCGGGATGATGGGCTCGTTGTCGGGCGGGCTCGCGTCGATGGGCGCGGCGGTGCCGTATGCGATCGCCGCGAAGTTCGCGCATCCGGTGCGCCCGGTGATCGCGATGGTCGGCGACGGCGCGATGCAGATGAACAACATGGCCGAGCTGATCACCGTCGCGAAGTACTGGCGGCAATGGCCGGACCCGCGCTGGATCTGCATGGTGCTGAACAACGAGGATCTGAACCAGGTGACGTGGGAACAGCGCGTGATGGAAGGCGATCCGAAACTCGACGCGTCGCAGCAGATTCCGAACGTGCCGTACTACCGCTTCGCGACGCTGCTCGGGCTGAAGGGCATCTACGTCGACGATCCGGAACAGCTCGGTGCCGCATGGGACGAGGCACTCGCGTCCGACCGCCCGGTCGTGCTCGAGGTCAAGAGCGATCCGGAGGTGCCGCCGCTGCCGCCGCACGTGACGCTGCAGCAGGCGAAGCATTTCGCCGAATCGCTGATGAAGGGCGACCCGCGCGAAGCGAACGTGATCGTCGAGACCGCGCGACAGGTGCTGTCGGCCGTGCTGCCGGGCAACGGCGAGCACGGCGGCAAGGGAGGCAAGCACGAGTCGTAGCGCACGACGGCCGGCACGGCACGGCGCGGCGCCAGCGTGCATCGTGCCGTGCTGCCCCGGCGTGTTGTCCAGCGCGGCACGTCAGCCGATATCGACGTCGTCGCGCCCGTCGCCCTGCAGCGCGAGCGCCGCGTTGACCAGCCCGACCTGCGCGAGCGTGAACGGAAAATTCCCGCACATGCGCCGCGCCTTCACGTCGTACTCCTCGGACAGCAGCCCGACGTCGTTGCGCAGGCCGAGCAGCCGCTCGAACAACGCGTGGGCGTCGGCGTCGCGCCCCTGCATCCGGTACACCTGCGCGAGCCAGAAGCCGGCGGCGACGAACGCACCCTCGTTGCCTTCGCATCCATCCCTGAAACGCGGCGGCCGGTAACGGAACGGCAGGCCGTCCTCGAGCAGCTCGCGCTCGATCGCGGCCACCGTCGCCGCGACGCGCGGATCCGACGCATCGAGCATCCCGGTCAGCGGAATCAGCAGCAGGCTGACGTCGAGTCCGTCGCCGTCGTAGCGGTCGACGAATCGGCCCAGCTTCGGGTGATAACCGCGGGCGAGCACATCCGCGCGCACGGTGCCGGCCCAGCGCCGCCACTCGTCGAGCGGCGCGTGATGGCCGAACGCGCGCGCGGAGCGATACGCACTTTCGACGGCGGCCCACACCATCACCTTCGACGACGTGAACGGGTGCCGGCCGCTGCGCACCTCCCAGATACCTTCGTCCGGCTCGCGCCAGATCGTCGCGAGATGGTCGAGCAGCCGCCGCTCCAGCGTCCATGCATCGTCGTCCGGCGGCAACCCGTGCCGGCGCGCCTGGTACAGCGCGGCCAGCACCTCGCCGTATACGTCCAGCTGCAGCTGTTCGGCCGCCGCGTTGCCGAAGCGCACCGGCCGCGCGCCTTCGTAACCGGCCAGGTGCGCGGCCGTCCATTCGTCCGCGCGCCGGCCGCCGTCGGCCGCGTACAGCACCTGCAATTGCGCAGGATGATCCGCGATAGCGCGCACCAGCCAGTCCCGCCAGCGCGCAGCCTCCTCGCGGTAGCCGCAGCGCACCAGCGCGCGCAGCGTGAAGCTCGCGTCGCGCAGCCAGCAGAACCGGTAATCCCAGTTGCGCACGCCGCCGAAGCGTTCGGGCAGCGAGCTCGTCGGCGCCGCGACGATGCCGCCCGTGCGCACGCTCGACAGCAGCTTCACGGTGATCAGTGCGCGCTCGATCGCGTCGCGATACGGACCTTCCGCGGCATTGCACTTCGACCAGACGCGCCAGAACGCCTGCGTGTCGCGCAGCGACGCGTACGAGTCGGGCACCGACGGCGGCCGGTCGAACGAACGCGCATAGCTGATGCAGAAATCCGCACGGTCGCCCGCGTCGATCCGGTGCGTGCCGACGAGCCGGTCGTCGCGCACGTCGAGGTGCACGTCGGTATCGAGCCACATCGCGTCGCCGCCCGTCATCATCCGCCAGCGCCGGCCGAGGCGGCGGCACCACGGCAGCGCGTGGCCGTAGTCGAAGCGCACGCCGAGATCGACGTCGAACTCGACCGTGCCGCGCTCGCCGCGCACGCTGCGAATCAGGCACGGGTCGGGCGCGGCCCAGCTCATCCAGTCGATCACGACGGCGCAGCCCGACGCGGTCTCGAACGTCGTCTCGAGCACCGCGGTGCCGGGCAGGTAGCGGCGCGTCGCGCGAGCGTCCGGCTCGCGCGGCGCGATACGGAAACGGCCGTTGTCGGGCGTGCCGACGAGCGCGGCGAAGCATGGCGGCGAGTCGAAGTCCGGCCAGCACAGCCAGTCGATGCTGCCGTCGAGCGCGACGAGCGCGGCGCTGCGGCCGTCGCCGATCAGCGCGTAATCCTCGATCCGCATCGCGCTCACCGGTTCAGCTTGCGCGCGGCGACGAAACCGGCCGCGAGCACCGCGCAGATCGCGCCGAACGCCAGCGCGCGCGACGCGCCGAGGCCGGCCTCGGCGCCGCTGCGGCGCGCTTCCGAACTGAACGCGCCGCGCGTCGCATGATGGCCCGGCACGGTATGCCACAGGTTCGATTCGCGCGGGCCGGCGGGCTCCGCGCGTTGCTGGCCGCGCACCGCCGTGTGCGCGAGATAGCGGTCGAAGCAGCCGGGCGCGAGCCCGTTCGCGATGATCGCTGCGAGCGACGACCAGCCGACCCAGCGCTCGCGGCATGGATGGCGCGCCGCC
The DNA here is from genome assembly GCF_001718315.1 of Burkholderia diffusa. Classification (NCBI taxonomy): domain Bacteria; kingdom Pseudomonadati; phylum Pseudomonadota; class Betaproteobacteria; order Burkholderiales; family Burkholderiaceae; genus Burkholderia; species Burkholderia diffusa. The sequence goes on along the minus strand of NZ_CP013364.1, from coordinate 224,420 downwards.
TGCACGATCGCGTCAGCGGCCACTTCGGGCGCATAGACGGGTGCGACCGGACGCGGGGCGTGCGGCAACACGGATTCGGCCCAGTCGAACTGCGGCGTGTCGATCGCCGGCAGTTGCACCATCGTCACGCGTACGCGGCTGTGCGCATGCAGCAGCTCGCACCGCAGCGCGTCGGTGAAGCCGCGAATCGCATGTTTCGCACCGCAGTACGGCGCCTGCAGCGGAATCGACCGGTACGCGAGCGCGGAGCCCACCTGCACGATCGTGCCGCGATTGCGCGCGGCCATCCGCGCGAGCGCCGCCCGCGTGCCGTACACGCAGCCGAGATAAGTGACCTCGGTCACGCGCGCGTAGTCTTCCGGCGCGATCTCGTCGAACGGAGCGAACACCGTCACCATCGCATTGTTGACCCACACGTCGAGCGGGCCGAGCTCGCTCTCGATGCGCTCGGCGGCGGCGTCGAGCGCGGCGGCGTCACTGACGTCGACGGCGATCGGCAACGCCTCGACGCCATAAGCGCGCACTTCGCACGCGGTGTCGTGCAGCGCGCGCAGATCGCGCGCGAGCAGCGCGACGTTCGCGCCGCGCCGCGCAAACGCATGGGCTGTAGCGCGGCCGACGCCGGCGCTCGCACCCGTGATCGCGACGGTCTTCACGGTCGATTCCTCCGGTTTTTCTCGCGGTGGGCGGCACGCCCCCGGGGCATTCCCCGAACGGCGTGCCGGAACACGATTCGGCGTAGCAAGCGATGTGCCTCGCACCGTGGTCCGGGCGGGCCCTGAACGGTCGCCAAATTTACAAGCCGGCTGTAACGCGCAGCGCGCGGCATGGGCCACGCCCGGGCCGCGATGGCCGCGCCGTTCGCGCACGGAAATTGCTGCGCGGCGAACGGCTGTCGTCACGCCGCCGAATCCGGCAAGGAGCCGTGTTGCCCGTCCTGACGCTCATGAAAGCGCGCCGTATCGTTCACCTCGCCGCGATCGCGTGCGTCGCCGCCCCCGTGGCCGCGCGCGCGGCCAGCGAGCCCGACGCAACGGGCGGGTCGCTGCCGCTCGCTTACGTCGCGCATGCGGCGGGCCCGGCTGCGCGGCCGGTGTTCGTGCTCGGCTGGGCGCTGCTCGCGCTGTGCACGTTCGTGTGCATCGCGATCGCGGTGCTGCTGCTGATCGCGACGTTTCGCCGCCGCGCGCACGCGGGCGGCGGCCACGACAGCGGGCTGGCGATCGTGATGATCGGCTCCGCGATCTCGATCGTGCTGCTGTTCGGCGCACTCGTCTACATGCTGCGCGTGCTCGGCGCCGTGGCGTCGCCGCCGCGCCCGCCCGCGCTCACGATCGTCGTGATCGCGCACGACTGGTGGTGGGCCGTCCGCTATCCGGACGACGCGGGCGGCACCGCGTTCGTCACCGCGAACGAAATCCATATCCCGGTCGGCGAACCCGTCGCGGTCGAACTGAAAAGCGCGGACGTGATCCACGCGTTCTGGGTCCCGCAACTGGCCGGCAAGACGCAGACGATTCCCGGCCAGACGAATCATCAGTGGCTGCAGGCCGATCGGCCGGGCGTATACCGCGGTCAGTGCTCGCAGTACTGCGGCGCGCAGCACGCGCACATGGCGTTCGAGGTCGTGGCCGAGCCGCCCGACGCGTTTCGCGCGTGGCTCGCCGCGCAGCGGCAGCCGGCGCCCTCGCCCGCGGCCGGCGCCGAGCGGCGCGGCCGGCACGTGTTCGCGACGCGCTGCGCGGGTTGCCACGCGGTGCGCGGCACCGACGCGGCCGGCGACGCGGGGCCCGACCTGTCGCATCTCGGGACGCGCCGGCTGCTCGCGGCCGGCACGCTGGACAACACGCCCGACAACCTGCGGCGCTGGATCGCGCATGCGCAGCAGATCAAGCCGCAGACGCTGATGCCGTCGTTCGCGCTCGCGCCGCGCGACGCCGACGATCTCGCCGCCTATCTCGCAACGCTGCACTGAACGGAGGATGACGATGGCCGTTGCCCGCAACATGCCTGCTCCGCTCAGCCGCGTGCCCGACCTCGGTGAAGCACCGCCGGGCTCCGCGCACGAGCGCGAACTGGCCGCGCTGTGGGAATCGGAACCCGGATGGCGCGGCTGGCTCGGCACGGTCGACCACAAGCGAATCGGGCTGCGCTACATCGTCACCGCGTTCGCGTTCCTGCTGCTCGGCGGCGTCGAGGCGCTCGTGATGCGCATCCAGCTGGCGCGGCCGAATGCGACCGTGCTCACGCCCGCGCAGTACGACTCGCTGTTCACGATGCACGGCGTCACGATGATCTTCCTGTACGCGCTGCCCGTGCTGTCCGGCTTTGCGAACTACCTGTGGCCGCTGATGCTCGGCTCGCGCGACATGGCATTCCCGAGGCTGAACGCGTTTTCCTACTGGACGTTCCTGTTCGCCGGCCTGTTCCTGTATGCGAGCTTTCCGCTCGGCGCGGTGCCCGACGGCGGCTGGTTCAACTACGTGCCGCTCACGTCGCTCGACTACAGCGCCGGCGCGAACATCGACATCTACGCGCTCGGCATGATCCTGCTCGGCATCTCGACGACCGGCGGCGCCGCCAACTTCGTCGTCACGCTGCTGCGCATGCGCGCGCACGGGATGTCGATCGACCGCCTGCCGATCATCGTCTGGGGCACGCTCACCGCATCGGTCGCGAACCTCGTCGCGGTGCCGTCCGTGAGCCTCGCGTTCCTGCTGCTGTGGCTCGACCGCAATGCCGGCACGCACTTCTTCGACGTCGCGAACGGCGGGCGGCCGCTGTTGTGGCAGCACCTGTTCTGGATGTTCGCGCACCCGTGGGTCTACGTCGTCGTGCTGCCCGCGATGGGGATCGTGTCGGACGCGCTGCCGACCTTCTGCCGGCGGCCGCTCGTCGCATACGAAGCCGTCGCGGTATCGACGGTCGCGACGATGCTGATCGGCTTCGAGGTGTGGGTCCACCACATGTTCGCGACCGGCATCGCGCCGCTCGCGCTCGCGTTCTTCGGCGCGGCGAGCATGCTGATCTCGATCCCTAGCGCGGTCGCGGTGTTCGCGTGGCTCGCGACGATCTGGACAGGGCGCCCCGTGTTCCGCACGCCGTTCCTGTATTTCGCGGGCTTCGTGCTGATGTTCGTGATCGGCGGCGTATCGGGCGTGATGACGGCAGCGGTGCCGCTCGACTGGCAGCTGACCGACACGTATTTCGTCGTCGCGCACCTGCACTACGTGCTGCTCGGCATCAACGTGTTCCCGGTGCTCGGGGGTGTCACGTACTGGTTCCCGAAATTCACCGGGCGGATGATGAACGAGCGCTTCGGCCGGCTCACGTTCTGGGTCGTGCTGGTCGGCTTCAACCTCGGCTTCTTCCCGATGCACGTGTCCGGACTGCTCGGGATGCCGCGCCGCATCTACACCTATCCGTCCGGAATGGGCTGGGACACGTCGAACCTGCTGACGACGATCGGCTCGTTCGTGTTCGGCATCGGCATCGTGATGTTCGTCGTCAACGCGCTCGTCAGCGCGCGGCGCGGCGCCCGCGCCGGCGAGAATCCGTGGGGCGGCGCCGGGCTGGAATGGTCGGTCGCGTCGCCGACGCCCGTGTACAACTTCGCGGTGCTGCCGCTCGTCGCGTCGCGGCACCCGCTGTGGGAAACGCGCGACGATCCGATGCGCACCAGCATGCGCGTGGGCTACCGGCTCGCCGACGGGCGCGAGGCGCTCGCGGTCACGCCGCTCGCGGCGACGCCGAGCGCAATCCTGAAGATGCCCGAAGACAGCTGCGTGCCGTTCGTGCTCGCGCTGCTCGCGACCGCCGTGTTCGCTGCGATGCTGGCGCGCTCGCCGACGCTCGTGTGCGCGGCCGTCGCCGGCTGCGCGATCGGGACCGCCGTGTGGCTGTGGCCGCGTCGCACGCTCGGACAACGCGCACGCCTGCCGGCCCGCGACGCCACGCAGGCGCCGTCGGCAGCCGCCGGTCCGCATCCGGATGAACCGGGCTCGGCGAGCGCGCCGTCCGGCGCGCCGGTCGCGTGCATCGAACCGCTGCCGGTCGGCAGTTGCGGCGAACGCGCGAGCGGCTGGTGGGGCGTCATCACGCTGATCGTGACCGAGGCCGGGTTGTTCGGCTACCTGCTGTTCTGCTATTTCTACCTGCAGTCGCAAACGGCCGCGCGATGGCCGCCCGAAGGGATGCCCAAGATCGGGCTCGCGGCCGGCAACACGGTCGTGCTGCTGTCGAGCAGCGTGTTCGTATGGCTCGCGGAGCGCGCGGTAAAAGCCGGGCGGCGCCGGCGCGCGGTGGCCGCGCTCGCCGTCGCGCTGCTGCTCGGCGTCGCGTTCGCGCTCGTTCAACTGCACGAGTGGCATGACCATCCGTACGGACCGACAGCACACCTGTACGGCAGTCTGTACTTCACGATCACCGGCTTCCACCTCGCGCACGTGGTAGCCGGCCTGGTCATTCTCGCGTTGCTCGCCGGGTGGACCGCCGCCGGTTTCTTCGGCCGCGAACGGCGCGTCGCGCTGACGGTCGGCGGGCTCTACTGGCACTTCGTCGACATCGTGTGGCTGTTCATCTTCACGGCGCTATACGTATCGCCGTACTGGCTCAGGAGCGCGGGATGAACGGCGCGCGACGCTCATGGACGCCCCTGCTCGCAATCGCGGGCGGCCTGATCGGCGCGCCCGCACTGTGGTTCGCGCAGATGCTGGCATCCGAGACGCTCGCGTCGACCGCATGCTATCCGCTCGGCGTCGCGCAGGCCGTGCCGCGCTGGGCGCACGTAGGCGTGTGGCTCGCGCTGATCGCCGCGTGCGCGTTCGCGCTGGCGGCGGCATTCGCCGCCTGGCTCGTGCGCACGTGGCAGCGCAGGCACGACACGAACGTGCAGGCCGCGACGCGCGACGACAGCACGCGGTTCCTCGCGCGCTGCGGGATGCTCGCCGCGCTCGGGTTCGTGATCGGTCTCGTGTTTACCGGGATCGTCACCGCTTTCGTGGGGCCGTGCAGTCCATGGCGTTGATCTCGTTCGCTTCGTGTATTTCGTTCGCCGCGCGCGTCGCTCGCCGCCGCCGCGCGAGCGTCGCGCTCGCCGTATGCGCCGCGCTGTGCGCATGCGACTTGCGGCAAGACGACCACGCAGCGTCCGCCGGCAATGCGGCCGAAGCCGCGTCGGCGACCGAGGCGCCCGAGCCGGCGTCGGGCTGGCGTTTCGTGCGGATACGCGCGTCGGGAGCCGATGCCGGCGCGTCGATGTCGGCCCGCGTGAACCGCGATCCGCGGCTGGCACAGCGGCGTGACACGGCAGCCGCCCCGGCTTCGGCTACGTCGTCGGACGCCGAGCCTGCTTCATCGGCTGCGTCCCCGACATCTGCTTCATCCGCATCGGCGGCTTCCGCCGGCCGCCGCCCCGTGGTTGCCGCCGCGGCCGCGAGCGCCGATGCCGCGACAATCGCGCGCGGCCGCTACCTCGCGCTCGCCGGCGACTGCGCCGCCTGTCACGATGCAGCGGACCACACACCGTATGCCGGCGGCCAGCCGGTGAATTCGCCGTTCGGGCCAATCTATGCGCCGAACATCACGCCGGATCCCGTGCACGGAATCGGCAACGACACGCTGCGGCAGTTCGACGACGCGGTGCGGCGCGGAATCAGCGCCGACGGCAGCCGTCTGTATCCGGCGATGCCCTACCCGTCGTTCGCGCGCCTGTCCGACGACGACGTGCGCGCGCTCTATGCGTACTTCATGCGCGGCGTCGCCCCGTCCGCGAATGCGGCAAAGCTCACGCAGCTTCCGTTTCCGTTCAACCAGCGCTGGGCACTCGGACTATGGAGTCTCGCGTTCGGCAATCGCGAGCGCTTCGTGCCGCAACCGTCGCAATCGTCGGAATGGAATCGCGGTGCGTATCTCGTCCAGGGGCTCGGCCATTGCGGTGCGTGCCACACGCCGCGCGGGCCGGCTTACAACGAGCGCGGCTACGACGAGCGCAGCCCGGCGTTCCTGACCGGCGGCATCAACGATCACTGGTTCGCGCCAAACCTCACCGGCGCCGACGCCGACGGCCTCGGCCGCTGGTCCACCGACGACCTCGTCGCGTTCCTGCGCAATGGCCACGCGGTGCGCGGCGCGGTGTTCGGCGCGATGGCGCCGGTCGTCGGCGAAAGCACCGCGCTGCTGACGGATGCGGACCGCCATGCGATCGCCGTGTACCTGAAATCGTTGCCCGCGCAACCGACTGCCGCGACGAATCCGCTCGGCATCGGCGTGCCGCGGCTGACAGCGGCGGGACCGCGTCCCGAGGGTGGCCAGCAACCGCCGGGGGCCGGCGTATATGCGGGATTCTGTGCGCGCTGCCACGGCGCCGAAGGCGCCGGGGTGCCCGATCGCGGGCCGCCGCTCGCGGGCAATTCGGCCGTGCTCGCGGCCGATCCGACCAGCGCGATCCGGATCGTCGTCGAAGGCGCGCGGCCAGCGCCCGGCACGCACGGGCCCGTGCGGCGAATGCCGGCGATGCGCGGCGCACTGACGAGCAGCGAGATCGCCGCGGTGGTCAGCTATGTGCGCGCCGCGTGGGGAAATCGCGCCGCGCCGGTGTCGGAGCAGGACGTGAGGCGGCTGCGGGCGGCGATCCATCGGTGAACCGCCAGCCGTCGCCGCATGCAGGCGTCGCGTATCAGCCCGCGAGAACCGCGACCGCCTTGATTTCGACGATGTAACCTGGCGCGCCGCCGAGCATGTGCGCGCCGACCGCCGTCCACGCAGGCCGCGGATGCGCATGGAAATAGCGGTCGCGCACCTGCATGAACAACGGCAGGTCGCGCATGTCGGTATGAAAGCTCATCAGATCGACGACGTCGTCGAGCGATGCGCCGGCCGCCTCGAGCACGCGCTTGAGGTTGTCGAACGCCTGCACGATCTGCGACTCGCGGTCTTCCACCAGTTGCATCGCCGCGTCGCGGCCGATCTGGCCGGACACGTACACGGTGTCGCCCACCCTGATCGCCGGCGCATAGCCGATTTTTTCGTACACGGCTTCCATTCCAGAGGGGATGATCGCTTCGCGATTGCGCATGAGTGTCTCCGAAGCGGCGCTTTGCGCGCCGGCCAGTTGTTCGATGGTCATCGCGCGCACGTTATCCGACCGGCGTGTGCGCACGTCTGAAACAGCAAGCGAATCGGCGGACGTGCCGCTCAGCCCGTATCGCCGCCCGCGACCGGCAGCACCGTGCCGGTGATGTAGCTCGCCTCGTCCGACGCGAGGAACAGGATCGGCGCGATCTGTTCGTCGAGCGTGCCGTAACGCTTGAAGAACGTCGAATCGGTCACCTGCCGCACCGCTTCGGCCATCCATGCCTGTTCCTGCGCGTTGTCGCCGGCCGCATTGCGCGGCACGCGGCGCGGCGGCGCCGTGGTGCCGCCCGGCGCGGTCGCGACCACGCGGATGCCGTGCTCCGCGTATTCCATCGCGAGCGCCGCCGTCAGCGCATTGACGCCGCCCTTTGCGGCCGAATACGGCACGCGGCGAATGCCGCGCGTCGCGTTCGACGACACGTTGACGATCGTGCCGCCGCCGCCCGCCAGCAAATGCGGCAGCACTGCGTGGCAGCTGTAGAGCGTCGGCATCAGCGAGCGGCGGATTTCCGCGTCGATCTGCTCGGGCTCGAACTCGGCAAACGGCCGCATCCGGATCGCGCCGCCAACGCCGTTGATCAGCACGTCGATCCGGCCGAACGTCGCGACCGCGCACGCCATTGCCGCGCGTGCGCCGTCGTAGGTTTCGAGATCCGCGACGAATCCGGCCGTGTTGCCACCCGGCGCCTCGGCTGCCACCTCGGCGACGAAGTCCGCGCGATCGACGAACAGCACACGGCCACCCTCGGCCGCCGCGCGCAATGCGACGCCGCGGCCGATGCCCTGCGCCGCGCCGGTGACGACGACGACCTTTCCGGAGAATCGTTGCATGATCATGCCGCCTTTGCCGTGACGTTCGGGGTGAACTTCTCGTAGTGGAAGCTCTTGGGCTTCACGCCTGCGTCGTCGAAGTACTGGCGCACCGCGTCGACCATCGGCGGCGGCCCGCACAGGTAGACGTCCACGTCGCCGTCGTTGAGCGCATCGGCAGGAATATGCTGCGTGACCCAGCCCTTGCGCGGATGGCTCGACGCCGCATCGGCGACGACCGTCGCAAAGCTGAAGTTCGGCAGCTTTGCCGCATACGCTTCGATCGCGTCGACCAGCACCAGGTCGAGATCGCGCGTCACGCCGTAGATCAGGTGCACCTTCTGCTGCGAGCCGCTGCGCGCGAGCACTTCAAGCATCGACAGGAACGGCGCAAGGCCCGTGCCGCCCGCGAGGAACAGCAGCGGCCGTGCGACGTCACGCAGGTAGAAGCTGCCGAGCGGCCCGTTCAGTTCGAGCGTGTCGCCAGGCTTCGCGGATTCGAGCCACGTACTCATCACGCCGCCAGGAATCTTCTTGATCAGGAACCCGACCTTCGTGTCGCCCGGCGCGGACGAGAACGAATACGACCGGTGCTGGCCGCTGCCCGGCACGCCGATGTTCACGTACTGGCCGGGCAGGAATGCCGGCGCGGCCGCATCGACGTCCAGTTCGAGCACGATCGCCGCATCGTTGTGCGGCTCGACCTTCGTCACGGTCGCGGCGAACGCGCTGTGGCCCGTCTTGCATGCGACGGAAGACGTCGGCACCGCGATCACGCAATCGCTTTGCGGCACCATCTGGCACGTCAGCACGAGGCCGCCGTCCTTCTCGTCCTCGGTGAGCGCATCGTCGATGTAATCGTCGCCGAGGTCGTAGCTGCCGCTTTCCGCGCGGCACTTGCAGGTGCCGCACACGCCGTCGGAACAGTCCATCGGCAGGTTGATCTTCGCGCGGAACGCGGCGTCGAGCACCTTCTCGCCGGCCTTGCAGTCGATGAAGCGGGTGACCCCGTCCTCGAAGTTCAGTGCAATCTTGTAGGTGGACATGACATCGTCTCCCTGTGTTACGTATCGAATCGATCGGCGTCAGACGTGGCACACGTCGAGCACCTGCCGGATGTAGTCGTTCTTCAGCACGATCTTCTTGTTCGAGATCAGCAGCGCGTCGCCCACCTGGCGCAGCGTGACGAACATCGTGCCGAAGAAGTGATCGGTCACGCGGTAGCGGTGGTTCAGCGTGTGGAAGTTGTAGCGCACGTCCACCTCGCCGTCGCGCTCGGCCAGCACCTCGACGTTCGTCACGTTGTGGCTGGTGCGCGGCTCGGGCGTCGACGCGCCGCTGCGCTCGGTCTTGATCCGGAACACGCGATCCTCGAGGCCGCCGCGATCCGCGTAGTACATCAGCGAGATCTGGCTATGCGGATCGTCGGTCGGCCGGTCGTCGTCGTCCCACGCGGGCATCCAGTACGTGACGTCTTCCGTGTAGCAGGTCAGCCACGCGTCCCACTCGCGGTCGTCGAGCAGGCGTGCTTCGCGATACAGCGCCGCACAGATGGTCCGGTAATCGATGTTCATGCCTGCACCTCCCCGCGTTCCTTCTTCAGTGCATCGCGCATCACGTGCACCCAGTATTCGTGCTGACACACGAACAGCCCTTCGTCCTCGCTGCGCTCGCCCGACATGCGCGGGTTCAGCCCCATTTTCTTCGCGTTCTCGTCCGGCCCGTCGATCCACAACGGCGCGCCGCGCGACAGGTCGTTCCACATCGCCGTGATGCCCGCATAGCCGGCCTGGCACGCGCGGAACTCCTCGAGGTCGTCGGCCGTGCCCATGCCGGTCACGTTGAAGAAATCCTCGTACTGGCGAATGCGCGTCGCGCGGTCGGCTGCGCTCTCGCCCTTCGGCGCGAAACAGAAGATGCTGACTTCGGTCTTGTCGACGCCAAGCGGACGCACGACACGGATCTGCGTGCTGAACTGGTCCATCAGGAACACGTTCGGATACACGCAGAGATTGCGCGTCTGGTTCACGATGAAGTCGGCCTGCACGTCGCCGACGCGCGCCTTGATCTCGTCGCGGTGCTGGTACACGGGCCGCACCTCGGGGTTCATCGTCTTGGTCCACAGCAGGATGTGGCCGTTGTCGAAGCCGTACACGCCGGCGACCGACTTGCTCCAGCTGTTCGCGTCGACGGCCTTGGTGCCGTCTTCCTTGCGGCGGCCCATCGTCGCCGCGTAGTTCCAGTGCACGGTGCTCACGTGATAGCCGTCGCAGCCGTTCTCCATCTGCATCTTCCAGTTGCCTTCGTAGATGTACGAGGAGTTGCCGCGCAGCACTTCGAGCCCGTTCGGCGCCTGGTCGACGATCTGGTCGATGATCACGCGCGCCTCGCCGAGATACTCCTCGAGCGGCAGCACGTCGTCGCTGAGGCTGCCGAACAGGAAGCCGCGATAGTTCTGGAAGCGCGCGACCTTCTTCAGGTCGTGCGAGCCGTGCGTGTTGAACTGCACCGGATACTCGGTCGTCTTCTCGTCCTTCACCTTCAGCAGCTTGCCGGTGTTCGAGAAGGTCCAGCCGTGGAACGGGCACGTGAAGCTGCCCTTGTTGCCGTGCTTGCGGCGGCACAGCATCGCGCCCTTGTGCGCGCACGCATTGATTACCGCGTGCAGCTCGCCGGTCTTGTCGCGCGTGATCACGATCGGCTGGCGGCCGATCCACGTCGTGTAGTAATCGTTGTTGTTCGGGATCTGGCTTTCGTGCGCGAGGTACACCCAGTTGCGCTCGAAGATGTGCTTCATCTCGAGCTCGAAGAGCGCCTCGTTCGTGAAGATGTCGCGGCGGCAGCGGAAGACGCCGGCCTCCTTGTCGTCCTGCACGGCGGTGGCGAGCAGGTGGTCCAGTTCGGTGGTGTGGTCGATCGTGGCGGACATGTTGGTTCCTCCAGTGCGCGTGCCGGCTCCTGCAAGCACGCTCGCATCGGTATCGATTGAATCTCGCGGGAAGCCGGCCGGCGGCGGCGCTGACCGCGCCGCCGTGCCGTCGGGCGGTTATGCCGTGGCGGAAGCGCGCAGGCGTTCGACGATCTGGTTGTCCTTGCCCTCGACGCGCGGCGTCAGGACGAAGTTGAACTCGATGTCCTGGTATGCGTCGGCCTTCAGCCCGAGCGCGGCGCCGCCGGACTTGCTGGTGACGGGCGGAATCAGCTCCTCGCGCGTCGCATACGCGAAGTCGTCCCAGATCAGCGGGTCGCCGTCGATGTTGAACTGCGTCGTGAGCTTGCGGTGGCCGTCGCTGGTCACGAAGAAGTGCACGTGCGCGGGGCGGTTGCCGTGACGGCCGAGGCGGTCGAGCAGTTGCTGCGTCGCGCCCTGCGGCGGGCAGCCGTAGCCGACCGGCATCAGCGTGCGGAATTCGTACTTGCCGTCCGCGCCCGTCCTCACCGCGCCGCGCAGGTTGAAGTCACTCTGCGCGCCGGTCGGGTCGAAGTGCGAGTAGAAGCCGTGCGAGTTCGCGTGCCAGCATTCGACCAGCGCGCCGGCCACCGGCTTGCCGTCGACGCCGGTGACCGTGCCGTGGATCACGAGCGGGCCCGCGCCTTCGTCCGCATCGACGTCGATCTTCGCGACGCCGTCGCGCACCGGCGCACCGCCGACGTACAGCGGGCCTTCGATCGTGCGCGGCGTGCCGCCGTCGAGGCCGAGCGCCTCGTCCTCGGCGTCCATCCGGATGTCGAGATACTTCTCGAGGCCGAGGCCGGCCGCGAGCAGCGCCGCCTCGCCGTCCTGGCCGAGCTTGTTCAGGTAGTTCACGCCGGCCCACACCTCGTCGGGTGTGATGTCGAGGTCGTCGATCGCCTTGAACAGGTCGCCGAGCAGCCGCAGCACGACCTGCTGCGTGCGCGCGTTGCCGCCATTGCCGCCCGCGTTCGACGCGGCCTTCAGCAGATCCTGCACTTCCTTGGTTTCGAATACTTTGACGCTCATGATGGTGTCTCCACGTGTATTTTGGGGAAAGGTGACCCGGTGCCCGCCGTTGCAGCAGCGGCGGCTCCGTGGCTCAAACGTCGCCGTCGTGTATCGACGACGGGTGGCGACACAACGGCGTCACCGAAATCTTCATGTACGGGAACAGCGGCAGGCCAGTCAGGATCTCATGCAGCTCGGCGTTGCCGGACACGTCGAACACGCTGTAGTTCGCGTATTCGCCGGCGATGCGCCAGATGTGGCGCCACTTGCCGCTGTGCTGCAGCGCCTGCGAATACGCCTTCTCGCGGGTCTTGATCTCGTCGGCCACGCCTGCCGGCATGTCGGCCGGCAGGTTGACGTCCATACGTACGTGGAAAAGCATCGTGATGTCCTGGTGCGTGATCGTGTTATCGCGTGTTGTCGCGGGTCAGCGGGAGACTTTCGTCAGCCCGTCTCGGGTGAAGCGCGCGACCCTCGCTTCGTCGAGCTCGATGCCGAGGCCCGGGCCGCTCGGCACGGTCAGTTCGAAATCGCTGTAGTCGAGCGGGGTCGTGAGAATCTCTTCGGTAATCAGTAGCGGTCCGAACAGTTCGGTGCCCCACTGCAGGTTCGCGAAGCTCGCGAACAGATGCGCGGACGCAATCGTGCTGAACGCGCCTTCGAGCATCGTGCCGCCGTACAGCTCGATGCCTGCCGCATCCGCGATCGCCGCGACGCGCTGCGCGGCGAAGAGGCCGCCGCTCTGCTCGATCTTGATCGCGAACACGTCCGCGCCGTGATGCTTCGCGATCTCGAACGCGCTGTCCGGGCCTTGCAGGATTTCGTCGGCCATCAAAGCGACCGGGAAGCGGCGCATCAGGCGCGCGAGCGCCGCCGCCGATGCGACCGGCTGCTCGACCAGTTCGCAGCCTGCATCGGCGAGCGCCGGAATCGCGCGCGCGGCCTGCGTTTCGCTCCACGCCATGTTCACGTCGACGCGCACCGATGCGCGCTCGCCGACTGCCCGCTTGATCTCGGCCACGTGCCGGATGTCCGCGTCGAGCGCCTTCGCACCGATCTTCAGCTTGAACACGTTGTGGCGGCGCAGCTCGAGCATGCGCTCGGCTTCGGCGATATCGGTCGCGGTGTTGCCCGATGCGAGCGTCCACGCGACCGGCAGGCGATCGCGCCGCCGGCCGCCGAGCAGTTCGCTGACCGGCACGCCGATGCGCTTGCCGTGCGCGTCGAGCAGCGCGGTTTCGAGCGCGCTCTTCGCGAAGTGATTGACCTTCGCGAGCTTGCCGAGGAACGCCATCACCGCCTGGATGCGCGTCGCATCCTTGCCGATGATGGCCGGCGCGAGATATGCGTCGATCGCGAGCTTCATCGCTTCCGGGCTTTCCGGGCCATAGGCCATCCCGGCGATCGTCGTGCCTTCGCCCGTGCCCGTCACGCCATCGCTGCAGGTCACCTTCACCAGCATCAGCGTCTGGCCGTGCATCGTGGCGACCGACAGCTTGTGCGGACGGATCGTCGGCAGGTCGACGAGGCGGGTTTCAATGCGTTCGATGGTAACGGGAGGCATGGGGCACGCTGCGTGTGGGGAGTTCATGGAACGGATTTATACGCGGCGGGGAAATGGACCGTCCAATACTTTTGGTCTCGCTTTTTCATACCTAACAGGTATAGAAATTGGCTGAAGATAGCGAAATATTGCACCGACTTATACCCGTTTCGTCTGGTCGGCAAAGCTGAAAGGCTTGATGGGAGGCGCGGGACGGGTTTCAGCGCGCCGCATGGCGGACGGCGAATTGCAGGCGGAGCGGCGTTTGGCGGCGTCGATGGAAATCGACCTTCGGGCGGCCGAATCAGGGTTTTCCTGATGCGTATTCGGCGCTGCCGGCCACCCATCTTCCGCACGAAGGCGCCGCGATCCGGCCGCGTCCCCGTGGCCGCATCAGCGCGGCGGCGAAAGCCGCCTGAAGCGCTTCCACAGCGTCTTCAACGTCTGATGATCGGCCGCCACGCGGGCGGTCAGAAAGCCTCGCGCAAAGGCCGCCCCGGGCGTGGCAGCGGGCGACGTGCGAGGCAGCGCCTTCAGAAGCTTGTCCGCGACGACGGCATCGTTGCGCCAGCCAAGATCGTCCTGAAGCGCGGTCAGCGCGCCGACGTATGATTTGACCGCCCGTTTGGAACAGAGCGACGCGAAGAATTCGGTCGCGTATCGGACTTTCTTCGCCGCGATCCGGGCACGGTGACGACGGTGATCGTCGAGATCGGCCAGGCCCTTCCCGCGTTTGATCAGCTTGCGGTGCCGCCGACGCAGCACATCGGCAGCAAACCGCGTCGCCGGCCGGCCGATCGCCTCGCGCTGGGCGTCGGACATCCCGTCTCGCCAGCCTTGTCGGCTCACCCACGACGCGAGTTGCAACGCGAGCCGCGTGTAGCGGACCGACTCGACCGCGTCGGCCGCGCGCTGCCGGTTCCTCACCGCGATCTGCTCGCACGCGTCGCGGACCGAACGAACCTCGTCCGGATGGCCGTTCGCGCCGGCCTGCTCGAGCGTCGATCCCGCAAGCACCTCCCAGTCCCGCGCGGCGCCCAGTTCCGACGCGATCCAGCGCAGTTCGTCATCAAGGCCGGGAATCGCGGGAATCACCTTCTCGAACAGGTCGAGGGCGGAACGCAAGCGCCGCAGCCCGACACGCATCTGATGGACGCATGACGGATCGTGACCGGACGCGACGCCACGTTCGTTCGCATTGACCTGGTCGAGACAGTTGCTCGCGATGCGGCGGAATGCGTCTTCGATCGAATCGCGCTTCTTCAGTCGCACCGGTTGCGCCTTGACGGCCGCGTGGTGCTCGCCGACGAGGAGTCCGTAGCCGAGATCGGCCTTGCTCTCGCGATCGATCCGCAACGGCACGACGTCAAGCAATGCCCGTGCGACGCCGTACAGGCTTTCCGGCTCGCCGTGCTTCAGCTCCAGTTCGACGGCGGCGATCGGGACCGAACCCGGCTCCGCGTCCACGGTGCCCTTGTCGAGCGCGACCTCCAGTTCATCGCCGGACGGCAAGTGCAGCGGAAAGACCGACCGCCTGATCCGCGTGACGAACACCGGCTTGAGCTGGCCGGCCGTGGCCGCATCGCGCACGAGCCTGCCGCAGTCGCTGTCTTCCGGTAAATGTGCGTGCAGCGGCTCGAGATCGGGGACGTCGCCGTCGACGGGCGTTTCGAACTCGTCCCTGTCGAACAGTCCGGCCTGTGCCGCCCCTTCCAGTTTCAGCGTCTGGATTCTGTCGTCGCCGGCCGCGCGCACCCGCAGCGATGCGCCGCACCGGTGAAAGGCCAGCGCGGGCGTATCGAAGTAGGTGCTCGTCAGCTGTTGCGACGCGCCGGCGCGTCCGCCTTGCGCGAGCAACGGCGCGTGACGCAGTCTGTCGAGGTCCTTTGCGGAGATCCGCAGTTTCAACTCGCGTTCCATACCGCCTCCGATGTGCGTATCCAGCTTTCAGGCTACGCCGGATCGGCCGGGCTGCCGGCCGCGCGCGCTACGGGGAAGGCCATCATGAATGATCCGGTCGCACACGTCGGAGCCGTTCCGCCCGAACGGCGAGATGGCCGCGCGGCAACGTCATGGACGAACCGGCACGAATCCGGAAAGCGGCGCATGTCGCGTGCCTGCTCGCCGGACGGCATCGATCACGGTTTGAAGGCGTCGAGACGCGCATCACCGAATCGGCGACCTGCGGCGGCGGCGCAGCCCGCAGCGACGGCGGACTACGCCACCGCCCGCCGCTCATGCAGCCGCAACGCGGCCCACGCGATCCCGGCGGAGAAGATCCCGACCACCCCGCCGAACGTGCCGATCCACGGCAGGCCGAAATCCCCGGCGATATGGTTGCCGAGCAGCGCGCCGGCACCGATGCCGACGTTGTACAGCCCTGAAAAGATCGACACCGCGAGATCGGTCGCCTCGGGCGCGAGCTTCAGCACCCAGGCCTGCATCGCGAGCCCGAAGCAGACGATCGCGCCGCCCCACACCAGCGTGTGAACCGACAGCGTCACGATGTTCAGCGCGCTCGGGAACAGGATCAGCAGACACGCCGACAGCGCGATGATCGACGCGAGCAGGAAATCGGCCGGCCGCTCCGGAAACACGCGGTTGAAACAGACCGCGGCCGGCATGCCGGCGACGCCGAACAGGATCAGCACGTAGGTAATCCGGCTGTTGCTCGCATGATTGACGCTCTGCACGAACGGCTCGATGTATGTGTACGACGTGAAATGCGCGGACACGACCAGTACGGTGATCGCGTACAGCGATACCAGCGCCGGCTTCCTGAGAAACATGCTGATGCTGGAGAGCGATCCGGCACCCTGGCTCGGCAGCGTCGGCAGCGTCACGCGCAGCATCAGCAGCGCGACGGCCGCCGCGCCGCCGATCACGAGAAACGTCACGCGCCAGCCGAGCGCCTCGCCGATCACGCGTCCGAGCGGGATGCCGGCGACCATCGCGATCGCCGTGCCCATCGCGAGCAGGCTCAACGCGCGGCTTTTCCGGTCGCTCGGGGCGAGCCGCACGGCCAGCGGAACGGAAATCGACCAGAACACCGCATGCGCGCATGCGATGCCGAGCCGGCCGATCATTAGCACCGTGAAATTCCACGCGATACCGGTAACGACATGGCTGCCGATGAATACCAGCAGCGCGCCGCTCAGCAGCTTGCGACGCTCGACGTGGCGCGTGACGAACGTCAGCGGCAGCGACACGACCGCGACGGCCCACGCGTAGATCGTCAGCATCAGGCCGACGTCGGTCGGCTGCATCCGCAGGCTGTCGCCGATCGCGCTCAGCAGCGCGACGGGCACGAATTCGGTGGTGTTGAAGATGAAGGCAGTAAGTGCAAGGGCCAGGACGCCCCACCACGACTGCTCGGAACTGACGGCGTCCGGAGTTGCCATACGGGAATTCGACGAGGGTTGGGGGCGCGGGCAGCCGGCCCGGCGCATCGGCGCGATTGTACCAGCGGCAAATGACACGCCGGCGCCGGCCGCGGCGCCGGGACATGGCGATGACACGGCCGCGCGCCGATAATGCGTCGAAGGACATTTCGCGGACGATTCGCCCGAACCTCATCGGGCCAGGAGATTCACATGCGCATTGAAACGTCGTTTCTGTTCGATCTCGACGGCACACTCGTCGACAGCGTCTACCAGCACGTGCTCGCGTGGAAGGAAGCGCTCGATGCCGAGGGCATCGAGCTGTCGGTATGGCGCATCCACCGCAAGATCGGGATGAGCGGCGGCCTGTTCCTGAACCAGCTGCTGCGCGAAACGCCCGGCGACATCGACGCCGAGCGCGTCGAACGGCTCGCGCGACTGCACGCGGCCGCTTACCAGCGGCTACGCGCGCAAGTCCGGCCGCTGCCCGGCGCGCGCGAGCTGCTGGCCGCACTGTCGAACGCGGGCATCCGCTGGGCGATCGCGACCAGCGGGCGGATGGAAACCGCGGCGATCAATCTGGAAGCGCTCGGCGTCGATCCGGCGAAGAACGTGGTCGTCACGCGCGACCAGGTCAAGTATGCGAAGCCGGATCCCGATCTGTTCCTGACGGCCGCCGCGAAGCTGAACGTGCCGATCGAGCATACGGTGGTGGTCGGCGACAGCATCTGGGACATGCTCGCCGCGAGCCGTTGCCGCGCACTGGGCGTCGGCTTGCTGTCGGGCGGTTACGGCAGCGACGAGCTGGAACGCGCGGGCGCGCTGCGCGTGTATGACGATCCGGCCGACCTGCTCTGGCACCTCGACGAGATCGCGGCGCGGCCGTGATGCGCGCAAGCGAGCGCTAGACGGTCCGCCTGACCAGCATCGTGCGGATCTCCGAGATCGCCTTCGTCGGATTGAGCCCCTTCGGGCACACGTCCGTGCAGTTCATGATCGTGCGGCAGCGGAACAGCCGATATGGATCCTCCAGATCGTCGAGCCGCTCGGCCGTCGCGAGATCGCGCGAATCGGCGATGAACCGGTACGCCTGCAGCAGGCCGGCCGGCCCGACGAACTTGTCCGGGTTCCACCAGTAGCTCGGGCACGACGTCGAGCAACACGCACACAGGATGCATTCGTACAGCCCGTCGAGCTGATCACGCTCCTCGGGCGACTGCAGCCGCTCGCGCTCCGGCGGCATCGTATCGTTGATCAGATACGGGCGGATCGAGTGATACTGGTTGAAGAAATCCGTCATGTCGACGATCAGGTCGCGCACCACCGGCAATCCCGGCAGCGGCCGCAGCACGATTTCGCGCGGCAGCGTCTTCATGTTCGTCAGGCAGGCGAGCCCGTTCTTGCCGTTGATGTTCATCGCGTCCGAGCCGCAGATGCCCTCGCGGCACGAGCGCCGGTACGACAGCGTCTCGTCCTCACGCTTCACGCGGCCGAGCACGTCGAGCAGCATCCGGTCGCCGGGCGCCACGTCGATTTCGTAGCGCTGCAGATACGGCGCGGCGTCGCGGTCGGGATCGTAGCGGTAGATCTGAAGGGTGCGCGGATCGTTCATGGGGCCTCCCGGCGCGGCGCCGGCGTGCGTTCAGGAAATGCGCGAGCCGCGCGCAAGCGCCATGCCGGCCGCATCGCGCGCGGTCGAATCGCGCGCCGCCACTTCAATCGTCGTCGACGCGCTTGTCGACCAGATAACGCCCGCGCTCGACACCCGCGCGCAGCGCTTCGTCCTCGGTCAGCCATTCCGGCCCGGTCGGCTCCGGCACATACAGCTCGATGCGCGCGCCGTCCACGTACACCTGCACTTCGTCAGCCCATGCGCCGCGTTCGTTGCGCCGCGCCCATACGCGGATCTCGTGGCCGCGATACGGGTCGCGAACCTGTGCGTCCTGTTGATGTTGCATCCTGGCCCCCTGTGCTTATCTGCGATGGCGATGCAAAAAATGCGCGCCGCATGATCGCCGCGCGCGCCGTTGGCCCCGTGCGCACAAGCCGTGCCCGCTATCCGGCGGCCCGGCACGCACCTTGCGTCCCTCTGGTGCATCGGACCGCTCCGGAACGCCAGACAAAAAGGGAGGCCACGATGATCGGCCATGTCGAACTCCTCGGACGCCTGCTGCTCGCCGCGCTGCTCGGCAGCGTGATCGGGCTCGAACGCGAACGGCTCAACTGGGCCGCCGGCCTGCGCACGCACATGCTGGTGTGCGTCGGCTCCGCACTCGTGATGCTGGTCTCCACCTTCGGCTTCGAAGACGTCCGCGGGCAAGACGGCGTCGTGCTCGATCCGTCACGGGTCGCCGCGCAGGTCGTCTCGGGCATCGGCTTTCTCGGCGCGGGCTCGATCCTGCTGCGGGGCGAAGTCGTGCGCGGGCTGACGACGGCCGCGAGCCTCTGGGCGGTGGCCGGCGTCGGTCTTGCGGCGGGCGGCGGCATGTACGTCGCGTCGATTGGCGCGACGGCGATCGTGCTCGCGATTCTCGCGGGCGTGAAGCCGATCGAGCGCCGCTTCATCGCGCAGCGGCAACAGCGCACGCTGCGGCTCGTCGTCGAGCGCGGCGGCCTGACGCTCGGCACGCTGCACGACACGCTCGGCACGGGCCGCGTACGCGTGAAGCGGTTCATCGTCCAGCAGTCCGACGACGATCCGGATACCGACGACATCTCCGTGTCGTTCTCCCGCACGAGCGGCGCGGAATTTGCGGCGATCTGCGAGGCGCTGCAAGGCATCGCCGGTGTGCGCACCTGCAGACCCGACACCTCGTCAAGGAGTTTCGTGTGACCCAGACCGAACTGCTCTCGTACCTCGTGACGAGCCAGCTGACCGCGCGCTTGCGCGGCGGCACATGGCTCACGACCAGCCAGGTGGTCGGCGCGCTGCGCGCATGGCTCGCGTGCCATCACGCCGAATGCGGCTGGCTCGACCGGATCCGGATCGCGGCCGCGTCCACCACGATCGCGCAAGGCATTTACGAGATCGCCGCCGCGTACGGCGATCCCGACAGCGGCGAACGCATCCGGATCGACGCCGATTCGCCGGAACTGCTGGCATTGCGCGCGCGCTGCGACGCGCTGCTGCAACGCATCGACGGCGCCCCGGACGTCGATGCCCGATGATCGTGCCGGACCGCATGCCGCGCGCCACAAGCGCGACGTCGGGCCCCGACAGCGCGGTTGCCGCCTCATCGCACACGAACGAGCCGTCAAGACACGGGCTGCTTGAATGCGGGCGCAACTGCGACGCGATCCGCAATGCGGACCGCTTCGCGATGCTGGTGGACGGCGACGCCTATTTCGCGACGCTGCGCGCCGCACTGCGACGGGCGCGCCACACCGTCTTCATCGTCGGCTGGGACGTCGACAGCCAGATGCATCTGTCGCCCGCCGACGCCGGCGACGGCCTGCCCGACACGCTCGCCGCGTTCCTCCACGCGCTCGCGGCCGCGCGGCACAACCTGCGCATCTACGTGCTCGCGTGGGACTTCGCGATGATCTACGCACTGGAGCGTGACTGGCCACCCGTCTATCGTGCCGCGTGGCGTGCGCACCGTGGCATCCGCTTCCGTCTCGACGACACGCATCCGCGCGGCGCGTCGCATCATCAGAAACTGGTCGTGATCGACGACCGGCTCGCGTTCGTCGGCGGCCTGGACCTGACGCGCTCGCGCTGGGACACGCCCGCGCACGCGGCCGACGATCCGCGCCGCCGCGATGCAAACGGGATGCCATACGCGCCGTTTCACGACGTGCAGGCGATGTTCGACGGCGACGCGGCCGCCGCGATCGGCGAGCAGGCGCGCTCGCGCTGGTACAACGCGTGCGGGCGTCCGATCGCGATCCGCGCGCGGCGGCACCTCGAGCGTGACGAAGACGTCGACCCCTGGCCGCCCGACGCACGCGTCGACATGCGCAACGTGCGGCTCGGCATCGCGTACACGGCGCCGCGCCACCGCGATCGCGAGCCCGTGCGGCAGGTGCGCGCGCTCGTCGAGGACACGATCCGCGCCGCGCGGCGCCACCTGTACATCGAAAACCAGTATCTCACCGCGACGGTGGTGCGCGAGACGCTGTCCGCGCGGCTGGCCGACGCGCACGGGCCGGACGTGACGATCGTCGCGCCGCGCGTGCAGAGCGGCTGGCTGCAGGAAGCGACGATGGGCGTGCTGCGCGCGCGGCTGCACGCCACGCTCAAGTCCGCCGACCGCTTCGACCGCTACCGGCTGCTGTATCCCCATGTCGACGGCCTCGACGACGCGTGCGTGAACGTGCACAGCAAGCTCCAGATCGTCGACGACGAATGCATCGTGATCGGCAGCGCGAACCTGAACAACCGGTCGATGGTGCTCGACACCGAATGCTGCATCGCGCTCGTCGCGGCCGGCGAGCCGCGCATCCGTGCCGCGATCGCAGGGCTGCGCGAGCGCCTGCTGGCGGAACATCTCGGCACGACGCCGGCGACGATCGCCGCTGCATTCGCGCAAGCCGGCCGACCGAACGCCGCGCTCGACCTGTTGCGGGCGAAACCGGGCCGCACGCTGCGCACGCTCGACCCGGCGGTGGCGCCGCAGCTCGACGCGCTGGTGCCGGTCAGCGCGCGGCTCGACCCGGAGCAGCCGATCGAACCGGACCGGTTCGTCCGCGAATTCGTGCCGCGCGAACAGCACCGCTCGCTGACCGCGCGCTTTTTCGTGCTCGGCACGGCCGTGCTGCTGATCGCGGCACTCGCGCTCGCGTGGCGCTTCTCGCCGCTCGGCAAGGCGCTGAACGTCGCGTCGCTCGCACAAGCGGCCAGCCACGCCGCGCAACTGCCCGGCGCACCCGCGCTGCTGCTGGCCGGCTACGTGGTCGCGGCGACGCTGTCGGTGCCGATCACGCTGCTGATCACCGTCACGGGCCTCGTGTTCGGCGCCTGGCCGGGTTTCGCGTATGCGTCCGCCGGCACGATGGCCGCCGCCGCCGCGACCTACGGGATCGGCCGCTGGCTCGGACGCGACGCGGTGCGGCGGCTCGCCGGCGCGCGCGCGAACCGGCTCAGCGAACACATCGGCCGGCGCGGCGTGGTCGCGATGGCCGTGCTGCGCCTGCTGCCGGTCGCGCCGTTTACCATCGTGAACCTGGTTGCCGGCGCGTCGCACATCGGCCTGCGCGACTTCCTGGTCGGCACCGCGATCGGCATGCTGCCCGGCATCGTGCTGACCGTCACGTTCGCGCACCAGCTGACCGCCGCGTTCAGCCATCCCGGGCCGCGCGCGTTCGCGTGGCTCGCGGCGATCGGCGTCGCACTGGTCGGGGTGTCGGTGCTGCTCGTCAGGGTGCTGCGACGATGGCGCTGAGTCGGCAGCCGGCCCCGCCGCCGGACATCATCACGTCGGACGGCCCGCCCGCCGCCGCGCCGGGCGGGCGCGACCTGCGGATCGCGACGTACAACATCCGCGGCGGCTACGGCGCGTGGCCCGCGCGCGCGGCCGACCGGATCGCGGCGGTCATCCACGAACTCGACGCGGACGTGATCGCGCTGCAGGAGGTGCCGCTCGGCGGAATACGCGCGCCCGACGTGCTCGCGCACCTGCGCGACGCAACCGGCATGCACGCGGCGGCCGGTCCGACCATCGACACGCCGGAGCGCCGCTACGGCAACGCGGTGCTGTCGCGCTGCCCGATCCGCGCGGCGCGCACGCTCGACCTGTCGTTCCACCAGCGCGAACCGCGTGGCGCGCTCGATGCGGACATCGACTGCGGCGCGGACACGCTGCGCGTGGTCGCGACCCATCTCGGTCTGTCCGCAAACGAACGCAGCGCGCAGGTGCAGCGGCTGCTCGCCGCGTTCGATACCGGCACGATGCCGGTGATCCTCATGGGCGACATCAACGAATGGTTCGTGCGCGGCCGTGCGCTGCAGGCGCTGGTCACGCGGTTTCGCCGCGCGCCGGCGCCCCGCACGTTCCCGACGCTGTGCCCGGTGTTCTCGCTCGACCGGATCTGGATCCATCCCGGTGAATTGCTGGTCGACGTGAACGTGCATCGCAGCATGCTGGCCCGACACGCGTCGGATCATTACCCGCTCGTTGCGCGAATGCGTGTCGGTTCCGCGGGTGGCACGCCGCTTGCGCACGCATCCCACCGCGCTGACGAACCCTGACGGAGCTTGCCCATGCGAATCGACGACCTCGCCGGAACGGCCCTCGACTACTGGTGCGCGCGCGCGTTGTGCGCGGACGACGAAGATACGCTGTGCTTCACGGCCGTCGAGCCGCAACTGATCCTGACCGCCGCGTGCGATGCGTTGCGGCGCCTCGATGCGCATTTCGCGCCGTCCGCGTCGTGGGCCGACGCGGGGGCCGTGCTCGAGCGCGTCGGCGACCTGCGCATCGCACGGCGCGGCGACGGCGTCGAATGCGATGCATGCTTCATCGACGGCCCGTCGACCTGCGCGGCGCGCGCGCCCGACATGCGCACCGCGCTGCTGCGCGCATTCGTGCGCGCGCGCTTCGGCGACGACGTCGACGCCCCGCCGTCGTTCGCGCACCGGATCGAGCGCGGCGCGCCCGTGCGCTACGACCCCGGGGCGCCGCTTCCCGAAGCGGACGACGATCCGGCCGCCGGCGACAGTTCGGACATCCGCTCGATTCCGCGCATGTGACGACACCGAACGTGCCGGCTTCGCGCCGCGCGCGATGCAGCGACCGTACAGCCTTCATGTAAAAACGACAGGGATCCGGCACCCTGCATCTCCACATACGTTGCCGCGCGGGGCGCCGCGCCGCGGGCACGCAGGTTGCGGCGCACGGCCGTTACCGTTCGCCGCCTGCCCACGCCATTCCATGAACGTCACGCCCCCCTTCGCCCCACACCTCTACTTCTGCGATGCCCGCCTCGTCGGTCCACTCGACGCGTGGCCGGATACGTTCGCGCACATCGCGGGCATGGGTTTCGACCACGTGCTGATCGGCGGCTTCTGGACCGCCAGCGTCGCGGGCTTTCCGCGTCACGTCGCCGACTTCCACCGGCCGGCCGCGACGTTCGAAACGCGCGCCGGCGCGCTCGAGACGTTCTCGCGGCTCGCGCACATCGCGCACGGCCACGGGCTGCGCGTGATGCTCGAAGTGATACCGGACCGCATCGCGCGCGACAATCCGCTGCGCGCCGAGCACCCGGACTGGTACGTCGAGCGCTCGCACGACGACGCGCTGATCGACCCGCGCCGCGCCGCGCATGAACTCGACGTCGCGCATGCGCAGGTCGGTGAAGACGCGATACACGACGCACTCGCCGCGTGGTGGTGCGCACATCTCGCCGCGTTCGCGGACGCCGGCGCGACCGGCTTCCTGATCGACGCGCCGCATCATCTGCCGGCCGCGTGGTGGCCCGGCTGGCGCGCGGCGCTGCGTCGCGCGCGCCCGGACGTCGCGGTGCTGGCCGGCGTGCCCGGCCATGCGCGCGACGCGCTCGCGCAATTCGAGGCGGCCGGCTTCGACGCGGTGTTCTCGTCGGTTCGCTGGTGGGATCTGCGCTCGCCGTGGTTCGCGGACGAACACCGGCTGCTGCGGCGCATCGGCTCGCCGATCGCGTTTCCCGACGCCTACGACGGCCCGCGTCTCGCCGACGACTGGAACGACGCGCCGGATGAGACGGTCGCCCGCGCATACCACCGCGCGTTGTGGACCGCCGCGGCGGTCGGCACCGGCTGGCTCGTGCCGATGGGCTTCGAGCGCGGCGTCACGCTGCCGCTGATGGCGCGCGATGCGGACGCCACGCGCTATCGCGCCGCATTCGACGGCGCGCGCTTCGACCTGTCCGGCGCGATCGCCGACGCGAATGCCTGGCGCCGCGCGACGCCGCTCGCGGCCGAGCGCGGCGAAATCGCGCAACTGAGCGCCCCCGGCGCGGCCGCGACCGCGCTGCTGCGCGGCACGGGTCCGTCGCTCGAACACGACGACGCGGCACTGCTGATCGCGCTGAACCCCGATCTCGATCGCGAAGCGGCCGTCGATCCCGCCACGATCCTGCCCGGGGTGCCAGGCGGCTTCACGCACGTCGCGCCACCCGACGGCGCGCACCGGCACGCGCCGGTCGCGCTGCCGGCCTTCACGCTCGAACCCGGCGGCCATGCGCTGCTCGACGCGTGGCGCGCGCCGCCCGCGATCGCGCGCGCCGACACCGCGAGCGAGCGCGCCACCTTGTCCGCCGCGCTCGCGGCCGACCGGATCGCGATCGAGCGGGTCGAGCCGGCCGTGGACGGCGGCCGCTTCGCGATCAAGCGTGTGATCGGCGAAACGCTGGTTGTGCATGCATCGATCTTCTCGGACGGGCATGCGCATCTTTCGGCCGCCCTGCAGTGGCGCGCGGACGACGAGGACGACTGGCGCGAGGTGCCGTTCGTCGCGGAGCCGAACGACCGCTGGCACGCGCGCGTCGCGCTCGACCGGCTCGGTCGCCATGCGTTTCGCGTGATCGCGTGGCGCGACGATTGGGCATCGCTCGTCACCGACGTGGCGAAAAAGCGTGCGGCCGGCCAGGACGTGGCGCTGGAGGTGCGCGAGGCGCAACTGTTGCTCGCGACCGCGCTGACGCTCGCCGAGCCGGTCGATCCGCGTGCGCGCGCACGGATGGAACGGCTGGCCGCCGACTTCAAGGACGCGTCGCCCGACGATCGCCTCGCGCTGCTCGGCGCCCCCGAACTCGCCGACGCATACGCGGCGCTGCGTTACCGGCCGTTCGTCACGCACGACGAAACGGTCTACCCGGTCGAGGTCGAACGCCGCGCCGCGCGCTTCTCGAGCTGGTACGAAATGTTCCCGCGCTCGGCCAGCAACGACGCGCACCGGCACGGCACGTTCGACGACGTGATCGCGCAATTGCCGCGCATCCGCGACATGGGTTTCGACGTGCTGTATTTCCCGCCGATCCACCCGATCGGCACGACCGCGCGCAAGGGCCGCAACAACACGCTGAAGGCCGGCCCGGACGACGTCGGCAGCCCGTACGCGATCGGCTCGCCCGAAGGCGGCCACACGGCCGTGCATCCGCAACTCGGCACGCTCGCGTCGTTCCGCACGCTGGTCGACGCGGCGCGCGCACAGGGGCTCGAAATCGCGCTGGACTTCGCGATCCAGTGCTCGCCCGACCATCCGTGGCTCGCCGCGCATCCGGGCTGGTTCGCGTGGCGGCCCGACGGCTCGCTCCGCTTTGCGGAAAATCCGCCGAAGCGCTACCAGGACATCGTGAACCCCGACTTCTACGCGCCGGACGCGCTGCCCGACCTGTGGCTCGCGCTGCGCGACGCGGTGCTGTTCTGGGTCGACGCGGGCGTGCGGATCTTCCGCGTCGACAACCCGCACACGAAGCCGCTGCCGTTCTGGGCGTGGATGATCGCCGACGTGCGCGGCAAGCATCCGGACGTCGTGTTCCTGTCGGAGGCGTTCACGCGGCCGGGCATGATGTACCGGCTCGCGAAGATCGGTTTTTCGCAGTCTTACACGTACTTCACGTGGCGCGAGACGAAGCGCGAGTTCATCGACTACCTGACCGAGCTGACGGCCGGCCCGCCCCGCGAGTTCTTCCGGCCGAACTTCTTCGTGAACACGCCCGACATCAATCCGCGCCACCTGCAGAACGCGCCGCGCTCGCAGTTCGTGATCCGCGCGGCGCTCGCCGCGACGCTCGCCGGCTCGTGGGGCCTGTATTCGGGCTTCGAGATCGGCGAATCGGCGCCACTGCCCGACAGCGAGGAGTACGCGGACGCGGAGAAATACGAGCTGCGCGCGCGCGACTGGAGCAAGGCTGCGCACATCGGCACCGAAGTCGCGCGACTGAACCGCGCGCGGCGCGAGCATCCGGCGTTGCAGACGCACCTCGGCCTCGCGTTCGCCGACGCCGACAACGACCAGGTCATCGTGTTCGTGAAGGCGACGCCCGCGCACGACAGCGTCGTCGCGGTCGCGATCAGCCTCGACCCATGGCATCCACAGGCCGCGAACTTCACGCTCGACGCCTCGCTCTGGCGCGGCTTCGGGCTGGTCGACGGCGAACCGCTCGACGCGCTCGAACAGGATGCCGCGCATGCCGAAACCTGGCGCGGGCATCGCCAGTACGTGTCGCTCGACCCGCACGTGCGGCCGTATGCGATCTGGCGGCTCGCGCCGTCTCCCGGCGCCGCGCGAGCGGCGGCGCCCGCGCCGGGCGATGCCCGGCCCCCTTCCGGAGCACACGCCTGATGAATCGCGAAGACTCCCTCGACGACGTACGCCGCGCGCAGTTCCCGTCGCTCGCACCGGCCGGCACGCCGCGCCGGCGCCGTTCGCGGCGCCGCGCGCCCGCGCTCTGCGCGGACGATCCGCTGTGGTACAAGGACGCGATCATCTACCAGGTGCACGTGAAGTCGTTCTACGACTCGAACAACGACGGGATCGGCGACTTCCCCGGCCTGATCATGAAGCTCGACTACATCGCCGAGCTCGGCGTCGACACGATCTGGCTGCTGCCGTTCTATCCGTCGCCGCGCCGCGACGACGGCTACGACATCGCCGACTACCGCGACGTGCATCCCGACTACGGCACGCTGGCCGACGTGCGGCGCTTCATCCGCGAAGCGCACGCGCGCGGGATCCGCGTGATCACCGAGCTGGTGATCAACCACACGTCGGACCAGCATCCGTGGTTCCAGCGTGCGCGGCGCGCGAAGCGGGGCTCGATGCATCGCGACTACTACGTGTGGTCCGACACCGACACGAAATACGCGGGCACGCGGATCATCTTCCTCGACACCGAAACGTCGAACTGGACGCACGATCCGATCGCCGGCCAGTACTACTGGCACCGCTTCTACTCGCACCAGCCGGACCTGAACTTCGACAATCCGGCCGTCGTGCGCGAGGTGCTCCAGGTGATGCGGTTCTGGCTCGATCTCGGCATCGACGGGCTGCGGCTCGATGCGGTGCCGTATCTGGTCGAGCGCGAAGGCACCAACAACGAGAACCTGCCGGAGACGCACGCGATCCTGAAGCGTATCCGCGCGACGATCGACGCCGAATATCCGAACCGGATGCTGCTCGCGGAAGCGAACCAGTGGCCGGAGGACGTGCAGGAATACTTCGGCCACGAGGACGAATGCCACATGGCGTTCCACTTCCCGCTGATGCCGCGCATCTACATGTCGATCGCGAGCGAGGACCGCTTCCCGATCGTCGACATCATGCGGCAGACGCCGGCGCTCGCGCCGAGCAACCAGTGGGCCGTGTTCCTGCGCAATCACGACGAGCTGACGCTCGAGATGGTGACCGACTCCGAGCGCGACCTGTTGTGGCAAACCTATGCGTCCGACCGGCGCGCGCGGCTCAACCTCGGCATCCGGCGCCGCCTCGCGCCGCTGATGGAGCGCGACCGGCGCCGCATCGAGCTGATCAACTCGCTGCTGCTGTCGATGCCCGGCACGCCGGTGATCTACTACGGCGACGAACTCGGGATGGGCGACAACATCCACCTCGGCGACCGCGACGGCGTGCGCACGCCAATGCAATGGTCGTCGGACCGCAACGGCGGCTTCTCGCGCGCGGACCCGGAACTGCTGGTGCTGCCGCCCGTAATGGGCTCGCTGTACGGCTACGACGCGATCAACGTCGAGGCGCAGACGCGCGACCCGCATTCACTGCTGAACTGGACGCGCCGCATCCTGGCGACGCGTCGCGCGACGCAATCGTTCGGACGCGGCACGATCCGCTTCCTGCGCCCCGAGAACCGCAAGGTGCTCGCATACCTGCGCGAACTCGAAGGCCACGAGACGGTGCTGTGCGTCGCCAACCTGTCGCGCTCGTCGCAGGCGGTCGAACTCGACCTGTCCGAATTCGCCGGCCGCGTGCCGATCGAGATGACGTCGGATTCGGCGTTTCCGCCGATCGGGCAGCTCACTTACCTGCTCACCTTTCCGCCGTACGGGTTCCTGTGGTTCGTGCTGTCCGAGCACGGCCGCGAACCGTCGTGGCGGCAGCCGCACGCGGAGCCGCTGCCCGAGTACGTGACGATCGTGATGCGGCGCGGCGACGCGCGGCCGGATGTCGGCCAGCTGCACGCGCTCGCGCACGATGCGCTCGCGTCGTGGCTCGCGCGGCGGCGCTGGTTCGCGTCGAAGGACCGCAAGATCGGCGATGCGTGGCTGAATGTCGTCACGCCGATACCGGACGAGCCGTTCCAGTACGCGGAGGCATGGGTGTCCGCGAGCGACGGCGGCGTCGAACGCTACGTCGTGCCGCTGGCCGCCGCATGGGGCGGCGAGACCTCGCATCCGCTGTTCGTCCAGCTCGCGCTCGCGCGCGTGCGGCGCGGCCACACGGTCGGCTACCTGACCGACGCGTTCGCGCTGCCCGCGTTCGCGCGCGGGATGCTGCGCAAGTTGCGCGACGGCGCGACGGTGCCGACCTCCGACGGCGGCCGCCTCGAGTTCCTGCCCGAGCAGGCGCTCGCCGCACTCGATCCCGGCGACGACGCCGAAGTACGCTGGCTCGCGGCCGAGCAGAGCAACAGCTCGCTCGTGATTGGCGACGAAATCGTGCTGAAGCTGGTGCGCAAGGTCGCGCACGGCATCCATCCGGAGGCGGAGATGAGCCGCCACCTGACGCGGATCGGCTACGCGAACACCGCGACGCTCGCGGGCGAGGTCGTGCACGTCGATCCGGACGGCTCGCCGCATACGGTCGCGATCCTGCAGCGCTACGTCGACAACCAGGGCGACGCGTGGACGCGTTCGTTCGACTTCCTGAAACGCGCGGTCGACGAGCTCGCGCTGCCCGCCGTCGTCGACGGCGAGGCGGCCGAGGCCGACGAGGAACCGGACGCGCTGCTCGGCTACGCGGCGTTCGCGGGCATCGTCGGCACGCGGCTCGGCCAGTTGCACGTTGCGCTCGCACAACCGTCCGACGACCCGGCGTTCACGCCGGAGCGCGCGACGCCCGAACACGTCGACGGCTGGAGCCTCGATGCGATCGCGTCGTTCAGGCATGCGCTCGACGTGCTGGCCACACGCCTCGATGCGCTCGAAGCGCTCGATCCGGCGGCACGCGCGGCCGCCGACACGCTGCTCGCGTCGCGCGACGCGGCCATACAGGCGCTCGGCGAGCTGGTGCCGCGCACGCTCGATGCGCAATGCACGCGGATTCACGGCGATTTCCATCTCGGCCAGGTGCTCGACGTGCAGGGCGACGCACTGCTGATCGACTTCGAAGGCGAGCCCGCGCGCCCGCTCGAGCGGCGCCGCGCGAAGTCGCATCCGCTGCGCGACGTGGCCGGCTTCCTGCGCTCGCTGTCGTACGTGAGCGCGACCGCGCAATTCGCGATCGAAAAGGCGCCGCCGCAGGCGGCCGGCCGCAAGCGTGCGCTGTTCGACCGGTTCGGGCAGGCCGCCGCCGACCGCTTCGTCGAATGCTATCGCGCGGCTGCCGATCAGGCACCCGAACGCTTCGTCGACCCGCGCTACGCCGATCGCCTGCTCGCGCTGTTCCTGATCGACAAGGCGTCGTACGAGCTCTGCTACGAAGCCGCGAACCGCCCCGACTGGCTCGGCGTGCCGGTCGGCGGACTTGCCGCGCTCATCGAACGCCTGCTCGATGCGAAGCACGCATCCGACAACGGAGGCACCCGATGACCGACACGCTGTTCGACCGCCGCGATATCGATGCGCTGCTCGCCGGCCGCCATCCGGACCCGTTCGCATGCCTCGGCCCGCACGGGGACGAAGGACGGATCGTCGTGCGCGCACTGCTGCCCGGTGCGCGGCGCGTGCGCGCGGTCACGCCCGACGGCGACGAACTCGGCACGCTCGCGTGCGTCGACGATGCCGGCTGCTTCGCCGGGACGATCGCGCGCGACGGGCATTACCAGCTGGCGATCGACTGGCCCGACGCGCGGCAGGTCACCGACGACGCGTATGCGTTTGGCACGCTGCTCGACGACGCCGCGCTCGCGCGCTTCGCGGCCGGCGACCCGGCCGCCGTGCTCGACTGCCTCGGCGCGACGCCCGCCCGGATCGACGGCATCGACGGCGTACGGTTTGCCGTGTGGGCGCCGAATGCGCAGCGCGTGTCGGTAGTCGGGGACTTCAATACCTGGGACGGCCGTCGTCACCCGATGCGGCTGCGGCGGCCGTGGGGCGTGTGGGAATTGTTCGTGCCGGGCATCGGCGCCGGCGAGCACTACAAATACGAGCTGTGCGCAGCCGACGGCCGCGTGCTGCCGCACAAGGCCGACCCGTGCGCGCGTGCGACCGAAGCGCCGCCGCGCACCGCGTCCGTCGTCGCCGACACGGCTGCGCTCGACGGCTTCGCGTGGCACGACGACGGCTGGCTCCACGCGCGGCCGAATCCGGACCGACGCTTTCGCGTCCCGTGGTCGATCTACGAAGTCCATCCGGAATCGTGGCAGCGCGTGCCCGAGGAAATGGACCGCAGTGCGACGTGGGACGAGCTCGCGGAGCGGCTGATCCCGTACGTGCACGGCATGGGCTTCACGCATGTGGAATTCATGCCGATTTCCGAGTATCCGTTCGGCGGCTCGTGGGGCTACCAGCCGCTCGCGCAGTTCGCGCCGTCCGCGCGCTTCGGGCCGGTCGACGGCTTCGCGCGCTTCGTCGACCGCGCGCATGCGGCCGGCATCGGCGTGATCGTCGACTGGGTGCCCGCGCACTTCCCCAACGATTCGCATGGTCTCGCGCAGTTCGACGGCACCGCGCTGTACGAGCACGCCGACCCGCGCGAAGGCATGCATCCCGACTGGAACACCTGTGTGTTCAACTTCGGCCGCAACGAGGTCGGCGCGTTTCTCGTCGCGTCGGCGCTCGCGTGGGCACGGCGCTATCACGTCGACGGGATCCGCGTCGACGCGGTCGCCTCGATGCTGTACCGCGACTATTCGCGCAAGGAAGGCGAATGGGTGCCGAACGTGCATGGCGGGCGCGAGAATCTCGAAGCGGTCGCGTTCCTGCGCAGGCTGAACGACACGCTGCACGGTGCGCTCGCGCCGGCCGGCGTCGTCACCTTCGCGGAGGAATCGACCGCGTGGCCGGGGGTCACCGCGTCGACCGGCGACGGCGGGCTCGGCTTCGACTTCAAGTGGAACATGGGCTGGATGCACGACACGCTCGCGTATCTGCGCGAGGATCCGATCCATCGCCGCTACCATCACGACCGGATGACGTTCGGGCTCGTCTATGCGTTCTCCGAACGATTCGTGCTGCCGCTGTCGCATGACGAGGTCGTGCACGGCAAAGGCTCGCTCGCGGCGAAGATGCCCGGCGACGCGTGGCAGCGGCTCGCGACACTGCGCGCGTACTTCGGCTTCATGTGGGCGCATCCCGGAAAGAAACTGCTGTTCATGGGCAGCGAATTCGCGCAATGGGCCGAGTTCGCGCACGACGCGACGCCGCACTGGGACCTGCTCGACGCGCCCGCGCATCGCGGCGTGCAACGGCTCGTGCGCGACCTGAACCGGGTGTACGCGGCTGAACCGGCGCTCCATGCGCTCGACTGCCATGCGGCCGGCTTCGCGTGGCTGATCGGCGACGATCGAGACAACAGCGTGTTCGCGTTCGCGCGCCGCGACGATGCCGGACGCCTCGTCGTCGCGGTCAGCAACTTCACGCCGGTGCCGCGCGCCGGCTATCGCATCGGGTTGCCCGCGCCCGGCCAGTGGCGCGAACTGATGAACACCGATGCCGCCGTATACGGCGGCACCAACGCCGGCAACGACGGCGCCGTGTGGGCGGAAGCCGTGCCCGCGCATGGCGAGTCGTGGTCGGCGGTGTTGCGCCTGCCGCCGCTGGCGACCCTATGGCTGAGTCCGGCTTGACACCCGGCGCCCTCGACACGGAGACCCTCCCCATGCCGACCGCCCTGCCATCCCGACTCGATCCCGGCCGCCCCTATCCGCTCGGTGCGACCTGGGATGGTCTCGGTACCAACTTCGCGGTGTTTTCCGCGCATGCGCAGCGCATCCAGCTGTGCGTGTTCGACCCGACCGGACGCAAGGAGCTTGCGCGGCTCGACCTGCCCGAATGCACCGACGAGGTGTGGCACGGTTACCTGCCGAATGCGCATCCGGGCACCGTGTACGGCTTTCGCGCGGACGGCCCGTACCAGCCGCAGCACGGCCACCGCTTCAATCCGACCAAGCTGCTGCTCGACCCGTACGCGCGCAAGCTGGTCGGTCATTTTCGCTGGTCCGACGCGCTGTTCGGCTATCGCGTGCACTCGAACCGCGCGGACCTGTCGATGGACCGCCGCGACTCGGCGCCCGCGATGCCGAAGGCCGTGGTCGTCGACGAGGCATTCGACTGGCGCACCGACCGGCGCCCGGACGTGCCGTGGCGCAGCACCGTGATCTACGAGGCCCACGTGCGCGGCGCGTCGATGCGTCGCCCCGGGCTGCGCGCGCCGGAACGCGGCACCTTCGCGTCGCTCGCGCATCCGGCGTTCATCGATCACCTGCTGTCGATCGGCGTGACGACCGTCGAGCTGCTGCCCGTGCACGCGTTCCTCCAGCAACGCGCGCTCGTGAACCGCGGGCTGCGCAACTACTGGGGCTACGACACGGCCGCGTTCTTCGCGCCGGAGCCGTCGTATCTGTCGACGCGGCGGCTCGACGAAATGCGCATCGCGATCCGGCAGCTGCACGCGGCCGGCATCGAGGTCGTGCTCGACGTCGTCTACAACCACACGTGCGAAGGCAACGAGCTCGGCCCGACGCTGTCGTGGCGCGGCCTCGACAACGCGAGCTACTACCGGCTGCGGCCGGACGATCCGCGTTATCACGTCGACGAGACCGGCTGCGGCAACACGCTGAACATGTCGCATCCGCGCGTCGTGCAGATGGTGATGGACTCGCTGCGCTATTGGGCCACCGCGTTCAATATCGACGGCTTCCGCTTCGACCTCGGCGTGACGCTCGGCCGCGAGGATCACGGATTCGAACCGGGCGCGGGGTTTTTCGACGCACTGCGGCAGGACCCCATTCTCGCGCAACGCAAGCTGATCACCGAGCCGTGGGATCTCGGCCCGGGCGGCTATCAGCTCGGCCGCCACCCGCCCGGCTTCGCCGAATGGAACGACCGCTTTCGCGACACGGTGCGGCGCTTCTGGCGCGGCGACGCGGGGCAGCGCCCGGAGCTCGCCGCGCGCCTTGCGGGCTCCGCCGACCTGTTCAACCATCAACGGCGCCGCACGTGGGCGTCGGTGAACTTCATCACCGCGCACGACGGCTTCACGCTCGCGGATGTCGTGTCGTATGCGCACAAGCACAACGACGCGAACGGCGAGGACAACCGCGACGGCCGCGACGACAACTGCAGCGCGAACTGGGGCGTCGAAGGCGCCACCGACGACGCGTCGATCCGCGACCTGCGCGCGCGCGTCGCGCGCTCGATGCTCGCGACGCTGTTTACCGCGCTCGGCACGCCGATGATCGTCGCCGGCGACGAATTCGGCCGCACGCAGCACGGCAACAACAACGCATATTGCCAGGATAACGAACTGTCGTGGCTCGACTGGGATCTTGCTCACAGCGACGAAGGCATGCAGATGATGCGCTTCGTGTCGCGGCTCGCCGCGCTGCGGCGCATGTATCCGGTGATGTCCGCGCCACGCTA
The DNA here is from genome assembly GCF_001718315.1 of Burkholderia diffusa. Lineage (NCBI taxonomy): Bacteria > Pseudomonadati > Pseudomonadota > Betaproteobacteria > Burkholderiales > Burkholderiaceae > Burkholderia > Burkholderia diffusa. The sequence goes on along the minus strand of NZ_CP013364.1, from coordinate 189,912 downwards.
TCCGTCGGGCGACCGCGACGGCGCGCCCGGCATGCACGAGATCGACTGGTTCGACGAACGCGGCGACGCGCTGAGCGTGCCGGCGTGGGAGGACGGCGAGCGCCGCGCGCTGACGATGCGTCGTGTCGGCACGGGCCGTACCGGGCGTACCGAGGCGTTGCTCGTGATGCTGAATGCGTCGACCCATGTCATCACGTTCAGACTGCCCGCGCCGGTGCTCGACTACCGCGTGCTGCTCGACACCGCGACACCCGACGCCGGCCCGCGCTCGTGGCCGGAGGCCGGCCTCGACGTCGCCGCGCACGCCGCCGTGATCGCGGTCGCCGCCGTGCCGCCCGACCTGCCCTCGTGAGGAGCCCCCATGACGTCACGTACCGCCCATTCCTCCGGCACGCCCGCGTGTGTATCGACATTCGGCGCGACGTGCATCGACGCGGCGCACACGCGCTTTCGCCTGTGGGCGCCCGCGAGCCGCGCGGCTGCGGTCGAACTGCACGGCGAGCAGCGTATCGCGATGCCGGCCATCGGCGACGGCTGGTTCGAGGTCGTCGCGCCATACGGCCCTGGCACGCTGTACCGCTTCCTGCTCGACGACGGCCTTGCCGTGCCCGATCCCGCGTCGCGCTTCCAACCGGATGGCGTACATGGCCCGAGCCAGGTCGTCGATCCGTCCGCGTACCGCTGGCGCAACGACGCGTGGCGCGGCCGGCCGTGGCACGAGACGGTGCTGTATGAACTGCACGTCGGCGCATGTGGCGGCTATGCGAACGTCGAACGGCGCCTGCCGGAGATCGCCGCGCTCGGCGTGACCGCGATCGAGCTGATGCCGGTCAACACGTTCCCCGGTACGCGCAACTGGGGCTACGACGGCGTGTTGCCGTTCGCGCCCGATGCGTCGTACGGACGGCCCGAGGAACTGAAGACGCTCGTCGACACCGCGCACGGCCTCGGGCTCCAGGTGTTGCTCGACGTCGTGTACAACCATTTCGGCCCGGAAGGCAACCTGCTGCCGCGCTATGCGCCGGAATTCTTCCGCGCGGACCGGCAGACCGCGTGGGGGCCCGCGATCGACTTCTCGCGTGCGCAGACGAGCGCGTTCTTCATCGACAACGCGCTGTACTGGCTCGACGAATTCCGTTTCGACGGCCTGCGCATCGACGCCGCGCATGCGATCGACGACGATGCATGGCTGCGCGAACTGGCGCGACGCGTGCATGCGTATGCGGGCGATGCGCGCCACGTGCATCTGGTGCTCGAGAACGAACGCAATGCGGCGAGTCTGCTCGGGCCCGGCGGCTTCGATGCGCAATGGAACGACGATTTCCACAACAGCGCGCATGTGCTGCTGACCGGCGAGCGCGACGGCTACTATCGCGCGTACGCCGATGCGCCGCTGCGCCATCTGGCGCGCACCCTCGGCGAAGGATTCGCGTACCAGGGCGAACCGTCGCCGCTGCACGGCGGCGCGCCGCGCGGCGAGTCGAGCGCGCATCTGCCACCCACCGCGTTCGTCTCGTTCCTGCAGAATCACGATCAGATCGGCAACCGCGCGTTCGGTGAACGGCTGCGCGCGCTCGCGAACGACGACGCGCTGCGCGCGGCCACCGCCCTGATGCTGATCGCGCCGCAGATACCGTTGCTGTTCATGGGCGAGGAGGACGGCAGCACGCAGCCGTTCCAGTTCTTCACCGACTATCGCGGCGAACTCGCCGACGCGGTACGCGAAGGCCGGCGCCGCGAGTTCGCCGCGTTTCCCGCGTTCGCCGATCCCGCCCATCGCGACGCGATCCCCGATCCGAACGACGTCGGCACCTTCGTGCGCTCGTCGCCCGGCCATGCGGATGAGGACGCGTGGCCCGACGCCGACGCGTGGCGGCGCTTCTATCGCAGCGCGCTAACCGTACGCGCGGCGCTCGTCACGCCGCATCTGCCGGGCACGCGTGCACTCGGCGTCGAGCTGCTGGCCAGCAACGGCGATGGCGCCAAGGAGGCGCTCGTCGCACGCTGGCGCCTCGGCGACGGCAGCACGCTGACGATCGCGTTCAATCCCGGCTCGCACGACGCAATGCTGCCCGCGCTGCCGGTCGGCAAGATCGTGTTCGAGACGCCGCCGCGCGCGCGCGATCGGCTGGCCGACGGGCGGCTGCCCGCGCGCACCTGCATCGCGTGGCGCGACGGCGCGGTCAACCACGATGCGCTGAGCCATCGCGCGAACGGGCATACGCGGCCATGACGACCGACGTCCCCATCGCCGAACTCGCGCGTGCGGCCGGACTGGAGCCCGACTGGATCGATGCCGGCGGCGTCGCGCGGCGAGTGGACGACGACGCGCTCGTCGCGCTCGTCGATGCGCTCGGCTGGCCGTGCGGCACGCCGATCGAGCGGATCGACAGCGCGGCCGCGCTCGTCGACGCGCACGACGCGACGCCGTGTGTCGTGACCGGCGACGCCGGCGTGCCGCTCAAGCTGCCGCGCGGTGTCGCACCGCCCGGCGCGCGCTTCCGGATCACACTCGAAACGGGCGGCCACGTCGACGGGCGCGTGACCGGCGCGGGCGAATACGGCACGCTGCCGCCGCTCGCGCTGGCCGGCCATCACGTGCTCGACATCGGCGAGCAGCGGATCGGGCTTGCGATCGCGCCGCCGCGTACGCGGCCGTTCGACATCTGCGACGACGCACGGCGCCGCTGGGGCATCGCGGCCCAGATTTACAGCCTGCGCCGCACGGGCGACGACGGCGCGGGCGACTACACCGCGCTCGCCGGCCTCGCCACGCGTGCGGCGCGGCACGGCGCGCACGCGGTCGCGACCAGTCCGACGCATGCCGAGTATCCGGCGCTGCCCGAACACGACAGCCCGTATTCGCCGTCGTCGCGGCGCTGGCACAACGTCGCGTATCTCGACTGCGATGCGGTGCCGGGAGCCGATATCGTGCGGCGAACGAGCTGTGCGGCGCCGGGCATGCCGAACGCAGGCGACGCGCCGCTGATCGACTGGCCGCACATACTGCCGTTGAAGCTGCGCCGGTTGCGCGCGTGTTTCGATGCGTGGCGCGCGAACGGCGCGCCGTCGCAAGACGCGTTCGAGCGGTTCCGCGCGGCGGGCGGTGCGGCGCTCGACGCGCATGCGCGCTTCGACGCGCTGCAGGCGTTCTGCATCGAACACGGGATCGGCGCGGACTGGCGGCAATGGCCGGCGCAGTGGCGGATGCCGGCGTCGCCGGAGGTCGACGCCTTCGCCCACGCGCATGCCGAGTCAATCGCGTTCCATACGTTCCTGCAATGGTGTGCGTCGGACGCGCTCGGCAACGCGCAGCGCGCGGCGCGCGATGCGGGGATGGCGATCGGGCTGCTCGCCGATCTCGCGGTCGGCTCCGATCGCGCAGGCAGCGACGCGTGGGCGCACGGCACGACGTTGCTGCGCGGCGTGTCGCTCGGCGCGCCGCCCGACCTGTTCAATGCCGACGGCCAGGCGTGGGGCGTGACGACGTGGACGCCCGCCGCGCTGCGCGCAAACGGCTTCGCGCCGTTCGTCGAGCTGTTGCGCGCGGCCTTCGCGCATGCGGGCGGGATCCGCATCGACCACGTGCTTGGCTTCGCGCGGATGTGGATCGTGCCGGAGGGCCGGTCGCCACGCGACGGTGCGTACCTGCGCTATCCGCTCGACGACCTCGCGCGGCTGGTCGCGCTGGAGGCCGCACGGCACCGCGCGGTCGCGATCGGCGAGGATCTCGGCACGGTGCCGGCGGGTTTTCGCGAGCGGCTCGGTGCGCAGGGTATCGCGGGAATGCGTGTGCTGTGGTTCGAACGTGAAGCGGATCGCGCGTTTCGGCCGCCGTCGGCGTGGGATCGCGACACGATCGCGATGACGTCGACGCATGATCTGCCGACAGTGGCCGGCTGGTGGCGTGGTGTCGATCTCGGCTGGCGGCGCGTCGTGGCCGGGGCGGGCGCGGATGCGGATGCCGATGCGGCCACGCACGCGCGCGCGGCTGACCCGAGCCACCAGGTGCGGCGCGCCGCGAGTGCGCGCGATGCCGGCGACGACATCGGTCGCGCCGCGGCCGCACACGGCTCGGATCACGATGCGCGGAACGAACCGGTCATGCGTGACGATGCATTGGCCTCGGATCACAGCCACGACGCGCGTTCCGCGCAGAACACACCGTCATCCGCGCCCGATTTCACCGCCGCCGAGACCGAACGCGCCACTGAACGCGCGATGCTGTGGCGCGCGCTGCAGCACGCGGGCTGCGCACCGGCCGGCGATCCGATCCCGCCCGCCGATACGCCGCCCGTCGGCGCCGTTCTCGCGTACGTCGCGCGCAGCCCGTCGCCGCTCGCGATCGTGCCGCTCGAGGATCTGCTCGCACTGGCGGAGCAGCCGAATCTGCCGGGCCCGCCGCGCGGACATCCGAACTGGCTGCGCCGGCTGCCGCGCACGGTCGACGCGCTGTTCGACGCCGACGTGCGCACACGCATCGCGGCGATCGAGCGCGCACGCCACGCCCCGGAGGATGACGGATGACGCCGCGCGCAACGCTGCGATTGCAAATGCACGCAGGCTTCACGTTCGACGACGCGGCCGCGCACGCGGACTATTTCGCGCGGCTCGGCGTGAGTCACCTGTACCTGTCGCCGATCACGACGGCCGAGCCCGGCTCGACGCACGGCTACGACACCGTCGACCATCGCGCGATCCGCGGCGAACTCGGCGGCGAAGCCGGTTTTCGCCGTCTCGTCGACGCGCTGCGCGCGCGCGGCCTCGGCGTGATCGTCGATATCGTGCCGAACCACATGGGCGTTGGCGGCGCATCGAACGGCTGGTGGAACGACGTGCTCGAATGGGGGCCGGCAAGCCCGTACGCACGCTACTTCGACATCGACTGGCATCCGCCCGATGCAGCGCTCGACGGCAAGGTGCTGCTGCCCTGCCTCGGCGCGCCGTACGGCGATGCACTCACGGCCGGCGACATCACGCTCGGCGCCGATCCGTCCACCGGGCGCTTCTTCATCGCATGCCCGGGCCGGACGCTGCCGGTCAACGTCGCGACCCATGCGGACATCCTGCGCATCGCGAATCGCGCCGACCTGAACGCGCTCGCCGAACGCTTCGACGCAGCATCGGCGCGCGGCAGCACACGTATCGCGGATGCTCACAAGGCGCTGCGCGATTACGCCGCAGCGCAAGGCCCTCATGCGTTCGACGCAATTTTGCGCGGCGCCGATCCGCGTCGCGCGCGTTCGCGCGCATGCCTGCACCGGCTGCTCGAACGCCAGCACTACCGGCTCGCATGGTGGCGCACGGCCGCCGACGAACTGAACTGGCGGCGCTTCTTCGACATTGCGACGCTCGCGGCCGTGCGCGTCGAAGACGAGACGGTGTTCGACGCGGTGCACGCGCTGCCATTGGAGCTTCGTGCCGCGGGCTTCATCGACGGCCTGCGCGTCGATCACGTCGACGGCCTCGCCGACCCGCGCGCGTACTGCCGGCGGTTGCATGCGCGGCTCGCCGCGCAGCGCGACAAGCGGCCGTATGTCGTCGTCGAGAAGATCCTCGCGCCGGGCGAAACGCTGCGAGAGGACTGGCGCGTCGATGGCACGACCGGCTACGACTTCATGAACGACGTCGCCGCGCTGCTGCACGACCCGGCCGGCGCCGCGCCGCTCGCCGCGCACTGGGCAGCCGTGTCGGGATCGGCGCGCTCGTTCGCGCAGGAAGCGGTGGCCGGCAAGCGGCGCGTGCTGACGCGGCAGCTTGCCGGCGAGCATGAGCGCGTTGCGCGGGCGTTGCATCGCATCGCGCGCGCCGCGCCCGCGACGCGCGACATCAGCCGGATTGCGATCCATCGGGTGCTGGGCGAACTCGCCGTGCATCTGCCTGTATACCGGATGTACCCGACGCCGGGAGACGAGCCGACCGGCGCCGATCGTCGCGTGCTGGCGCATGCGTACAGCGCGGCGTGCGCGGCGATCGATCCGTCCGACCGCTATGCGCTCGATCGCGTCGCCGGCTGGCTCGGGCTGCCCGGCACGCGCGTGCCGCGCGCAGACGCCGCTGCGCTGCACGCGGCGCGTGTCGCGTTCGCGCAGCTCACCGCGCCGCTCGCGGCAAAGGGGGTCGAGGATACGGCCAACTATCGCTACGGGCGGCTGCTGTCGCGCAACGAGGTCGGCGCCGATGCTGGTGATTTCAGCCTGTCGCGCGGCGCATTCCATGCACGCAACCGGCGTCGCGCGCGCACCGTTCCGCACACGCTCGTCGCGACCGCGACGCACGATCACAAGCGCGGCGAGGATGCGCGCGCGCGGCTCGCGGTGCTGAGCGAAGTGCCGGACCTCTGGCGCGCGGTATCGCTCGACTGGTCCGCGTTGAATCAGCCCCGGCGCGGCGCCGCGCATCGCGATCTTGCATGGACGCCCGCGCCTTGCGCGGAGGCGATGCTGTACCAGACGCTGGTCGGCTGCTGGCCGCCGGGGCTCGCGCCCGACGATGCTGCCGGACTCGCGGCGCTCACGGAGCGCGTGGTGCGCTGGCAGACGAAGGCGCTGCGCGAAGCGAAGCAGCATACGGACTGGCTCGCGCCGAATGCGGACTACGAGCGCGCTTGCGAGGCGTTCGTCCGCGCGATCCTGACGCCGCACGGCACGGGCGATTTCGTGCATCGGCTGCATGCGTTCATCGCGCGGATCGCGCCGGCCGGCGTCGTCAACAGTCTCGCGCAGGCGGCATTGCGAATGGCGTCGCCGGGTGTGCCCGATCTGTACCAAGGTACCGAGTCATGGGATCACTCGCTCGTCGATCCGGACAACCGGCGCGACGTGCCGTTTGCGAAACTAGCGGCCGAGCGGGTCGACGAGCCGGTCGCCGCGTACCTGCGCGACTGGCCCGATGCACGCGTGAAGCGTGCACTCGTCGAGCGGATGCTCGCGCTACGCACGCGCTGGCCGGCGACGTTCGCGGATGGCGCGTACGTGCCGCTGCGCGTGCGCGGAAAACTCGGGCGGCATGCCGTGGCGTTCGCGCGCCGCGATGAAACGGCGACGGTCGTGGTCGCGGTGACACGGCTCGCGTGCCGGCTGCTCGGCGAAGCGCCCGCGCTGCCGCGCGTGGAACCACGGGAATGGGGCGATACGGCCGTGATCGTGCCGCGCGGCGCGGGCGAGCGGTGGATCGACTGCCTGGGCGACGGAAGCGAAGTCGCGGCGCCGGATGGCGTAATGCGGCTCGATCGCTGCCTGGCCGCATTGCCGGTTGCGGTGCTGGTGTCCGCCGATACGAAGGAGCTGCAGCCGTGACAGGTTTTACGCGAACGCAGCCAGCGCGCCGCGGCGCCCTTCTCACGGCATTCCGGCCTATTCGCTCAACATGCCAGCAACATTGCGGTGGCCGTGTCCGGACATACGCGTTGAAACTGGCTGGACGCCAGCAGTGGGCGCGGTACATCCTCACGGGTGACGCGCACGAAACCGAAACCGGCGAAATAGTCCTCCGCGGTCGTCGTCAGCAAGCCGATCGAATGGACCGAGCGCGCGCGGCAGGTCGCAATCAGCCGCGCAACGATCGCGCGGCCGACGCCGTTGCCTTGCTCGGCGGGTGCGACGGCGATCGACCGGATCAGCGCGAAGTCTCCGTGGTATTCGAGACCGCCGCATCCGCTCAAGCCGAGCGGATCGACGCGCACGACGAAGTGTTCCAGATGCTCGGCGACACCCGCGACAGGCAGGTTCGACGCGCGAAGCAATGCGTCGATCGCGGCCAGGTCGGATGACACGGCAGAGCGAAGTTGCATGACATCGACTCCCGATTGGACGAGCGATACCAGTACGATTCAGATCGCCCGCTGATTCACCCGCTTCGACAATTCCTCCGCGCTCTCCTTGCGCTCGCTGTACCGGTCGACCAGATACGGACCGATGTCGCGCGTCAGCAGCGTGAATTTCACCAGTTCCTCCATCACGTCGACGACGCGATCGAAATAGGCCGACGGCTTCATCCGCCCCGCTTCGTCGAATTCCATGAACGCCTTGGCCACCGACGACTGGTTCGGGATCGTCAGCATGCGCATCCAGCGTCCAAGCACGCGCATCTGGTTCACCGCGTTGAACGACTGCGAGCCGCCGCTGACCTGCATCACCGCGAGCGTCTTGCCCTGCGTCGGCCGCACGGCGCCGACCGACAGCGGAATCCAGTCGATCTGCGACTTCATGATGCCGGTCATCGCGCCGTGTCGTTCCGGCGAGCACCACACCATTCCTTCCGACCACATCACCAGTTCGCGTAGCTCGACGACCTTCGGGTGGCTTTCCGGCGCATCGTCGGGCAACGGCAGGCCGCTCGGATTGAACACGCGCACCTCGGCCCCCATCGCCGTGAGCAGGCGCCCGGCCTCCTCGACCAGCAGGCGGCTGAACGAGCGCTCGCGCAGCGAACCGTACAGCAGGAGGAAACGCGGAGCATGGCTGGAAGGCGACGCCGGCCGCAAGCGGCTTGCGTCCGGCACGCGGAAGAGTTCGGGGTCGAGTTGCGGCAGGTCGGTCATTCGATTTGTCATGGAAGGATTCCGTGGTTGGCTCAAGCGCGCTCGTACCAGCCCTTCGACCGGTTCACGATGCGCACCACCAGCAGCATCACCGGCACCTCGATCAGCACACCGACGACGGTCGCGAGCGCCGCGCCGGAGTGAAAACCGAACAGGCTGATCGCGGCCGCGACGGCGAGCTCGAAGAAATTGGATGCGCCGATCAGCGCGGACGGGCACGCGACGTTGTGCTTCTCGCCCACCGCACGGTTGAGCCAGTACGCGAGCGCCGCGTTGAAGAACACCTGGATCAGGATCGGCACCGCGAGCAGCGCGATCACCAACGGCTGCTTCAGGATCGCTTCGCCCTGGAACGCGAACAGCAGCACGAGCGTCGCGAGCAGCGCGGCGATCGACCACGGGCCGATCCTCGCCATCGCGGCATCGAACGCCGCCGGCCCGCTGCGCAGCAGCCGCTTGCGCCAGAGCTGCGCGAGAATCACCGGAATCACGATGTAGAGCAGCACCGACGTGAGCAGCGTCGCCCACGGCACGGTAATCGCGGACATCCCCAGCAGCAGCCCGACCAGCGGCGCGAACGCAATCACCATGATGCTGTCGTTCAGCGCGACTTGCGACAGCGTGAACAGCGGATCGCCGCCCGTGAGCCGGCTCCACACGAACACCATCGCCGTGCACGGCGCGGCGGCCAGCAGGATCAGGCCGGCGACGTAGCTGTCGAGCTGGTCCGCGGGCAGCATCGGCGCGAACAGCTGGCGGATGAACAGCCAACCCAGGAAGGCCATCGAGAACGGCTTGACGAGCCAGTTCACGGCGAGCGTGACGCCGATTCCCTTCACATGCTGCCGCACTTCATGCAGCGCGCCGAAGTCGACCTTCACGAGCATCGGGATAATCATCACCCAGATCAGCACCCCGACCGGCAGGTTCACCTGCGCGTACTCGATGCGGCCGATCCGCTGGAACAGGCCCGGCAGCAGCTGGCCGAGCGCGATGCCGGCAACGATGCACAGCGCGACCCAGACCGTGAGGTAGCGTTCGAAGAAATTGATTGCCGGCTTCGCAGCGGCGTTGCAAGGCGGGATGGTGTTGGACGTATTCATCGGACGGGTTCAATGCCGAAAAAGCGCAGGTGGCGCACGGGTTCGAGCGCGCCCCCGTGCGGACGCTCAGTTTCGCGAAATGGCGATCAATGCGGCCTGGAGTTCGGCGTCGCTCAACCGCTCGAGCGGCAACGCCAGCAGTTGCAGCATCCGGTAACCGATCGCCTCGCGCGTCAGCTCGAACGCGAGGCGCTTGCCTGCGTCGCCGCCCTCGGCGTTCGACGGATCGGCGTAGCCCCAGTGCACGTTCACCGGGCTGCCGGGCCAGTACGGGCAAGCCTCGGCGGCCGCGCTGTCGCATACCGTAATGACGATGCGCATCCGCGGCGCGCCGTCGCTGACGAATTCGTCCCAGCTTTTGCTGCGGTATCCGGTGATGTCGACGCCGGCGCGCACGAGCGCGTCGAGCGCGAATGGATTGAGCCGGCCGCTCGGCGCGCTGCCGGCGCTGTAGGCGCGCACGTCGCGGCCGAGTTTCGCGGCCCAGTGATTGAGCATGCCCTCCGCGAGCACGCTGCGCGCGGAGTTGTGGGTACAGAGGATCAGGACGTTGGTGGTCATCGGCGGGTGCGTGAACGTGTGCTTACGTTTGGTCGGGGCAGGCGGTCGAACAGGGGGAGACCGGCGCGCACGGATTGCCGCCGCAGCAGTTCTCGGTGAGGTAGCCGATCAGCCCGTTCATCGTCGCGAAGTTTGCGCAATAGAACACGAAGCGGCCTTCCTGGCGGCTCGTGACGAGCTGCGCGTGGGCCAGTTCCTTCAGATGAAACGACAGCGACGACGGCGGCACGTCGAGCAGCGTCGCGATTTGCCCGGCAGGCAGGCCCGACGGGCCGGCCTGCACGAGCGCGCGGAACACGGCGAGGCGTGACTCGTGCGCGAGGGCCGACAGGGCAGCGATGGTCTGGTTCGTTTCCATTTTTCGATAATAGTCGAAATGTGGAAACAAGAAAACCGGGGCTGGAGGTGCTCAGGGTGTCAATTGTTCGCTCCCTAATTCAAGGGCGTAATCAAACATAATCGATTTTGCACAGATCGGGCGACATATATTCATTTTTGTACGTCCGTAATCGATTTTGCACACGGAACGGCCGTCGATAATCGATTTTGCGCGCCGGCCGGAGCCGACTGACAGGAACTTGCATATGGCCGAACTGCCCGACAATCCAATTGGTGCCGCTTGGCTTGTGGCACATTGCGATATCAATCCGACGGCACGGCTTCCCCGTCATCAGTCGCTGGGGGGACGGTGCGCAACCGAAGTCGCCGATGGATATCGGCTCGAGACCTATCCGGATTCGATGCGTCCGGCAAACAACATCGCGGCTTCATCGGCAACGATTTGCAACCGGCCGTTGTGGTCAACCACCTCGCGCCGCATCGAAAACAGCCGCCCGCAGCCTGCACACGCCCACCCGCGGCCATCGACCTGCTGCGCACTGCCGACGCGACCGCAAAAACGGACGCGGCGTCGCTGCTGTCGGTTCGACGCCCAACCGGATTCGCGCCGAAAGACCGCCACTCGGTTCGAGTTGATCCGCAAATTCGATGAACATGTTGTGCCATTTCTGGACCATCCCGTGGCTCGTGCCGACAAGGCCCGCCACCTGCATGACCGACAACGGCAGCGACAGGTGCCGAATGAACTGGCGCATGCGCTCGAGCGAGCTCATCTTCGTATTGACGAACGGTGAGCCGCGGCGCCGGGTGAATTTGGTCCCGCAATTCGCGCATTTGAACCGCGGGAAGGCGCCGTTCGGGCATTCATCGAAACGCGTTTTGTGACTGCCGCAGTCCGGGCAACGCGGAGGCAGATGGCTGAGCGAATTCAGTTCGTCGAATTCGCGCGTCAGCCGAGCCGTCAAGGTAAAGTCTTCGCGCGCGCCGATTTCGTTGAAGGCCAGCGGCGCAGGTTCCAGTTCGGTGGGGCGGCCACCGAGCCTCACGCGGCGCTCCCACTTGCCGCTCGGGTCGAGCTGCAACAGCCACGCGCGCCAGACCACCACACGTTGGCTGATGTCGTTCGACAGGCTGCCCATGCGTTCACCCGCCTCCGTGCACGAGATCGGCTGCGACAGCAGGGACACGAACAGATCGAGTTTCTTGAGGTGCTTCTCGCCGAGCGGGGAGTCGGCGGTGCGACTGAAGTAACGCCGGCACGGCTGGCACTCGAACATCGGCAGTCGACCGATGGGCCGTGTTCGGAATCCGGCGCTGGTGACGTGGCCGCCGCCACAACGCGGGCAGCGGGGACGCGGTTCGTGACTCGCGGACAAGACCATGTCGAGCTGGGCGGTCAGAAGCGCCGTTAGTTCCTTGTCCTCGCCGGCGGTATCAGATCGGCGAAGTGCCGGGTTGCTCGATCGGGCCTTCATCAGAACTGGGCGGTTAGCTGGAACCCGAGTGTGACCCGGTTCGTCGGAAAGCCGGAGGGCTTGTACACCGGCGTGCCGGCAAACAGGTCGTAGCCGTAGCCGCCGAAACGCGTCGCGACGCTGCCCTTCACGCCGATCACCGCGCCCGCCAGTTGCGTGCCGACCAGCGCGACCGGCTGCGGGCCCCACACTCGACCGTAGTCGAGACCCGCGTAGACCGCCATCCCCGTCTGCCCGATCGGTGCCTGCAGTTCGTTGCGCCAGTAGAAACCGCGCGAAGCCGCCAGCATCGTCTCTCCATCGAAGCCGCGTACCGTGTAGCGGCTGCCGATTGTCAGATCGTCGATGTAATACAGCGTGTTGCCGGTGTACTGGCCGTGGAACGTCGTCACGTAACGTAACGGCTGCTGCGCGATCACAAACGGCACCGACAGGTTCGCATCGAGCACCGCCATCTTGTAGCGGTACGTCGGACCGCCGTCGGCAGCCAAGCTGTCGTCCTGCGCGCCGAATGCGCCGATGCCCTGACGGTACGCGAGCGTGCCGTCGAACTGCGCGTTGCCGAGGTAGTGGCGATCGGTCAGACCGAACTCGACGAACGTATTGTTGCGGCGCTGCTGCGGAATCTCGGTGTCTTCGATGAAGCTTTGCCCGAAGCGACGCGACAGCCGGAACTGTGCACCGAACACGTCGTTCTGGCTGCGCGACAGCACGCGATTCAGCTTGAAGTCGACCGTCTTCGAATTGCCGCTCGCGATGAAGTTCTGGTTCACGCCGGCGATCTGCTGGTAGTACGTGTTCGTATACGCCGAGAGCGTCGCGGTCCAGTAGCCCCACGGGATCGAATAGAAGCCGTTCCAGCCGTGCGAACCGAGCCGCTTGTCGCCGAACTCGAGATCCTGGCTCACGCCGATGTTGAAGATGTCGTTTAGGCCAAGGGGATTGTCGATGCCGAGCGACAGGTTGCCCTGCAGGCGGCCGGTCGCCCGCGTGCCCGAGTTGTCGATCGAGGCGACGACGGTCCACGGCTTGGCGCGCTTCACGTCGAGCACGACGTCGCTTTCGCCAGGCACGTCGGCCGGGACGATCTGCATCGACACGTCCTGGCTCGACACGCGTTTCATCTGCTCGAGGCCCTGTTCGAGATCGCGCAGGTTCAGCAGCTCGCCGTCGCCGGTCGGGAAAGCTGTTTTCCAGGTGCCGCGGAGCTTTTCGTCGGCGAAACGTACATGGCGGATTACGCCGGGGATCAGCGAAAACTTGAGGGTGCCGGTCGACAGATTCTGTTCGGGAAGCAGCACGCGCGTCGTGACGTACCCGCGCGCCAGGATCGCTTGCGACAGGCCCTTGACGAGGATGTCGAGCCCTTGTTTGCCGACGCACTGTCCGGCGTAGTGCTCGAGCCATTCGCGAGCGAAGGCGAAGCGGTCCATCGGCAACGCCGACGCGCCTTGCGACTTCAGAGAAGCAGGCAGCGCATCGGGTACGTCGAGCGCGAACCGATCGATTCGAAAGCAGGGCGTTTCCGACGGCAGCGTGGGATACCCAGCGCTTGCCACCACGTCCGGACGCACCCCGGGTGCGGTGACGATCCGCTCGCGTTCACGTGCCTCTTCTTGCTGTCGGGATTGCTGGTCGTTACCCGGAACGATCAGGCGCGGCGCTTCCTGCGCCGACACACTGGTCGCGATAAGCAACAGTGCTGCCGCAGCAGAATTCCCCCGGCGAATAGTTCTCATGTGTTTTTCGAATGTTTTATCGTGGATCACACTGTGTCACTCGCGCTATCGTTGCATCACTTCGAGACGATCAGATCGATCTGCGTTCGCCGCTCGCGGAGCCACCATCGCAGCACTTTCTCGCCCCGTGTGGATATCCTTCTTTTCGTTCGGCTGCAAATTCTGCTTGAAGTGAGAATGTGGAAGCGAAAAAATTATATTGTCCAATTAAGCTGTCGATTGCAGGCGGATCGCATAGGTAGCGCCGATCAAGATTGCAATAACGACGATCAGAAGCAGGAATACTCTAAATCTTGCTCGTCTTGTGGTTGGCCAAGTACCGCTCCAGTCCGCGCCACCAGAAAGAACGGCCAGCACAAGCGCAATAAGTATCGCAACCACCAGCGTTGCCTTCGCGATTCCCGTGAATAAAATCTCTACAGATCTGCGCAACCAAGTCGGACGGAACGGACTTTTGATCGGATCTCGTAGATTTGGCCCACCATCAAACAAACCTCCACCTCTATTTCACGAATTTTTATAATGAAATCAGCGGCCCTGAAAGCAAGTCATCTCTCTCAATTTCTGTGTGCAGAGCGCCCTAAAAACGCAACGAGAGTGATGGCAGCAGACAAGCCAACAAATACAAGCAGCGCAAAAGGGGTGAGGAATTCACCAAACCTAGATGCTGTAGCCTTAAAGCCAACGACCACGAGACCCGCCACAAACAACCCTAGATAGATAATTACTATCGAAGAAATGAAAACCTTCCAAAGGCGAAATTTTCCGAGAATCTTTCCGAAAACTGGCCCAAAGAATCCTCCTATAATGCCGCTTATGGATTCAATTGACATGTCTGCTCCTTACTGCTTCTGAGGTTCACCTGACTTCACAATTGCCTGCGCTGCTTTTCCTGCCGTTTGGCTTAGCGCAAGCCCGATTCCACGGATAACGACCCCCGGAATAGTCGTGATATTCACGATCGAATTCTGAATCCCTGCCCAGCCCAACATCGATGTAGTAAACATAGAGTTATAGGCTCCAAATGTCGTCGCAGTCGCCAGCCCGGCTAGTGAAAAATTCTGATTAAAACTATCGTAGAAGTTGTTCCCTTTCAGGGTTGCTAAGCCAGCACCGGCCACTGCCCCGCCCGTATACGTCGCACCGGAGACTGCTGCTCCAGTTGCTGCCGCTGTCGTCAGCGAGTACCCAGCCTGTGCAGCCTTATAGGCAGCAAACAGGTCTTGAGCATACGATAGCCCTGCCGATCCGCCGGCAATAATTTCTGGTGCGAGGCCTGCAGTAGCAAGGCCACCAACGATCACCAGGCCCGCGGTCGGGTTCGCCACTGATCCCGGTAAAGCACGCTGCTCCGGCGTCAACGTGCCGTCCTTGTTCCCAGACAAGAACGGGCTGTTGTACTCCGACGTCGTCGCCTGGAACAGCCCGCCCCCGTTCTGACTGATATACGCCACCGCTGTTGCGTCTCCTCCCGGCCCCTTGCTCGCCGCTGCATCCACCAAACGATAGCCGTTCGCCAGAAGCATATTCTGCGCCTGCTCCGCAGTGAGTGACTTGCCAGTCTTTTCTTCATAGAACTTCGCGAAGTCCTTCGCCTTATCCTTCGCCCACTGTCTTTCGTCAGGGTGGAGCTGCCGATTAAACCGATCAACGTTGTATCCCGAGAACGCCCCCGATTCCCCACCCACTGCCGCACCAGCCCCCGTCGCAAGCGCGTTCGCCACGATGTTGCCCAACGCCTGATTCATATTGGCGTGGCCAGTCGGATCGCTGCCAGCGATCGCGCTGCTCAGTTCATTCAGCTTGCCTGATGCGATCGACGCGATCGCCGCACCGGCTGCGCCACCTATCTAATAAATCTCTCTAAATGATCATTTCATTCAGAATAACTAAATCTATTGTCATTTTGACTTTCCCGGCTCGTCGTTCTTCACTTCGTAGCTCTTGCGCGCCTTTTTGTGGCTGTTATCGAATGGTTTGATCTTCAGCATATGCGCTCGACTGGAAATACCCCCAAGGGCCATCATCGCAAAGCCAAGGAGGAATGCCCCAGCTCTGATCCATTGCGGCATTTGGTCAAGTCCAAGTCCTGCCAATGCCAAGGCTAAGCCGACCAGAAAAAGTACAACTCTCAGCCACCCTGCGAAATTACCGTCTTCGATGAGTCTCATTTCTTTCCTTTTTCAACACTCTGACCGAAAATCGAATTCAACTGCTGACCAACCCAATTGCCGATCGCTGTTGAAAATGGTTGCTTTTTTATCACTTCGGATGTGCCATTGATGACCAGCGACGCGATAGGAATTTTATCTCCAACCACTTGACCACCGAGTGCCAAAGCACCTTCGTAAGTGTATTGACCTGCATTGGGACTTACCAGTTGGGATAGGGCGTCAGCTCCGATACCTACGACCGTCGCTCCGTAGGCAATTGTTCCAAACGCTGGAGCAAAGGGTGACGGCACGGCAGCCCCAGTTGCCGCAGTCGACGAAATCCACCCCGCAGTATTCGACACCATCGAGGCCGTATCCGCAGTCGTGCCCTTCACATAGTTCGCATCCGACTGGTCGAACTTCGTAAACGGTCCCGTCAGATTGAACCCCGGCCCGCCGTCTGTAGAACGATCATAGTTAAACTGGCTCGGTATCTGACCAGGAACAGCCGAATCCGCGTTTGCCGCGATGTAAGATTGCAACTCAGGATTCGCAATCACTGTCTTCTGCGTCAAAACGATCTGGCCATCCGCCGTCGGTTTCGCTCCAACCCATTGTGCGCCCATGTCAGTCGGCGTCGTACCCACAAGGGTTGCCGGCGCGCCGGATTCGTAGCTCCCATTCATGGACACGCCCATGATCCGCATCTGATCCTCGATCTGCGCCTGCGTGTACTTACCCCTACTTTTCTCGGCTAGCCGCTTAGCGAGCGTCTTTTCCTCAGGATGCAACTGCCGATTGAACCGATCCACGTTGTATCCCGAGAACGCCCCCGATTCCCCACCCACAGCCGCACCAGCCCCCGTCGCAAGCGCGTTCGCCACGATATTACCCAGCGCCTGATTCATATTGGCGTTGCCGGTCGGATCGCTGCCTGCAATCCCGCTGCTCAGCTCGTTCAGCTTGCCGGACGCGATCGACGCAATCGCCGCACCGGCTGCGCCGCCTACCGCATTGCCGCCGGCCAGTCCCGTCACCAGCGCCGCGCCTGCACCTTGCATCAGTGCGCGATTCGCTCCGCCTTCCTTCCACGCATCGACACCTGCCCGGTCACCATTCTTCTCGGCTTGCCGTTTCATCTCGTCGGCATAGTCCCCGATCCGGCGCGACACCGCTTCGCCAGCCGCGCTGGCCGCCGCCATCATGTCCGCTTGATTGCTCAACAGGTTCTGCATGTCGGGGAGTTTGGCGACCGTACCGTTCGTATTCGTCGTGTCGCGGTTCAAGCTCGCCACATCCTGCTTCCGGTTCGCCGAATCTGTGATCGTGACCGTCCCCGCGCTTACGCCGCTCTTCGTTGTTGCACTGTCGCTACCGCTGTCGTTCTGTCCAAGCATAGGCGCGCCGCCCGCATTCTTGCCCGACGTGCTGCCGTGCGTGCTGTAGTTCATCCCGCCGTCGCCGGGCGTCGCGCCCGCGCTGAAGCCGCTCGAACTCGCATCGTAGTGCGACTGATTCTGGACGTCCGATCCAGTAGCCCCACGGGATCGAATAGAAGCCGTTCCAGCCGTGCGAGCCGAGCCGCTTGTCGCCGAACTCGAGATCCTGGCTCACGCCGATGTTGAAGATGTCGTTTAGGCCAAGGGGATTGTCGATGCCGAGCGACAGGTTGCCCTGCAGGCGGCCGGTCGCCCGCGTGCCCGAGTTGTCGATCGAGGCGACGACGGTCCACGGCTTGGCGCGCTTCACGTCGAGCACGACGTCGCTTTCGCCGGGCACGTCGGCCGGGACGATCTGCATCGACACGTCCTGGCTCGACACGCGCTTCATCTGCTCCAGCCCTTGCTCAAGGTCGCGCAGGTTCAGCAGTTCGCCGTCGCCGTTCGGGAAGGCGGTCTTCCAGGTGCCGCGGAGCTTTTCGTCGGCGAAGCGCACATGGCGGATGACACCGGGGATCAGCGAGAGCTTCAGCGTGCCGGTCGACAGATCTTGTTCGGGCAACAGCACGCGCGTCGTGACATACCCGTGCGCCAGAATCGCCTGCGACAGGCCCTTGACGAGCACATCGAGGCCTTGTTTGCCGACGCACTGGCCGGCGTAGTGCTCGAGCCATTCGCGCGCGAAGGCGAATCGATCCATCGGCAACGCCGACGCGCCTTGCGATTTCAGAGAAGCAGGCAGCGTATCGGGCACGTCGAGCGCAAAACGATCAATGCGAAAGCACGGCGTTTCCGATGGCAGCGTGGGATACCCAGCGCTTGCCACCACGTCCGGACGCACCCCGGGTGCGGTGACGATCCGCTCGCGCTCACGTGCCTCTTCCTGCTGTCGGGATTGCTGGTAGTTGCCCGGAACGGTCAGGCGCGGAGTTTCCTGCGCCGACACGCTCGTCGCGATAAACAGCAGTGCTGTGGCGATAGAATTCCCTCGGCGAATAATTTTCATGTTCTTCTAGATATGGGGTCGTGGACTACAACCAGATCACGCGTATTCGTCAAGGATGCGACGGCTTATTAACGCGGTCAGCACACTTATCATTTAAAAAAGTCCGGCAAAAAATGCATGGACGGCACCCATACTGATCCAAGCAGCAGAATTATGCTTGTGCGTCATCTTGGCCGCTGCTCTGGATTTTTATTACCGCCGACTGTCGCCATCCAACCATCCTGCTTTCCAAGAAATGCCTTAGCTAAAGAAGATATTCATCAATATCACGTAAACGATAAAGCCAATAATCGCTGTGAAAAAGCACCACCAGATGATTTTCTGTATCCGCGTTTTCGGAACAGATGTAATTGACGGTCCCATGGCTACCACCTAATCCCAGTTTTCCCTTGATCAATGGAGAGGCCCCAGCCAACTGAAGCAGGGTTGTTTGTCTTCCCCACGTTTACACCTGCACCAAAGCCTACAACAGTTGCTGTACCGTTTCCAGGCGACACCATGATGCCGCCCCCATACCACCGTCAAGTGCCGATCCGCCACCTGCATATCCGCCAGCAAAATTAACGGTCCCGTCAACGTGAAAGAGCATCCAGGCCTCGCCGACTGATCTCAACCAGACTGACTCGGCACCTGACCCAGCGCCGCCGAGCCCGTATTCGTCACGATTTTAAAGAGAAAAAATGTTCTTTAGCACCACATACGCGATAAAACCCATAATTGCGACGAAGGCAACAATTCCCACCACCTTCTGCATTCGTGTCTTAGGAGTTGATCCCGGAATACCAACCATAATTACCACCCCATCCCTGTTTTGCCTTGATCTACGCTGTAGCCACCACCAACGCCACCGATATTGACATTCTTCCCAGCACTAACGCCACCACCGACTCCAATAATCGTTGCCGTTCCATTGCCTGGTGAATTCATAATTCCTGCGCCAAATAAACCGTAAGCGCCAGTCATGCCGCCAGCATAGCCGCCAGCAAAGTTATTCGTCTGGCCGGGAGCAACGCTTGTTTGATTGAGCCAGCCGGCAGTAATACTTGCCGACGCCTGAACCGGATTGGGGAGTGCCATATTTACACCAGTCCCGAAGTACGCGTGACCATCTCGCGTAAACGTCCCCCATACGCTTCCTACAAAGTAATCGACCTGGAAGTTTACAAAGTCCGGGGCTCTCACCAATCCCGGATTCGAGCCCGTCGTCGTTGCCTGATAGGAGAACCCACTACCCTGCGCCCCCTTCGCAATATACGCTTGCAAATCCGGATCACCCGGTCCCAGAGATTGCGTCCACACCGTTTGCCCGGCTCTGTTCACGCCATACTGCGTCCATTCCGTCCCGTCTTGCGGCTTATCGCCCGACGCCACCCGCACATTGCCCGGCAGCATCCCGCCGTCCGACGTCACCAGATTCATCTGTGCCATTTGGTCCACGATTTGCTCCACCGTGTACTTACCGCCGCTCTCCGTCGCCAGCTTCTTCGCCAGCGTCAGTTCTTTCGCCTTGCTATCCTCATGCAACTGCCGATTAAACCGGTCGACGTTGTATCCAGAGAACGCTCCCGATTCACCGCCCACAGCCGCACCGGCCCCCGTCGCAAGCGCGTTCGCCACGATATTACCCAGCGCCTGATTCATATTGGCGTTGCCTGTCGGATCGCTGCCTGCGATCGCACTACTCAGTTCGTTCAGCTTGCCAGACGCGATCGATGCAATCGCCGCGCCGGCTGCACCGCCGACTGCGTTGCCGCCGGCCAGTCCCGTCACCAGCGCCGCGCCTGCACCTTGCATCAGTGCGCGATTCGCTCCGCCTTCCTTCCACGCATCGACACCTGCCTGGTCACCATTCTTCTCGGCTTGCCGTTTCATCTCGTCGGCATAGTCCCCGATCCGGCGCGACACCGCTTCGCCAGCCGCGCTGGCCGCCGCCATCATGTCCGCTTGATTGCTCAACAGGTTCTGCATGTCGGGGAGTTTGGCGACCGTACCGTTCGTATTCGTCGTGTCGCGGTTCAAGCTCGCCACATCCTGCTTCTGGTTCGCCGAATCCGTGATCGTGACCGTCCCCGCGCTTACGCCGCTCTTCGTTGTTGCACTGTCGCTACCGCTGTCGTTCTGTCCAAGCATAGGCGCGGCACCGCCCGCATTCTTGCCCGTCGTGCTGCCGTGCGTGCTGTAGTTCATCCCGCCATCGCCGGTCGTCGCGCCCGCGCTGAAGCCGCTCGAACTCGCATCGTAGTGCGACTGGTTCTGGACGTCCGAGAAGGACAGCGAACCCGTCGTCAGCGAATTCTTCGACGCATCCGCGTCGCTCGCGATCAGTCCGCCCTTCAGGTCGGTATTGCCGGTGACGTTGATATTGAAGCCGCCATCGCCCGCGTGAATCCCGGCCTGTTCATTGACGCCCGCATAGCTGCCCGACGCGTTGCCCTTGCTCTGGCTGAAGCTCGCGCTGGCGCCGCCCTGACTGATGCTGAAGCCACCGCCCGAACTCGACTGATGCGCCGCGCTCGACAACGTGTCCTGCACACTCACAATGTTCAGGTTCCCGCCCACATCGGCATTCACCTGATTGCCCTTCACGTTCGAGCCGATGATGTTCGTATCGCCGCCCGAGATGATCGTCACGCCGTTTGCTGCGTTCACATGGCTGTTGTTCTGCGTGGCGAGATCGCTGTTGCCGTCGCCGTTGGCCTTCGACATCGCCGCCGAAACGCCAAAGCCCCCCGTGCCGACCGACACACCCACGCTCGCGCTCTTCGACTCGTTCGTGCTGCGCGTCGAATCGGTGTCCGTCGTATTGACGATATTGACCTGATTCTTCGCGGCCAATATCACATCGTTTGCGTTCACGTTAGAGCCGGCGATCGTCACATTGCCGCTGCCCGGCTGCCCGTTCCCGGTCGACGCAAACGCCACCGTCCCGCCTGCATTCACGTTCGAGCCGCGATTCGTCACGCTGTCTTCGGAGAATGCGCTCTTGCTGTGACTGCTGCCGACGCTGACTTCGACCTTGAACTGAGGCGTTTCGCCTGCCCCCAGTGCCCGGACCACATCGCCCGCGGCCATGTTCGCATCCCACGCCGCGCTCGCTGCGGCCATTCCGTGCAACGCTGCCGCGCGTCCATCCTGGCTATTGCCAGCCGCACGCGATTGTCCTACGGCATTCGACACCGCGTCGATCACCGGTGCCTTCAATGCCAGCGTCACGCCACTCTTCGAGACTTCCTGCGTTTCGCCACGGTGATGTGAGTCCTGCGCCGAGTCGATCGTCACGTTCGCACCAGTGCCGCTGAGGTTTTGCGCGGCAAGCAGATCGCTTCCCGTTACGTGCAGGTCGTTCCCGGCAGTGATGCTGACGTTACCCTTCAGCGAGCCGATCGTACTGCCGTTGTTCGATACCTCGTTCGTCTGACTGGTCGTCTTCAGCGAGCTGCTGCCCACCGACACCGACAGGCCGCCACCCGCCATTAGCCCCGATTCCTTCTTATCGTAGTAGCTCGACGACTGCAAGGTGTCCTGCGACGTCGTAACCGTCACGTTGCGTGCGGCCGTGAGCGTCACGTCGTTCGTTCCGACGATGGTGCTGCCCTGAACATTGACGTCCTTGCCGCTGACAATGTTCACGCTGTCCGCCGATACCAGACTGCCCTGATTCAACGTCATGGTCTGGTCGATGCCGCTCGCGACCTTCACGCCGCTCACCACATTGCTATGGCTGTGCGTTTCGTGCGAGTTGAGTTCGTGCGTCTCGGTTGCCGCACCGACATTCACGTCACCGGCCGCCAGCAGGTTCGCATTGCCCTTGTCGAGGCTGATCGCACTGCCGGAGAGCGTGATGTCCTTGCCCGACACGATATTGACCGTGTCGCCGCCCTTGAGCGTCGTCGCGGTCAGCGTCTGATCGGACGTATGCAGCGTTTCCGCATAGCTGCCGTGGCTGTCGCTGCCCGAGCTGTTGCTGTTCACCGCCGATGTCGTGCTTGCCGCGCCGAGCGTCACGTTGCCATTTGCGGCGATCGTGCCGCCCTGGCCGAGGTCGATCTGCGCACCCTTGGCCGTCAGGTCTCCGCCGACGGCGATCAACGATTGCCCACCGACCGTCACCGAACTACCCGTGACCTTGTTGATGTCGGTATTCGACACGCCGTTCGCCCGCTGCACGATCTTGTGCTCGCCGGTCTGCACGGCACCGAGATCCCAGTTTCCGCCGACGTTCATCCCGAGGTTGCCGCCAACCGACAGGTTGCCCGCATTCTGCTGGAAGTTACCGCCCGTCGTAATGGATGCATCGCCCGCGACATCCAGCTTCGCGGTCGGCCCGAGCGTCGTCACCACGCTCGTCGCACCATCGCGACTCACGCGCGTATTCGTCTTCGTCGCGGTATCGAGAACGAGGTCCTTGCCCGCATCCAGTAGCAGACTGCCGGCCTTCACATTCGCCGACGTCAGATCGATGTTGTTCTCGGTGTTCAGCGACATCAGCTCGCCGCTTTGCAGTGCGCCGAACGCGTTGTCGATCTGCTTGCCCTGGATGGCCAGCGTGTTGTCCGCCTTGATCGTCCCGCTGTTCGTGAACGACTGCGCGTTCTGGAAGTCGATGTTCGTCGCGCTGATCAACGGCCCGTCGATATTCTGCTGGCTGGCCTTCGCGAGATACACGACCGGCACGAGCACCGACTGACCGTCGACCACTCGCGTTTCCATCATGATCACGTTGCTGGTCAACTTCGATACCTGGTCGGCCGACAAACTCGCGCCGATCGGCAGATCGAGCGACTTCGACAGATCCGCCCCTGCCGTCATCAGCGATTGATACATCGACTGCAAGTCGGCATACGGCCCCAGCACCGCCTTGCCGGTCAGCGACGTGATTTCGTTGCGCACGAGCTGCTGCTCGTAGAAGCCGTCGCCGAGGCGCTTCGGGATGTGCGTGAGGTCGACGCCAAGCTGACCGAAGAAGTAGTCGCTCGAGATGAAATTCTTCTTGTTCGTGAATGCCGGGTTCGTTTCGATCACGTAGTTCGCGTTGGGTGCGGCAGTCGGCCGGTACAGCCCGCCCTGCGGAATCGTGAGGTTGTCGAGCACGTTCAGTGCGGTCGCACTCGCGATGACCGGATCGACCGGCGCCTGCGGACCGCCATGCACCGACGACGCCCCCGACTTCACTCCGCTCGCGTTGCCGCTCAAGTTGCTCGGTGTGAGACCGGGCACCGACTGCCCCGGCAGCAAGCCGAGCGACGGAATCGATGCGTTGCCCGCCGTGTTGTTGACGCTGACACCCGTGCCGGAAATCGTGCCGTTCGAGCTCAGTGTCGAGCTGTAGCCGGGCAGCTTGTAGTCCTTGATCGAGGCAGGCGCCGCCTGCGTGTAGCCACCCGGGCGCCCGGTCACGAAAGGCGCATTGCCGAACGGCAACTGCCAGTTGTATTCGCTGTTGTCGTAGTTGTTGTAGTGATACTGCCCCGAGTAGGAAACCGTCACACCCGGCAGGTTCTGACCGGACGCCGCCCAGCCGTCGGCATCGTAGCGGGCCGGCATCTTGATGTCGCCGACCGCCGCGATGTTGCTCCAGTAGTTTTGCAGCGTGCCGACCGACGACGCGTCGATCTTGCCGCCCGACACGATTTGCGCGGCCGGGCTGAGGTCCGTCACGGTCGTCGCCGTCGCGCTGTCCGCATAGTAGGTCGTGTACTGATACGTGCTGTTCCACTGGCCGCCATGAGGCGGCTCGGTATAGACGCCGCCGATGCTGTCAGGATCCTTCACGCCAACCTGGCCCGTACGGCCGCTGATCGGGATACCGAACTGGCCGAGCAACGATGAATCGATCGAGCCGGTCGAGGTCTTCATCACGCGGCGCGTGCTCGTCACCTTGTCCGCATGCAGTTCCATGTCTGCGCCGGACTGGATCAGCGCCGACGCGTTGTTGACCAGCGCCGCATTCGTGTAGTTGCCGCTCGCGTCCTTGCCGCCCGCCAGGACCACCTTGCCCATGCCGAAGATGGCGGTCGTCGCCATCGAATCGGTCGCGGTCGTGTCGTCGCGGTTCTCGATGTCGCGCGTGAGGATTTCGAGCGTGCCGTTGCTGTCCGAACCGCCAATCAGCGCGGTCGGACCGAGGTTCGAGATCGTATTCGTCGCGTTGAGCGAAGCGCTCGCGCCCACGAGTGCGCCCGTGTTCGTCAGGTTGGTCGATTGCGTGCGCAGCAGACCGCCTGCAGTCAGCGCGCCCACGTTGACGATGTTGCCCGCGTTGACGCTCAGGTTGTTGACCGACTGCAGGTTCGCGTTGTTCGTGAACGTGCCGGGCAACGTGAAGCCGAGGTCGTGGCCTACATTGAACTGCGTGTCGGCCGTCGCCGTATAGTCGCCTTGAAGGCTCACGTTGGCGTCGTGCGTCGCGCTATAGGTGCCGCCGCCTTGCAGCGTGGCCGCCGCGATCGACAGGTCGTGCGTCGAGCTGATCTGGCCGTTCGTGTTCGTGATCGCGTCGGTCGTCGTGACGTCCACGTCGCCGTTCGATTTCGTGACGTTGCCGACGATGTTGCCAATGCGGCCGCCGCTGTTGTCCAACGTGCCGCCTTGAACATGCAGCGATGCGCCGCTGAGCTGACCGCCCTGCGTGTTGCTGATCGACGCGGCGCTGACCGTCACATCGCCGTTGCCGGTAATCGCGCCCATGCCCGCTACGCCGCCGGCGTGGCTGTTGGCGATCTGGCTGCCGCCTTGCACCGTCATCTTGCCCGCACCGAGGTCGACAATGGCGCCGTCCGCGTTGTCGATCGAGGCCGATTGAATGGCGAGCGTGCTGGTGTCACCCGCAACCGATTGCCCCGCCTGGATGTGGCCGCCTCGGTTTGACAGCGCGCCGCCGTTCTTCAACGACAGCGACGCGTCCGATCGCAGCAGGCCCTGCGCGTTGTTCACGTCGCCGGCGATGGTCGCATTGATGCCGCGATGCGCGGCGAGGATGCCGCTCGCGTTGTTCCAGGAAGCCGCGTTGACGATGGCTGTCCCCTTCGTCACGATGGTGCCCGACGCGTTGTTCAGCGCGCTGGCTCCATTTCCAGGTGCGATCGTCAGCGTGCCGGTGCCGGCGTGCGTGATGGTGCCGCCCGCGTTGTTCAACTCGGCCGGCTTGAGCGTCAGGTCCGTGGCGTTGGTCTGGATCACGCCGGCGGCCGAGTTGTCGAGTGTGCCGCTGACATTGATACCCATCGACGACGCGCCGTATTGCGTAATCGTGCCGCCATGGTTGACGAGGTTGGCAGCCGCGAGCGCCAGCTGATTGGCCTCGAGCTTGCCGCCACTGTTGTCGAGCGTCGAGTCGGCTGTGACCGACAGGTTCGGCGCGACGATCGATCCGCCCTGGTTCGTCATTGAACCCGTGCGGATGGTCGCGTTCGTGCTCGCGCCGATCTGGCCGCCGTCGTTCGTCAGCGTGCCGCTGGAGGCGCTCACGTCCGTGTTCGACAACAGCTTGCCGCTCGCGTTGTTCAACGTACCGGCGACGGTTGCCGTCAGCCCGTTCTGCGCGATGATCGAGCCCACCGAGTTGTTCAGTGTGCCGGTTTGCGCGACGACGCGCCCGTTGCTCGCGATCGAACCGCCTGCGTTCGATACGGAACCCGCCCCGCCTCCGAGCGTCAGTGTGCCGTGGCCGGCATGCGTGATCGTGCCGCCGTCATTGATGAGCGCGGACGGGGTGAGCGTCAGGTCGGTGCTGTTGGTCTGCAGCGTACCGCCGTTCGAGTTGTCGAGCGTGCGCGACACATTGACGGCTATCTGGCCAGCACCGGTCTGCGTGATGGTGCCGCCGTGATTCACGAGATCGGTCGCATTCAATGACACCTGTTCGGCCTGTACCGTGCCGGCGCTGTTGTCGAGTGTCGTCGCGCCAATCGTGGTCGTATTGCCGACGATCGATCCGCCGTTGTTCAACAGGTGCGCACCGGCATCCACCGCGACGTTCTGCGCGGCCTGCAGCGTACCGCCGCCGTTGTCGACCGACTGGCCCGAAACGTGAAGATTCGTGTTGGATGTGATCGCGCCGCGGTTGACAACGTTTGCGCCGCGAACCGAAACGTCGCCATTGCCGCCGATGACACCGCCTTGCGCGCCGTTCGCCGTCGCGCCGGCAGCGTTGGTCAATTGGCCGCTCGTCGTCACCGACAAACCGTCGCCGTTGAGCGACGTGATCCGACCCGCCGTATTGTCCAGCGACGCACCGACCACCGTCATGCCGGCCGCGCTTTGAAGAGTGCCCTGGTTGTTCGCGATGGCGCCGCCATGCACGTCTGCCGTGCTCTCGGAAATCAGTTCGCCGGACTGGTTGGCGATCTGGCCAGCCACGTTGACTGACAGCGGCCCCTGTGATGAAACCTTGCCGCTCTGGTTCGAGATGGCACCACCGGTCAGCGTCGTGATGCCGCCACTCGACAGGCTGCCGCGATCGTTGATCACCGTACCGGAAGCACTCGCCTGAATGGCGCCTTGCGCGCTCGTCGTCGCGTTCGACAGGTTCACGTCGCCGGCCGTCGCGTTCAGTGACAGATTGCCGTTCGCTGCCGTCTGGCTGCCGGCGAGATTCACGCTGCCGCCCGTCAGCGATGCATTGCCGCCCGCGACATTCTGGCCGGTCGCGGACAGTTGGCCGGACGCCGTCAGATTCAGGTCGCCGCTGTGTGCGACGGAGCCGTCGCTGTTCACGCCAGCGCCGAGCGTGCCGGTCGAATTGATGCTCCCGGCATTTACCGTCGTATTCTGCTGCGCCGCGAGGGTCCCACTGCTCGTCAGATCGGCCGCGGTGCTCGCCGACAACGATTGCTGCGCGTATGTCGTGCCGCTATTCTGGACGTCACCCGCGGCCGACAGCGCCAGATTGCCGCTTGCCGTGGTCTTGCCGGCGAGCACGAGCCGGCCGTTCGACTGCAGCGTCAGGTCGCCTGCCTGCGCCGCGATTGTCCCGGCGTTGGCGACCCCCACACCAAATTCGTTCGATGCGAGGACGATCCTGTTGGCATACATGCCGCCCAACTGGCTCACGTCGATCGCGACCGCCGGGGCTGGGCCGTCGCCGGCAATCGGTGTCGCGGCAAGCGTGTCGTGATTGACCTGAGCCGCGCCTGCGATCACGTTCAGGTTTTTCGCATAGATGGCGGAATTGGCTTGTACCGCTCGGGCGATAAGGTCCACCTGATCGGTACCGGTTGCGTTCAAGCCGGCGCCCGAGACGGTCACGAGTCCGCGGTTGACGTTGTACCCGACGAGCGAACCATCGGCGCCGTAGTACGGCACGCCGGTCGTCAAGGTCGCGCGACTGGTATTCAGGAACGTTCCACCGTCAACGAAAATCCCGGACGGGTTAGCCAGGACAAGTTCCGCGCGGGCGCCAGCGATCTCCACCGCGCCGCGAATTTGAGAGGGGTTCGGACTGTTGACCTGGTTGACGATGATCCGCGCGGCCTGTCCGGCGCCGTAGTTCGGGTTGCCGTTGATCCACCCCGCCTGCTGCGTCCGAACCATCGTGGCCGAGTTGTTCAGGATCGCGCCAGCGCGTTGTACGTCGAACTGGTTGTAGGTATTGACCGATACACCCGCGCTAGAGGGACGTGCCACGTTGACTTGCGGTAAGCCGTTCGGCGTCTGGATGACCTGCGTGCTGGTGCCCGGCGTCGGGACGATCTGCGCACCGGACAGGGTGGGCAGCAGGCCGAGCGCGGCGACGCTCGCCACAACAACTCGAGCGCCAGACGTCGATGATCGACGACGCGCACGTGCTTCGCCGGTTGCCGATTTCCCGTCAGCCGTCACTGTCTCCGCGACAGCGACCACCATACCCCGAAGCCTGGAATACACCAGGCGATGCGTATTCTTGTTCATTCTCGCCGACGCGGCCCGCGTCCATTCGTTGGTTATTGGACGAGAGCTTACGGAAACCATGAAAGGTAACCGTCAACAATTGCCAAGCTGTTGACGGAAAACCACAAATTCGAATTTTCGGACACGTCTGATTGACGCGACGCACGGACCTTTCTGGCCTCTCTCTAGAGGGCGCGCCGAAGGACAACGCGTGCGGCCCTCCGCGACGACGATTCGACCGATCCCGCGCTTGTCGATCGCTATCGGCCGGAGCGGCCGGCGGGCCAGCCATGAGCGCACACCGTCACGACCACTCTTCCGGCGGCATCTCGCCGCCGTCATCCTCCCAATGCGGCTCGCCGGTCTCGTGACGGCCGCTCGGCGCCACCGGCCCGTTTCCGCCGCCGCGTTCGGACCGCCGTGCACCGTCACGTGACGTCCTCGCCCGCACGCGTACCCGCGTGCGGGTCGGCGCCACGGTCCGCTGTTCGCCGCTGCGGCGCTCGTCGGTCGATGCCGCATCGTTCGTCTGTCGCACATTCGAAGCTGCGTTCATGTGTCCTCTCCTGAGTCAGGGAAAGCATCCGTCGCCCGAGTGCAGCAATTTGGATGCCGTGCACCGGGCAAGCACATTGCTACGTGCGTTCGTATCGCAATTCCTGCCGGAGGTGAGCATGCCGACCGATCCCAGCACGTCGCCCGCTACGCGCCATCGTCTCGGTGAATGGATGGCCCGCGAGGAATCGCACATGGCCACGTACCGCGAAGCAATCGCGAACGACGCGCGCGCGCATGCCGGCGAACGACTGCGCACGCCGGCCGTGCAGGCACTCGCGCGACTGTTCGACGACGACGCGGTGCTGCGCATGAGCCTTACCCGCGCGATCGACGAGGCACGCGACGCAGGCCACACGCTAGGCTACGCATCGATCGGCGAACTGATGACGGTGATCGATCACCTGATGACCTATACGCCGCCGTTCAGCGAAACGAGCCTGATCGTGTGCCCGTTGAACGCGTTCCTCGACTGGCCGATGTGCATGCCGTCGGGTCACGCTGTATTTCGCGACGCTGCGGTCAACGCGCACCTGAAGCAGGTGCTGAACGTGTGGTGCGACTTTCTCGGCGGCCCGCATTCGCGCGCGCATCTCGACACGTCGCCGCCCGACGGGTGGTTCTGCGACGAAGCGCGCAAGCGCCTCGGCCTGTCGCAGTTCCAGTATCGCGAGGACCAGCCCCACTGGGGCTTCGACTCTTGGAACGACTTCTTCACGCGACGCTTTCGCGCGGGCGCACGGCCGGTCGCGGCGCCGGACGATGCGCGCGTGATCGTCAGCGCGTGCGAGGCCGCGCCGTATCACACCGCAGCGAACGTGAAGATCCGCGACACGTTCTGGGTCAAGGGCCAGCCTTATTCGCTGCGCGACATCTTCACGCCCGCACGGCTGCCGCTCGCGGAACGGTTCGTCGGCGGCGATCTGTACCAGGCATATCTGAGCGCGTACAACTATCACCGCTGGCATGCACCGGTGCGCGGCACCGTCACGCAAGCGTACCGCGTCGACGGCGCCTACTACTCGGTCGCCGAAGCGGAAGGCCCGGACCCGGCCGGCCTCAACGACTCGCAGGGCTACATCACCGCCGTCGCCGCGCGCGCGATCGTCGCGATCGACTGCGACGATCCGGGGATCGGCACCGTCGCGGCCGTGTTCGTCGGGATGGGCGACGTTTCGTCCTGCATCGTCGAAGTCGTGCCGGGGCAACGCGTCGACAAGGGCGACGAGATCGGCTATTTCCAGTACGGCGGCTCGACCTGCTGCCTGCTGTTCGAAGCCGGCGTGATCGACCGCTTCCTGTTCGCGCCGCCGTTCGACGGCGACACACCGGTCGTGCAGGTCAACGCGGCGGTCGCGATCGCGCGCTGAGCCGCGCAGCGTCCATGCGCGCGCGTCACGCGTCGGGAATCACGCGTCGTGGCCGCCGAAGTCGCGGCCGTCGTGCCGCTGCACGCACCGGACGACCGTCAACCCGTCGGCGGTCAGCGCGGGGCGGCTCGTGCCCGACGCGTCCTGTCGCATCACGATCAACTGTCGTTCGATCAGGGCGACGATGTCGTCGCGGTCGGTCTGGATCTGTTCCGGTGCGCGATGCACCAGGAACAGCGCGGCGAATTCATGGGCGGTCAGCATGCTCTTTCCCCGTTGACGGCGATGCACGATGCGGCGGCGGCATCGCGGCGACGCGCGGCGCGAAACGTGCGCCGGCGACGAGAGAAGCATGCAGGGAGCGTGCCAGATGGTGGGACGCGGGCGCCCCGCGTGCCACGGGCGCGCGACGCGATGTGTCACCGCGAAGCGCGTGATGGCCGCTGCAAAGTTTTCAACGGCGTGTAAGCGCGCACGCGATCGGTTCGCCAGCCCGCCCGCGTCGGCAACTCGCAGCCCGGCGGATCACGACTTCCTCGAACGGAACAGCCCGGCCCGCGCCGTTTTACCGGCCGCCTTGTCGCGCACGCGGAAATAGCCGCTGTGCAGTTCCACGCCGCCCTTGCCGTCCGCGAGCACTTCCTCGCATGCGGCCTCGATGCGCGCACGGCCGCGCTCGAATGCGTCGCGGAGCTCGGCTTCGAGCGCCGAGCGCGCGCCGAAATGATCCTCGAGCGCTTCCACCGTGATCGCGCACGTAAGCGGCTTCCCGTCCACCTCGACGAGGAAGCGCATCTGCAGCGCCGCGCCGTCGAACTCGGGCGGCGCGTCGGTCAGCGTCACATGGCGGACCGAATCGGCCGGCATCGCTCAGGCCCCCCGCGACGCGAGGCATTGCACCAGCGCGCCGTTGAACGCGGGCAGGTCGGCAGGCTTGCGGCTCGTGATCAGGTTTCCGTCGCGCACGACCTCCTGGTCGACCCACTTGCCGCCCGCGTTGCGGATGTCGTCCTGCAGGCTCGGCCAGCTCGTCATCGTGCGGCCGTCCACCAGCCCCGACGACACGAGCAGCCAGCCGCCGTGACAGATCGCGGCGATCGGCTTGCCCGCGCCGACGGCCGCTGTCACGAATTCGCGCGCGGCCGTCACCATCCGGATCGCATCGCCGTTGACGACGCCACCGGGCAGCACGACCGCGTCGTAGTCGCCTTCGCGCGCATCGTCGAATGTGTGATCGACCTTCACGCGATCGCCCTTGTCGACGTGCCTGAATCCCTGGATCTCGCCGCGCTTCTGCGAAATCACGTCGACCTGCGCGCCTTCGGCCCTGAGCGCGCGCTGCGGTTCGACGAGCTCGGCTTCCTCGAAGCCGTCGACCGCGAGTATCGCCACCTTGCAATGGTCCAGCTTTCCGGTCATGGAGCGCTCCCTGTGATGTCGCGGCACCGATCGTGCCGTGCCCGTCGCGCAGCAATCGGCGTGCCGCGCATGCGAATGGCACCGCATGCGCCCCTCGCATCCATGGGGCGCGACCCGCAATCGCCGAACGGCGTCACGCGCGTGAACCGCCGCGTGACACGCGACGGCCGACGTCACGCCGTGCGGTGCCGCGTCTGCAAAGATTTCAATGTGATGTAACGCGACTGCCCGCGGCAGCCGCCGCGCGCCGGCATCCGACACCGCACCCATGCGCGGGCCGCGGCAGACTCGACCGGCTCACTGCAGATGACGCGCCGCGTCGAGCATCGCGTCGGTCAGCTCGACCGTCAGCGTCAGGTCCTCGGTGACGTCGGGCAGCGTGTCGAGCGTGGCCTGCACGGCATCGTGCAGCATCGCGTGCACGCGCATCCGCGCGCCGTCGTCGAGATCCGCGTAGCGCTCCATCGTGTCGCAGTCGAGCGCGAGCACGACCGAGTGCCGCGCGGTATCGGGCCGCGCATCGGGCGCCAGGGCCCATGCCGCGTGAAACGTGATCCTTCCGGTCTCGATGTCGAGATGTACCGTCGTATCGAGATCGTCGGTGTCGACCTCGTCGGTGTCGAGTTCGGTCGGGTCGAACGAGGTCCGGTGATTCGAGTCCATGATGTCCTCCTGCGTGGTGGCCGTGTGCCGGCCCCGCGGCCGGCGCCCGCCATCGCGCCGCGCCGGTCGCGCCGGCGCGACACCGTGATCGTCAATAGCCGCTGGAACCCGCGCTGCCCGTACCGCCCGCGCCGCCGCCGCCCGAGCCTGTCGCACCCGACGAACGGCCGCTACCGGCGCCCGCGCCGGTGCCGCCCTCGCCTGCGCCCACGCCGCCCATGCCGGCGCTGCCCCCCGCGCTGCCGCCACCGTTGGCGCCGCCCGTGCTGCCGCTGCCGCCGGTGCCGGCGCCGCTCGGGCCGCCCGGCTTGGTGCGTACATGCGGCCGCCCGTGTGAACGGGTGGCGCGCGGTTCCTGCATCCGGGTCGCGGGCGGCGGCGCCGCCGTATTGCCATTCGACATGCTGCCGCCGGTGCCCTGTGCGGACGTATCCGGCGGCGACAGGATCGGCGCGCCGGTGCCCTCGTCGGAGCGTTGCGAATTCTGTGCCCACGCGGCCGGTGCGGCCGCGACGAGTGCGACGGCGGCACACGCAAGGATCCGGTGCGCGGCAGATTTCGATTCGAATACTGGCTTCATGGAACGTTCTCCCTCAATGGAACGGCTGTCGTGGAATTTCCTGCGTCCATGGTTCAGCAAGGCATGTGCCGTCGGCGATGCGCGGCACGCGGCTTGCTGCGCAGGACCATCGACCCCGTACGGAGCCCTGTCATGCCTTCAGCTTCCGCTTCCGCCTCCCGTGCGCACGGCAAACGCGTGACGCGCCGCCCCGGCCGCGCGCGCAGCAACGATCCGCATCATCGAAAGCGCTGGTCCGCCGATGTCATGCGAAAGAGCGACGCGCTGGACATCGAACCCGAGACCTTCAAGTCCGACGATCCGGGCGAGATCGCGGCGTCGCTCAAGCGCTCGGCCGAACGCAGCCGCCGCCGCAAGGCGCCGCCGTTCCAGTCGGCGATGTCGATGCTCAACTTCTATCTGAATCGCGCCGGCCGCAACCTGCCGAAAACGCGCCGCGCGACACTCGAACGCGCGAAGCGGAAACTGCGCGAGGCGTTCGGCCGCAAGCCGTGACGCCCCCCCGGCCCGCTCCGTATCGATCCGCTCCGCCTGCATGCATGAAACGCTGTGGTATCTGATCATCGGCGCGGTGCTGATGGGCATGGGCGTCGCGACGTCGGCGCTGCGTCACCTGCCATGCAGCAGCGCGATGATCTATCTCGCGCTCGGCGTCGCGCTCGGCCCGTCCGGCGCCGGGCTCCTGCATCTCGACATCGAACGCGACGCGCCGCTGTTGCGCGAGATCGTCGAGGTCGCGCTGCTGGTGTCGCTGTTCGCGATCGGGTTGCGGCTGCGCGTGCCGCTGTCCGACAAGTTGTGGCTCGTGCCCTGCCGGCTCGGCCTGCTCGCGATGATCGTCACCGTACCGCTGCTCGCCGGCTGCGCGGTGTTGACGCTCGGGCTGGGATGGGGCCCCGCGCTGCTGCTCGCGGCGATCCTCGCGCCGACCGACCCGGTGCTCGCGCACGACGTGCAGGTGCACGATCCCGGCGACCGCGACCTGGTGCGCTTCGCACTATCCGGCGAGGGCGGGCTGAATGACGGCATCGCGCTGCCGTTCGCGCTCGCGGGCCTCGCGCTGTGCGGCGCGTCCGACACGCCGCACGCGCGGCCGGCGCTGACGGGCGCATTCGCATTGACCGCGTTGTGGGGCATCGCGGGCGCGGCCGCGATCGGCGGCGCGCTCGGCGCGGCCGCCATCAAGGCGATCGGCTGGCTGCGCGCCCGCCATGCGCAGGCGCTCGGGTTCGAAGGCTTCTTCGCGCTCGCCCTGATCGTGCTGTCGTTCGGCGCCGCGCAGCTCGCGAATACGTTCGGTTTCATCGCGACGTTCGCCGCAGGCGTCGCGATGCGCCGCGTCGAGCATCGCGCGAGCGGCGACCGGCGGCCGCGCGAAGTGATCGGCCGAATCGATTCGGAAGACGTGGCCGCGACCGAGCAGCATCCGGAGAAGGTGCACGCGTTCATGACCGAATCGGTGCTGGACTTCACGATCGAGCTCGAACGGATCGCCGAGGCGCTCATCATGACGATGATCGGCAGCGTGCTCGCGACGCTGTCGGCGCCGCTCATGACGTGGGGCGCAATCGGGCTCGCCGTCGTGCTGTTCGTGGCCGTACGGCCGCTCGCGGTGCTCCTGACGCTGACCGGCTCGCGCGCCACCCACGCACAGCGGCGGCTGATGGCGTGGTTCGGGATACGCGGGATCGGCTCGTTCTATTACCTGCTGTTCGCGCTCGAACACGGGCCGTCCAGCGCGGTGCGCCCGCTCGCGGCGCCGGTGCTGGCCGTCGTGTCGGCGTCCGTGATCGCGCACGGCGTATCCGCGACGCCGCTGATGGACTGGTATTACCGACTGCAGCAGCACCGGCGTTGACCGCGCGGGCGACGTCACGACGCGTCGAGTCGCGCGCGCATCTGCGCGGTGATGCGCTGCCGCGTGTCGTCGTAGCCTTCCCACGGATCGCGTTCGAGCCGGTCGAGCCGTTCGTGCAGCGTATCGATCGTCCATTGCGCGCCGCCCGTCGTGCCGCTCACCTCGTCCCAGCGCAGCGGCACCGACACGCCCATCCCGGGCCGCGCACGCGCCGAATACGCGGCGATCGTGCTCGCGCCGCGACCGTTGCGCAAATAGTCGATGAAGATCTTGCCGCGACGATGACGCGGCCCCATCGTCGCGGTGAAACGATCGGGCAACGCTGCCGCGACGTGCTGCGCGACGGCGCGGGAGAACTCCTTCACGTCGTCCCATCCGAGGTGCCGCGTGATCGGCACGACCACATGCAGCCCCTTGCCGCCGCTCGTCTTGCAGAACGATGCAAGCCCCAGTTCGTCGAGCAGCCCGCGCACGAGTTGCGCGGCCTCGATCATCGCGCTCCACGGCAGCGCCGGATCGGGGTCGAGGTCGAACACGATCCGGTCCGGCCGCTCGATGTTCGACGCATGCGCGTTCCACGTATGCAGCTCGATCGTGCCCATCTGCGCGGCGCCGAGCAGCGCGTCGACACTGTCGAGCGACAGCAGCGGACCGTGCCCCGGATCGAGCCCGGCGTGCTGCGTGACGAACGGGATCTCGCGGCGTTCGGCATGCTTCTGGAAGAACAGCTCGCCCGCAATGTCGCCGGGCGCGCGCACGAGCGACACGGGCCGGCCCTTCAGGTCCGGCAGCAGCCACGGCGCAACCCATTGCCAGTAACGCGCGAGATCAATCTTGCGCGTGCCGCTGCCCGGATCGAGCACGCGCTCCGGATGAGTGATACGCACGCGGCCGAGCCGATCCGGGCCGGTATCGTCGTTGCCCGCCGTGCGCGTGGATACCCGCGAACGCGCGTGGTGCTCGCGACCATTCGCGTCGTGAGCGGCGTGCGACGCGTGCTCGGCGCGAGGTTTGTCGTGCGCGGCCTGACGTCGATCCATCGCCACCTCCGTTTCCGTATGTTTCGGCACTTCGCGAACGATCTGCTCGGCCGGCTTGTCTTCGCGCAACGCGATGAACGCGGCCTGCCGCACGATGCCGTCGCCGGTCCACTCCGCGAATTCGCATTCGGCGACGAGCGTCGGCTCGATCCAGTGCACACGCGTGCGCGAGCGTTCGCGCGGCGGCGGATCGAACGGCGTCGTGTCGCGCTCGTGCTTGCGCAGGATCGGCGCAAGCCGGTCGAGCATGCGTGTGTCGAAGCCCGTGCCGACCCTGCCGACGTAGCGCAGCGGTGTCGGCCCGCGCCTTCGCTTGCCGGCCGCCGCCGGTTCGTGCACGCCCAGCAGCAGCGCGCCGAAGCCATGACGGCTGCCCGATGGCTCCGTGTAGCCGCCGATCACGAACTCCTGCCGGCGCCGGCATTTGAGCTTGATCCAGGCGGGCGATCGTCCCGCCCGATAGCGCGAGTCCGCGCGCTTGCCGATCAGCCCTTCCAGGCCGGTGTCGCATGCGCTCGCGATCAGCGACGCGACATCGTCGCCAAGATCGGGCGAGAAGCGCAGTCGCGCCGGGTCGCTGTCGGCCAGCAGCGGTTCGAGCAGCGCGCGGCGTGCGGTGAGCGGTGCGTCACGCAAATCGTGGCCGTCAAGATAGGGCAGATCGAATACGAAGAGCGTGACCGTGTCCGAGCGTCCCGCACCGAGGGCGTTCTGCAGCGCCTGGAAATCGGGAAGACCGTTCGCGCCGAGCACGACGGCCTCGCCGTCGAGCCATGCGCCGTCGACGGCGAGCGCCGCGAGCGCATCGCGTTGCGCGCGCAGCTTCGCCGTCCAGTCGCGACCTTCACGCGTCGTCAGCTTCACGTGCCGGCGCGTGCCCTTGCCGGAAATGCGCGCGAGGATCCGGTAGCCGTCGAACTTCAGTTCGTAGCGCCAGTCGCCGTGAGCCGGTGGAGCGTCGACCAGCGTCGCGAGTTGCGGCGCGACGCGCTCGGGCAACGGCGCGCGCACCGCACCTTCGATCGCGGACGGATCTGCAGGCGGGCCGTCACGATCGTCGCGGTCGCGGCCGCGGTCGCCGTCGTCATGCCGCGCGCCACGCGCATCGCGTTTTTTTGCCTTGTCGCCGCGGCCGCGCGGCGCCGCGCCATCATGCACACTCCCCGGCCGCTCGCCGACGACGTCGAATTCGTCCGCGGCGCGCGCGTCGTCGTCGCGCTCCTTGATCAGCAGCCACTGCTCCTGCCGCCCCTGCTGGCGACCGCTGCGCACGAGCGCCCAACCGCCGTGCAGCTTCTCGCCGTCGAGCCGGAACGTCAGCTTGCCCGCGCGATAGCCGTCGCGCGCCTGTGCGAGTCCGCCGTCGGGCGTCCACGTGCCTTCGTCCCATACGACGACCGACCCCGCGCCGTAATGCCCGGCCGGAATCTCGCCTTCGAACGATGCATATTCGAGCGG
The DNA here is from genome assembly GCF_001718315.1 of Burkholderia diffusa. Taxonomy (NCBI): domain Bacteria; kingdom Pseudomonadati; phylum Pseudomonadota; class Betaproteobacteria; order Burkholderiales; family Burkholderiaceae; genus Burkholderia; species Burkholderia diffusa. The sequence goes on along the minus strand of NZ_CP013364.1, from coordinate 152,745 downwards.
ATGGTCCTCGACGTGCACGGCCAGACGCTTCACCGATGGATCGAAGCTCGGCCCCTTCGGCACGGCCCACGACTTCAGCGTGCCGTCGAGTTCGAGCCTGAAGTCGTAGTGCAATCGCCGCGCGTGATGCTCCTGGATCACGAAGCGCAGCGGATGGCCGGCGCGCGTGCGCGCGGACGGTTTCGCATCCGCCTTCGCCCGCCGACGCCCGTGCGCGCCTTCCGGTTCCGGCGTCGCGCCGAAGTGGCGTTTGCGGCGATATGGATCGAGCTTGCCGGGCATTGCATTACCTCGCTGCGCGCGGCGTCATGCCGCGTGCTTGCGGCGCGCGGTGGCTTTCTTCGCCGCATGTTCGCCGGTCGCCGCACGTTTCGCGGGCGACCGTTTCGCCGCCGCGGTTTTCGTGGCCGCGCCCTTCGCTACGGTCCTGGAAGCCGGCTTGCGTCGCCCGCCGCCGCGCGACGACGAAGACGCCCGCTCGGTGTCCGTGTCCGCGTCCTCGTCGTCGCCCCCATTGTGCAGCTCCGCCGCACGCGCGCCGCCGCCCTTCAGGCTGCGCTTCAGCAATTCGGTGAGATCGACCACGTTGGTCGCCGCGCGGGTCGTCTGCGCAGGCCGTTCCTCGATTTCCTCGATCTTGCCCGCGCGCACCTTGCGCTCGACCAGCTCGAGAATGTCGTCGCGAAACGTGTCGTGATATTCGTCGGGCGTCCATTTCCCGGCCATGTCGTCGATCAGCTTCTTCGCCATGCCGAGCTCGCGCGCGGTCACGCCCGCGCCCTTGGCGTCAACGGCCGGCACCGACAGTTCGTCGAGGGGCCGCAACTCTTCCTGCCAGCGCAGCGTATCGAGCGCGAGCATCGGTCCGACCGGAATCAGCGCGCCGAGATGCTGGCGGTCGCGCATCACCACGAGCGCGATGCCGATCTTGCCGCTGTCCTTGAGTGCGTCGCGCAGCAGCGCATAGACCTTCTCGCCCTTGCGGTCCGGCACGAGGTAGTACGGCGTGTCGAGATAGAGGAACGACACGGCGTCCTCGTCGACGAAGGTCAGGATGTCGACGGACTGCGTCGATTCGGGGTTCGCCGCGCGGATTTCGTCGTCGGTCAGCACGACGTAGCGCTCCTTCTCGTACTCGTAGCCGCGCACGATGTCCTCGCGCGTGACTTCCTTGCCGGTGCGCTTGTTGATCTGCCGGTAGCCGACCGGATCCATCGAGCGCTTGTCGAGCAGCCGAAACGACGGCTTGACGGTGCGCGTCGCGGGAAAAAGCTGCACGGGCACATGAACGAGCCCGAAACTGATCGCGCCTTTCCAGATCATCCGCGGTGCCATGCCTGTCCTCCTTGCCGCTTGCACGCCTGCCTGGCGGCCCGGCTCCTCCGCGCGGCGCTCCCCGGGCCAGCGCGATGCCGCGCCGGCGGATTGCGGCCGATTGCCGGATCGGAGAGATTCGTCATGCGCGCCTCCTCGTATCGGTTCGATGCAGGACGGCGGCGGGCGTGACCGCGTCGCGGCGAACACGGAGCCGTCACCGGAAACGGGCGAGCCGCGCGGCATGCACCGCGACGGCGCGCCGCGATGCGGCGGCACGCTGCCGCCGCGGTGTCAGGGCGCGCTCAGTGCGCGATCCAGTTCCTCGCGCGTCACGTCGAGCGCGACGCTGCATTCGATCTCGGCGTCCTCGACGCGCGGTTTCTGTTCATCCACCGCGCGCCGCGCCATGTCGCATATATGGGTCCGTACGCGCAACCGGTCGGCCGCGCCGAGGGACACATAGCGCGCGAGGACGTCAGGCTCGAAGCGCAGGTCCACCACGCAGCGCCACTGACGCGCGCTCGCATCGGCCGGCACCCGCACCCACGATACCTGGATCGTCAGCCGCCCGGACGCGTCGTCCGCATGCACGACGAGGGTCGACTGCGATGGAAATCCGTTCGCGAGCGCTGTTTCGAGTTCGGCGATGCGCTGCGAACGGTCGGGCATGGCCGTCATCGGCGCACGACTCCCAGCAGCAGCGTGACCAGAAAGATCACGACGAAGATGTAGAACAGGATCTTCGCGATCTCGGCCGCGCCGGCCGCGATGCCGCCGAAGCCGAACACGGCGGCGATGATTGCGATGATGAAGAAGATGATGGCGTATCGAAGCATGAATTCCTCCTGGAGTCCTGACGAACGTCGATCTTGGACGCGTGCCGCCGCACGATCAAGAATCGTGCTTGTGCCTCGGTTTGCCGCGGGCCGGCGTCGAAGCCATTCTTTCGAGTTCCTTCTCGCTCATCGACTTGGCCATCGACTTCGCAGGCGGCTTCAGGTCCTTCATCCTGGTGTCGCCGCGCTTGGCCGACAGGGCGGCCCCTGCGGCGCGCTGCTGGGCCTGGGACTTGGCTGGCATGGCATTCCTCCTCTCGGTGGTGCGCGCGAGCACCTCGGTTCGCGGGCCGCGCGCGGTTCGCACGGTATCGTCATGCGGCGTCACGCCGGCGCAGCTCAGCCGGCGGAATCTTCATCGCCTGGCGATACTTGGTCACCGTCCGACGCGCAAGAAGGATGCCGCGCCCCGCGAGGTTCTGCGCGAGCGCGACGTCCGACAGTGGATCGTTGTGGCGCTCCGCCGCGATCATGTCGCGGATCAGCACCTTCGCGGCCGACGCCGAGCACACGCCCTTGCCGGCTGCTTCCAGCTTGCGCGGGAAGAAATGCTTGAACTCGAATGTGCCGTGCGGCGTGGCCATGTACTTGTTGCCGGTCGCGCGCGACACGGTCGATTCGTGCAGGTCGAGTTCCTCGGCGATGTCGCGCAGCACGAGCGGCTTCATCGCGATCTCGCCGTAGCGGAAGAAATCGCGCTGCCGCGCGACGATGCATTCGCCGACGCGCTGGATCGTGTCGAAGCGCTTCTGCACGTTGCGGATCAGCCAGCGCGCTTCCTGCAACTGCTGGCCGAGCGGCGAATCGCGCTCGCCGCTCGACTGCGCGAACAACGCCGCGTAGCGCTCGTGCAGCCGCGCGCGCGGCAGCACGGCCGGGTTGATCGTCACGATCCATTCGTCGCGCACCTGGCGCACGATCACGTCGGGTATCACATAGTCGCCGCGCGTGCTGCCGTAGTGATTGCCGGGACGCGGATCGAGCGTGCGCACCAGCGCGCACGCGGCCTGCATCGTCTGCTGGCTGCAGCCGAGTCGTCGCTGAATTTCCGCCGTCTCGCGCCGCGCGAGCCGTTCGAGATGGTCGCGCGCGATTGCCTTCGCCTCCGCGAGCGCCGGCGTGCCGGCGGGAATCGCATCGAGTTGCAGCACCAGGCATTCGGACACCGAGCGTGCGGCGATACCCGGACGGTCCAGCATCTGCACGAGCCGCAGCGCGACCGCGAGATCCTGCTCCGACAACAGCAGCGCCGGATCGGCCGCGACCAGCAGCTCGGCCAGTTCCTGACGCAGGTAGCCGTCCTCGTCGAGCGCATCGATCACGATGCGCGCGGCCTCGCGGTCGCGCTTGTTCAGCGGATAAAGACGCAGCGCATCGTGCAATTGCTGGTGCAGCGACGGCTCGGCCGCCATCCACTCGCCGGGCGACAGGTCGCTCGCATCGTCGGCCTGGCGGCTGGTGCCGCGCGGCGCCGGAGCGGCCGTATACGACACCTCGCCGTCGGGCGGGCGCACGTCGTCGCGTTCGGGCGGCGGCTCGGGCTGCGCGGCTTCGGCAGTGGGTTCGGGCGCGTCGGCGTCGGCGGCGGCTTCGTCGTCGCCCTGGCCATCTTCGAGAAATGGATTCGAGTCGAGCGCCTGCCGCAATTCCTGCTGGAATTCGAGAGAAGACAACTGCAGCAAGCGAAGCGACTGCTGAAGCCTCGGCGTGAGTGCCAGATGCTGTCGCATCTGGAGCGCAAGCGTGACGGACATCGATGCCCTCCTGGCGGTGTGCGGAATTGCGTTCAGACGAATTCACGCAGCTTCCATGCCAACCCCGCAAAACGCCGTCCGTCGCGGCTCTCGCGGGTTCGTACCCCGCCTGCGACGTCTCCGGGTGCCGCCTTTTTACAAGTGCCGGCAAGTTAGGGGCACGGAATTCGCGCCGGGCGGCCGCGCCGCGTGCCGCGCATTCAGTATTGCATCGGCGGCGGCGTGCCCGGCGTCGTCCGGTCGCCCTGTTCACCGTTCGGCCCCGGCGGCGGCACGTCGGCCGGCTCACCGCCGGTCGCGCCCGCCGGCATCGTGTTCTGCGGCGACGGACGCGTGTCGTAGCGCGTATTCGCGTCCGGCATCGTCGTGGTCGGCGATGCGCCGTGGCCGTCCGGCGGCGCCGGCGGTGCACCGCGCGTGCCGTAGGTGGCCTGTGGCTGCGTGCATGCGCCAAGCGCGCAGGCGGCGGCGAACGCACAGGCGCCCACACGCATCGACTGGATGGGTTTCATCGGAGTCCTCCGTTGAAGTCGGCGGCACCGGGCCGGCCGTGGCGACACGGCTCAGAGCCGGTTGAAATGGAAATCGCCGGCATACGCGGTCGGCGCGCGCCGCGCCATCATCGTGTCGAACTCGGCGGCGACGCGTGCCAGCGCGCCGCGCTGCTGCTCGACACCGGCCTGCTCGAGCGCCGCGAACGCGTCCGCGTCGAAGGTGACGGTCAGCGACGCCGGATGACCATCGACGCGAAAGCCGAAATGCAGGGCGCCCGCCGGGTGTTCCTCGACGTGGAACGGCATCGCCCGGGCCTCGAAATGGCGGCCGAGGGTCTCCGCTACGTCGCGCAGCATGCCGGGTTTCACGCGGATGCTCATCGCGGCGCCTCCGTCGATCGACTAAACGCCACCGGCGGTATGCCCGTCGGCGGCACATGGATCGGCGGCTCCCGCGTCGGCGGCTCGCGTTCCGGTGGCGGCTGCGCGGGCGGATCGCCTTCCGGATCGTGATACGGCTCGGGCGTGCCGGGCGGCAGATCGTCCGGCGGGGGCGGTTCGGGGTCCGGCTCGACGTCGGGCATCGGCGGGTCGGGCCGGTGCATCGACCGGGCGGGGTTTGAAGTGGCGTCTCGGTTCATGGGCATTCGATCGCTGCGTTCTCCTGACGAAAATGGATCGCAGGGCGGCGCATTCGCCGCTGCGTGCGTGATGCTGACGGACTCACATCCGCAAGCCGCGTGCCGGCCATCCGGCATCGCTTGCCGCACGGCGCCGAGCGAACGCGCGCGCGCCCGCTCGGCGGGACGTGTCTTCGCTACACCATGCGCTGCAATTCTTTCAAGGCCATCGCGCTACGCGTCGTACGCCGCCATCACGAGCCACAGCTCATGATCGTCGTCGCGCACCCGCGCGGCGAGCGCATACGGGTCCGTCGGATCGCACGCGCGCTGCAGCGCGAAGCGCGCGGGCTCGGTCGAGCCGAACGTCTCGTCGAGCGGCCGCACGTCGGCCTTGCCTTCGAACATGCGGCGATCGGGCCGGTAGATCAGCGGCTCCTGTTTCCATGTGACGAAATGGCTCTTCACCGACTCGAATCCTCCGCCGCAAACGTTGACTTCATAGCGCACCCCTGGCCGCCGTTTCGGAATCGTCATCGTGTCCTCCCGCTTGATGTGCGTGTGCACGCGGCGCGCGCCGCCGCGTGTCGTCGTGGACGACGACGCGGCAAGTCGCGTGCCGTCCGGATGCATCGGGCACGGCCGTTGCGCGACGAGCGCCTCATCGTCACCGACACGGAGCCTGCCATGAAGGATTCGACCCGTTCCGGCCGCGACGCGCCGGCGCACGACCCGCATCCTGCCTCGCCGCCGCTGAAGGACCAGGACCGCACGAAAACGCACCACTCGGAACGGCATATCGACAAGCAGCTCGAGGACACGTTCCCCGCGAGCGATCCGCCGGCGACCGGCGGCGTCACGCGCATCGAACCCGACACGCCGCCGGGCACGCACGACGACGGCCCGTGGCAGGACCCGGGCAAGCGCCGCGACGAATGACCGCCGGCGATTCGACGAAATGCCCGTGCCGAACGGCACGCCGCTTGCTGAATCGCTCGGCCCCGCTTCAACCCGGAAGGAGGACTTCATGCATCGCGTCAACGAAATCATGTCGCAGGACGTCGTGCGCATCGCGCCGACCGACTCTATCCGTCATGCGGCGCAACTGATGGAGCGCTACGACATCGGGGCGCTGCCCGTGTGCGACAACAACCGGCTGATCGGCATGGTCACGGACCGCGACCTCGCGGTGCGCGCGATCTCGGCCGGCAAGCCGCCGGAGACGCGGATCCACGAAGTTGCGTCGGGCCCGATCGAATGGTGTTTCGAGGACGATTCGCTGGACGAGATCCAGCACTACATGGCCGACGCGCAACTGCGCCGCCTGCCCGTCGTCGATCACGAAAAGCGCCTGGTCGGCATGCTGTCGCTCGCGGACATCGCGACGCGCACCGCCGGCCCCGCGCGCGACGACGTCGCGAACACGCTCGAAGGCGTGTCGCAACCGAAGCGTACGTGACGGGGCGATCCTCGCTCCGCCCGACAACCCGCGCGACCCGCTGGGCCCATCCCGGGCACGGTCGCGCTCCACGCAACCAGGAGGACAACCATGCAGACTTCCGATCGAGGACAGACGCGCATCATCGGCAAGGGCGCCGCGACGGCGGCCGGCCCGGGCCCCGACGTGATGGCGGCCGACACGCTCGAAGGCGACAAGGTCTACACGACCGATGGCGACGACGTCGGCAAGATCAAGGACATCATGCTCGACGTGCGCTCGGGCCGCGTCGCATATGCCGTGCTGTCGAGCGGCGGCCTGCTCGGCATCGGCGACAAGCTGCTCGCGATTCCATGGAGCGCGCTCACGCTCGATACCGAACGCAAGTGTTTCCTGCTGTCGGTGTCGTCCGAGCGGATCCGCAACGCGCCGGGCTTCGACAAGGATCACTGGCCGGCGATGGCCGACCCGCAATGGGCCGAGCCGCTGCACGAGTTCTACGGCAGCACGCCGTACTGGAGCGCGGGCGACGAGCTCGGGCTCACCGATCCGACCGAGGAACTGAACGATCCGCGCACGCGCGGGCGGCATTGACCGTTCGTGATTTGCCGGTGGTTCAGGCGAACGGCCCCGCGCATGCGGGGCTTTTTTTCGGGCGTTTTGATGGATTTGCGAGCCGGCCGTGCGCGCGCCCGGCGTAGCCTGCCGCCCGATTGATAACCATACAACATCAATCCTTCCAAAAATCGCACTTATCGTTTGACCGTCTTCAGGCGAACATTGCCGAAACCACAATAGACCGCTCCCCGGCACATTCTTCCCGATTTCCCCTGGAGACACCCAGATGCACCCCTCGCCCAGCCTTCCGACCGGACGTTCGAAGGCCGCCACGGTATTCCGCGTGACGGCCGGCAACTTCCTCGAGCAGTTCGACTTCTTCCTGTTCGGCTTCTACGCCACCCAGATCTCCGCCGTGTTCTTTCCCGCCGCGAGCGAATTCGCGTCGCTGATGATGACCTTCGCCGTGTTCGGCGCCGGCTTCCTGATGCGGCCGCTGGGTGCGATCGTGCTGGGCGCGTACATCGACGACGTCGGCCGCCGCAAGGGTCTGATCGTCACGCTGGCGATCATGGCGAGCGGCACCATCCTGATCGCGTTCGTGCCGGGCTATGCGACGATCGGCCTGCTCGCGCCCGTGCTCGTGCTGGTCGGGCGCCTGCTGCAGGGCTTTTCGGCGGGCGCCGAGCTGGGCGGCGTGTCGGTCTATCTCGCCGAGATGGCCACGCCCGGCCGCAAGGGCTTCTATACGAGCTGGCAGTCCGCCAGCCAGCAGGTCGCGATCGTCGTCGCGGCAGGCCTCGGCTTCGCGCTCAATCACTGGCTGAGCGCATCGGCCATCGCCGCGTGGGGATGGCGCGTCCCGTTCTTCGTCGGCTGCATGATCGTGCCGTTCATCTTCATGCTGCGCCGCAAACTCGAGGAAACGCAGGCGTTCAACGCGCGCCGGCATCGTCCGGGCATGAAGGAAGTGTTCGGTACGCTGGCGCGCAACTGGGGCGTCGTGGTCGCCGGCATGATGCTGGTCGCGATGACCACCACGAGCTTCTACCTCATCACGGTCTACGCGCCGACCTTCGGCAAGACGGTCCTGCACCTGAGCACGGCCGACAGCCTGCTCGTGACGCTGTGCGTCGGCGTGTCGAACTTCGTGTGGCTGCCGATCGGCGGCGCCCTGTCCGATCGCATCGGCCGCCGGCCGCTGCTCGTCGGCATGACGCTGCTCGCGATTGCCACCGCGTATCCCGCGCTGTCGCTGCTCGCGCATGCGCCGTCGTTCGTCAACATGCTGCTCGTGCTTCTGTGGCTGTCGTTCATGTACGGGATCTACAACGGTGCGATGGTCGTCGCACTGACCGAAGTGATGCCCGTCGAGGTGCGCGTGGCAGGGTTCTCGCTCGCGTACAGCCTCGCGACGGCCGTGTTCGGCGGCTTTACGCCGGCCATCTCGACGGCGCTGATTCACATGACCGGCGACAAGGCCGCACCCGGCTACTGGATGAGCATCGCCGCGGTGTGCGCGTTGCTCGCGACGTTCGCCCTCTATCGCCGGCAGACGGCCACGCTGACGCCGGCGCACTGACGCCTCATGCCGGACGACCTGCCTCGACTCCACACGGCCAAGACCATGACCATCAAAAACCTGCTCCTGAAACTCTGCGCGAGCGCGCTCGTCGCCACCTCGGCGGTCGCCGCGAACGTGCAGGCCGCCGACCTGCACGTGATGAGCTCGGGCGGCTTCACCGCCGCCTACAAGCTGCTCGGCCCGCGATTCGCGTCCCGTACGGGCAACACGCTCGATACCGCGCTCGGCCCGTCGATGGGCAAATCGCCTGAAGCGATCCCGAACCGGCTCGCGCGCGGCGAGCCGGCCGACGCCGTAATCATGGTCGGCTATGCGCTCGACGATCTGATCCGCCAAGGCAAGGTGATCGCCGGATCGCGCGTCGAGCTGGCCGATTCGCGCATCGGCATGGTCGTGCGCGACGGCGCGGCGAAACCGGATATCGGCACGGCCGAGGGCCTCAGGCAGGTGCTGCTGCATGCGAAGTCGATCGCCTACTCGGACAGCGCAAGCGGCGTCTACATCGAGCGGGAGTTGTTCAGGAGGCTCGGCATCGAGGATCAGGTGAAATCGAAGGCGACCATGATCCCGCGGATTCCGGTCGCCTCCGTGGTCGCGAACGGCGACTACGAGATCGGATTTCAGCAGGTGAGCGAGCTGCTGCCCGTGAAGGGCGCGACCTTCGTCGGGAAGATTCCCGAATCGCTGCAGTCGGTCACGCGCTTCGCGGCCGGCATCCCCGTCGGCGCGCAGCATCCGGAGGAAGCGAAGGCGCTGCTCGACTATCTCGCGTCGCCCGACGTGCAGGTGGATGTGAAGTCGACCGGACTGGATTCCGTTTCCGCACGTTGAACCGGAACCACGGGAAGGTGCGCGTCAGACCGTCTTCCCGTCGGGCCCGGTGCCAGCGTCGGCTTCATCGGCGCCATTGGGGCCAGCCGGTTCGGTCGCGTTCAGTATCCGCGCGAGACGCGCACGATCGCACGCCCCTTCCCGCATCGAAACGAAGATCACCGCGCACGCGTTGCTGACCACGCTCGTCAGCGCGCGCGCCTCGGACATGAAGCGATCGACGCCGACCAGAAGCGCGACGCCGGCGACCGGCAGGTCGGGCATCACGGCGAGCGTCGCGACGAGCGCGACAAGCCCGCTGCCGGACACACCCGCCGCGCCCTTCGACGTCAGCAGCATGACGGCCAGCATCGCGGCGATCTGCGGCGCGGAAAGCGTCACATCGCACGCCTGCGCGATGAACAACGCCGCGAGCGTCAGATAGATCGCGGTGCCGTCCAGGTTGAACGAGTAGCCGGCCGGCAGCACGAGCCCGACGACGCCCTTGTCGCAACCGAGCGACTCCAGCTTGACGATCAGCCGCGGCAATACCGGCTCCGTGGACGAAGTCGCGAGGACGATCAGCAACTCCTCGCGGAGGTAGCGCAACAGCCGCCACAACGCGAAACCGTGCAACCGCGCGAGCGGCGCGAGCACCAGCGCGACGAACAGCGCGCAGGCCACGTAGAACGACGCCATCAACCGTGCGAGCGAGCCGACCGAGCCGATGCCGAAGCGCCCGACCGTGAAGGCCATCGCGCCGAATGCGCCGAGCGGGGCGAGCCGCATGATCATCGCGAGCACGCGAAACACGATCTGCGCGACACCGTCGATCAGCGCCAGCACGGGCTGCCCGGCCCGCGGATACGCGTTCAGCGAAAAACCGAACAGCAGCGACAGCAGCAGCACGGGCAGCACCTCGCCCCGCTGGAACGCGCCGAGCATCGTATCCGGGATCACGCTCAGCGCGAACGCGACGAGGCCGCGCGGTTGCGCATGCTGCGCGTATTGCGCCAGGACGCTCGCATCGAGATGGCGCACGTCGACGTGCATGCCGGCGCCCGGCCGCATCACGAACGCGGTGACGAGCCCGAATGCGAGCGCGGCGGCGGTCAGCAGATAGAACAGCACCAGCGCGCGGACGATCGTGCGGCCGATGGCTTTCCCGTTCGTGAGCGACGTGATGCCCGAGACGATCGTGCAGAACACGATCGGCGCGATCATCATCCGCACGAGACCGACGAATGCGTCGCTGAGCGGCTTGAGCGCCGCGCCAGCCGACGGCCAGAAGTGGCCGACGCTCACGCCGAGCGCCATCGCCAGCAGAACTTGTACGTAGAGCGAACGAAGTGGTCTTGCCAGCCTCACGATGCGGTCTTCCTCGATGTTCCGGTCGTGTTCGTCGCAGGCATCACGTCGATGCATCGCTGCGCGGCGCGCCGCCCCGCCTTGCGTCGACAACCGCCCGGTGAAACTCCTCCGCGGCGGGCGTCAGCGCACGTCCGCGCCGTTTCACGATGCCGACCCTGCGCTTGACCGACGGTTCGACGAGGGGCACGCTCGTAAGCAGCGGATGGTCGTGTCCGGGCATTGCCATCGACGGCACCGCGGCGACGCCGAGCCCCGCCTCGACCAACCCGAGCATGGTCGTCACGTGGCGGGTCTCGCACACGCTCGGCGCACGCGGCGCGACGCTCGTCAGTGCCTGGTCGAGCAACAGCCGGTTGCCGGACGTCTTGTCCACGGACACGTACTCGTATTCGTAAAGCTCGTTCCAGGTCACGCGCTTCTTGCGCGCAAGCGGATGATCGCGCCGGCACGCGGCGACGAATCGCTCCTGCAGCAGCAGCTTGAACTCGACCTCGGACTCCTGGCTGCCCATGAAGCTCACGCCGAAGTCGGCCTCGCCGCTGATGACGGCGCTCAGCACCTCGTTCGCGCTCGCATCCAGCAGCTTGACCCTGATGCGCGGAAAGCGCCGATGATAGCTGGCGATCACGTTCGGCAGAAAGTAGTAGGCCACCGACGGCACGCACGCGATCGTCACGTGTCCGAGGCGGCTCGACGAGACGTCGCGGATGCCGAGCAGCGCGACGTCGAGATCGTCCAGCAGTTGCTCGGCGCTCGGCGCGAACACGCGGCCGACCGTCGTGAGCGTGACACTGCGCGTCGTGCGCTCGAACAGACGCACGCCGAGCGCTTCCTCCAGCTTGTCGATCCGGCGACTCAACGCGGGCTGCGAAATGCTGATCGCCTCGGCGGCCTTCCGGAAGCTTCCCAGCTCCACCACCGCGCGAAACGCCTGCAAGTCGGTCAAATCGAAGTTGATTCCCACGGGCCTGGTCTCCGGATCTCGAATGCCGGGTATTTTGCACGAATCGGACAAACACACCCAGCCGGGACATGCCCGGCCGAGATCGCCGCGACGGCCGGGCCGCGCCACCGCGCCGCGACCGAATGAACGCGGCACGACGACGTGCCGATACCGTTTTACAAGTCCCGTGTAAGCGCCATGAGCGCCCGCGCCTGGTCGTCCGTGGCCACGCGCCGGTTCCTCACAAGCGCGGCATCAGCGGCACGGCCGCGCATCATGGCGGCACGTCGGCGGGGTCCGAATCGCCATCGGGTCGGATTGCATCGCGGCGTTCTCGCGTAACGGCAACGCGCCCCGACGTACACCGCGCGCGGGTCGACTGCATGCGGCATGCCGGTTGCTGCACGAACTGCACAGCATCGATAAGGGAGCCGTCAATGCGCGCACTGCCGATGTTCCGACCCGCCCAGGTGTTCCACCCGCTTGCCGATCGCCGACGAGCACGCCGTCGTGCGCACGTCAATGCGGGCGCGGCGCCGACTGCTGGTACAGGAACCACCGCATGACGCGCCACGCGCCCGCGAAGCGCGCGGCGGTGCCGGTCGTCCCCGACGACGATGCACCTGCCACGCTCGACGCCTGCCGCCGCTGCGGATTGTGGGAACACGCGACGCAGCCGGTACCCGGTGCGGGGCCTGCCGATGCGCGCATCATGCTGGTCGGCGAGCAGCCGGGCGACCAGGAGGACCGCACGGGCATCCCGTTCGTCGGCGCGGCGGGCCGCATGCTCGATCGCGCGCTCGACGAGGCCGGGATCGAACGCACGTCCGTCTATCTGACCAATGCGGTCAAGCACTTCAAATGGGAGCCGCGCGGCAAACGACGGCTGCACAAGACGCCCGCGCAGCGAGAGGTCGCCGCGTGCCGCTACTGGCTCGAACGCGAACTCGATGCGACGCGCCCGAGCGTGATCGTCGCGCTCGGCGCGACGGCGCTGCGCGCGGTGCTGCAAGACAACGAAGCAACGCTCGAGCGCGCGCGCAAGCCGGTGCGCTCGCCCGACGGCTGTCTCGTCGTCGCAACCTATCACCCGTCATACGTACTGCGCACGCGCGGCGCCGATTCGCGCGAGCACGCGTACCGCACGCTCGTCGACGCGCTGCGCACGGCGTCGCGCCTCGCGCGCGGTGCACGGGGAGACGCCGAATGAGCGACCTGCGCGGCGACGCCGCGACCGCCGCATCCACCGCGCAGCCATGGTACCGACGGCTCGGCCCCGGCCTGCTCGCGGGCGCGTCCGACGCCGATCCGAGCAACGTCGCCGTCTATGCGCAGGCCGGCAGCCAGTTCGGCTTCCACATGCTGTGGATGATCGTGATCACGCTGCCGATGATGGTGGCCGTGCAGATCGCGTCGGCATTCGTCGGGCGCGCCAATCGCGAAGGCCTCGTGGCAGGCATCCGCGAGCAGTTCTCCAGCCGCCTCGCCAAAGCCCTGATCGTGATGGTCGTGATCGTCAACGTCGTCAACGTGGGCGCCGATCTCGCCGCGATGGGCGACGCGACCGCGCTCGTCGTCGGCGGCCGCAGCTACTGGTATGCGCCCGTCTACGGCATCGCGTCGCTCGCGCTGCAGATCCTGCTGTCGTACGAACGCTACGCGCGCTGGCTCAAATGGATGACGCTCGGCCTGCTCGCCTACGTGCTCGAACTCGGTTTCGTGCACATCGACTGGCGCGGCCTGCTGCACGCGATCGTGCTGCCGCACATCGCGTTCACGCACGACTATGCGACGACGGCGGTCGCGGTGCTCGGCACGACCTTGAGCCCGTACCTGTTCGTGTGGCAGGCCGCGCTGGAAGTCGAGGAAACCCAGGCCGAGCGCCGCAACGGCGACACCGCGTTCGCATCGGCCACGCCCGGCGAGACCGAGCGGCGCATCACGTTCGACACCTGGACCGGGATGATCGTGACCAACGCCGTGTCGTTCTGCATCATGGTGATCGGCGCGGCCGTGTTCTTCGCGAACGGCAGGCACGACATCGGCTCCACCGCGCAGGCTGCCGAGGCGCTGCGCCCGATCGCCGGTGAAGCGGCGTTCGTCGTGTTCGCGTTCGGCATCGTCGGCTGCGGGCTGCTCGCGATTCCCGCGTTCGCAGGCAGCGCCGCGTATGGCTGCGCCGAGGCATGGCGCTTCCGGGAAGGCCTGAACGAACCGGTGCGGCGCGCGCCGGCATTCTACGCGGTGCTGGCGGCATGCGTGCTCGTCGGCATCGCGATCTGTTTCAGCCCGATCGATCCGATCAAGGCGCTTTACTGGAGCGCGGTGCTCAACGGCGTCGCGGCGGTGCCGATGCTGGTGCTCGTGATGCTGTTGTCGCAGCGACGCGATGCGGCAGGCCGGCCGGGCAGCGGCCTCGCGTCGAAGATGTTCGGGTGGCTGGCGGTCGCGCTGATGGCGGGATCGGTGATCGTGATGGTCATGGACATGTTGACTTGACCGCGACGGTGCAGTTGCCGGTGTCGTTGTGTCAGCAACCGTTCGGCCGGGAAGCGCCGGGACGCCAGGACGACGGCGCAACGATATCGGACAACCGGGCGGCCGCGCACAGCATGGCCCGGTTGCCCGACCGGCATCGTTACATCATCTTGCCGCGAGACTTTTCGGCGCGCGCGGCATCGGCCGCCGACTCGACCTTCCTCACTTCCTCCGGCGGCGGCAGCACCGCCTTGAAGCCCATCGAGTCGATCCACATCTCGCGCGCCCAGCCGCGAGTGTGATACAGGTGATGGTCCTCGTCGGCCTCGACTTCATCGTGCGCTGCCTTCAGCGCCTTCGCCGCATCGCCGTCGCGCAACTGGTCGGCGGCATAGCCGATCAGCTCCCAGTTCAGGTGATCCTTGGTTTCGGCCAGCACTACGCATTCGGCCGCGACGACCTGCGCGACCGCCGGATCGGCCTGCTTCCTCGCCTGCTCGATCACCTGGACGAGCGACTTGCCGGTTGCCGCCACGGCGGCGCGGCCGGGCGACTGCGTATCCGGATCAAGGCCGAGCGTTTCGAACACCTTGCGCAGCACGTCCTGATGATGCATCGTTTCGCGGTGGTACTTCTCCCACTCCTTGTGCAGGTCCTCGTCGGTCGCACACTGGAGCGCGGCCTCGTAGATCTTCGCGCCGCCAAGCTCGGTCTCGTATGCCTGGCAGAGCAGTTCGAGGATGCCTTCGTGCTTCGATTGCCGTTGGGCCATGACTGCCTCTCCGAAAAAACGGGCCGCCCGCGCGGCCCTGGGGTTGAAACGGGCGCGCGTTACTGCGTGCCCACCTTGCGTTGGAGTGCCTCCGCCATGCTCAGGTGATGCTTGAGCGTCGGCAGCGTGGATTTCGCGAACGCACGCAGTTGCGCGTCCTTGCCGTCGCGCGCCTCGTCCTCGAACAGCGCGACCGCCTTTTTATGCGCGTCCGGGCCAACCGCCGCGACGTACGCGGTGTCGAAGTCGTGCCCGTGCTTGCCGCGCAGCGCTTCGACGTCCGGGTCCCGGATCTGATCGACTTGCGGCTTCATGCCCGTGCGCGCGGCGATCGCGTTGAGCTTCGCGTTCGCCTTGCCGTGATCGGCGACCATGCGCTTCGCGAATGCCCGCACGTCCGCCGATTGCGCCTGCTTCAGCGCGAGCTGGCTGGCCTGCACCTCGGCCTTGCCGGCGAGCGCGGCCTTGTCGACGAACTCCGCGTCGCCGCCCTGCGGCGCCTTCGCGATGCCGGCATCGCCCGCGCCGGCCCCCGACGACGGGTTGATCACGCCGCCCGGCACATGCGAATTCGATGCGGGCGGCTCGCTCGGCATCTGCGCCTGCGCGAATCCCGACACGGCGAGCACGCCCGCGGCGAGCGCCGCGATCGTCCAGTTGGGTTGTTTCATGCGCTTTCTCCTTGTATGGACAGAGTCGTCAGCCGCCGACGATCGAGCCGCCGTTCGGATGCAAGGTCTGTCCCGTCATGTAACTCGCGCCTTCGGACGCGAGCAGCACGTAGCAGCCGATCAGCTCGTCCGGCTGCCCCGGTCGCTTGAGCGGCACGTTCGTGCCGAATTTCGATACCTGTTCGGCGGTGAAGGTCGACGGAATCAGCGGCGTCCAGATCGGGCCGGGGGCGACCGCATTCACGCGAATGTCGCGCTCCGCCAGCTCGATCGACAGCGAGCGCGTGAACGCGACGATTGCGCCCTTGGTCGACGAATAGTCGGGCAGCTTCGGGCTGCCGTGATACGCGGTCACCGATGCGGTATTGACGATGCGGCCGCCCGCCTTCATGTGCGACAGCGCAGCCTGCGTGCAGAACACCATTCCGTACACGTTCGTGCGGAACGTGCGCTCGAGCTGTTCCTCGGTCACGTCCTCGATGCCCGGCTGCGGATGCTGTTCGCCCGCGTTGTTGACGAGCACATCGAGCCGTCCCAGCCGCTCGACCGTGCGGGCGACGGCGTCGCGCGCCTGCCGTCGATCGCCGACGTCGCATGCGATCGCCTCGCAGCGCCGGCCCGTCTGCTCGATCAGGCGCTTCGTGTGCGCGGCGTCGTCCGATTCGTTCAGATAGACGATCGCGACATCCGCGCCCTCCTTCGCGAAACCGATCGCGACCGCGCGGCCGATCCCGCTGTCGCCGCCCGTCACGAGCGCGACCTTGCCGGCCAGCTTGCCGCTGCCCGCGTAATCGGCCGCTTCGTCGTGCGGCTTCGGATGCATTTCCCGCTCGCGGCCAGGCTGTTGCGTCTGCGTCTGGGGCGGCGGGGTTTTGGTGTTGGTCATGGGTTCCTCCTTGAACGGGTGTCGCGAATGCATCGCAAGCGGCGTGCCGCGCCCCTCGCATCGACCCGCGCGGCTGCACGCCGGGTTGCGGGCGCAGCCGGAAACAACGCGTTCAACGCGGGCTGCCCTGCGTGGTGCCGTCCGGCCGGCGCACCGGATCGAAATCGCGCCATTCGCCGTCCTGCCAGTCGCCCTCGACGCGCTCGATCGATTGCGCGCCGGTCGCGCGCAGCACGTCTTCCGCGGCGGCGGCGGTCGTCGCCGTCACGCGCGCGGCCAGGATCACGCCGGTCTCGGTATGGGCCAGCGTGCCCTTGCCTTCGGCCTGCTCGCCGCGCATCCGGCCGAGCGCGCCGCCGAATGCGCCGAGGTACGCACCGGCGAGCGCGCCCGCGGCCGGCACGAACCAGTAGTGCACGCCAAGCGCGTAGACGATCAGCCCGACGATCGCGCCGATCAGCAGCCCGCGCAGCGCGCCGACCATCGCGCCGCGGCCGCCCGGCTTCGCCGCCGTATCGGCATATACGTCGCCGCCGATCGGAAAGCGTGCGTGCTGGCCACCCGGGTTCAGGAAGAAGATCGACACGTCGTCCGGACCGAACGCGCGCTCGTAAAGGTGGCGCGCGCCACCTTCCGCTTCATCGAACGTCGTGAAGCGCCCTGCGACGATCATCGCCATGTTCATGCTCCTCGTGAACGTAAGGCGCCGCGCACGCGACGGCGTGCGCGACGCGACATGGCGGCGCTCACATCAACCGCCCGAGCTCCTTCGATACCGATGCCGGCGTGCCGTATTCGCGATCGGGGATCTGCCTGAGCATGTCGAGCACGCGCGGATCGGCGTGCGAGCGTTCCGCGCACTGGACGACATCCGACTTGCTCGCCGGATAGTCCATTCCCTTCAGCGCCTTCTGCACGTCGACCGGGCTCGGCGCCTTGCCGTGCCCCGCCTGGTGGCCGCCCTTGTCGTGGTCCTGCTGCGTGCGCTCGCCTTCGTGCGCGCGAGAGTGGCTGTATTCGTGGCCCGTATGTTGTCGGGATGACATGGAAACCTCCTTCGGATGAGAAACCGGAAACGGAAAGGAACGCGATCACGTCGACGCACGCCGCGCACGTGCCAGTGCGGCGAACACCAGCGCCGCGGCGCCGAGCGCAACCGCGCCCGCGACCTTCGGCTGCTGCACCACCGCGTTGTACGCGCAGCCGCGCAGCACGGGGCCCTCCATCCCTTCGCGCTCGTGCAGCGCATGGCGGGACTCGTACAGCGCGTTGTCGTCGCGCGGGCGCGCGGGGCGCACGGTGCGCTGGCCGCGCGAGAACAGTGTCGCCGCGACGCGATCGAACAGGCGCGGCGCGTAATACGCGCCGGCCGACGTGAGCTTCGCGGCGCCGCCGACGAACAGCGCGCGGCGCGGGTGCGCGGCGGCGAACAGGATCGCGTCGGCGACGAGATCCGGGTCGTAGATCGGCGGCGGCAACTTCGCCTCGACGTTCATGTAGTTCTTCGCGTGCATCACGAACATCGTGTCGATCGCGGCCGGCTTGATCAACGTCACGGACACGGGCAGGTGATCCGACTCGAGCTCGAGCCGCAGCGAATCGGTGAAGCCCTTCACCGCGTGCTTCGATGCCGTATACGCGCTTTGCAGCGGCACCGGCGCATCGGACGCCTCGCTGCCCATGTTGATGATCGCGCCGCCGTGGAAATCGCTCTTGCGCCGGAAATGATCCGACGCGACGAGCGAGCCGTGCACGACGCCCCAGTAGTTGGTGTCGAACAGTCGCCGCTGATCCTCGAGCGGCACCGCCGCCGCCGTACCGAAGATCGACACGCCCGCGTTGTTGACCCACGTGTCGAAGCCGCCATAGGTATCGGCCGCCTTCGCGGCCGCGCGTTGCAAGTCCTCGAGCACGGCGACGTCGCCGGCGACCGGCACCGCCAGGCCGCCATGCTGGCGGATTTCCTCGCACAGCGTGTTCAGCGCGTCCTCGTTGCGCGCGAACAGCACCAGCTTCGCACCGCGCCGTGCCGCCTTGCGCGCGGTGACGAGGCCGATGCCGCTCGTGGCGCCCGTGATCACGATCGTCTGCTCGCCGACCGGTTTGAGCATGCAGTTCATCACTGGACTCCTTCTACGGGGCCGGGGTTATTTCGGGCGAATGGTCAACTGGTTGCGCACGTCCTGCACGCCGTCGATCTGCCTGACGACGCTCACCGCCTGCGTGCGCTGCTGGTCGTCCGGCACGCTGCCGGTCAGCATCACGACGCCGTGGCGCGTCTTCACATGAATGTCGCCGGCCGACAGGCCGCTCGTGCCGACCAGCTCGGCTTTCGCCTTGGTCGTGATGGTCGCGTCGCGGATCTTGGTGCCGGTGCTCGAATGGGTCGATGACGACATGGACGACGATGTCGTGCCGTCGTCTCCGGCGGCAAACACGTTCGGCGCGACGACGGTACAGGCAGTGGCCGCGGCGATCGCGACCGCCATGCCGAGACGCTTCGCCGCACGACGGCGGAATCGCGGAGCGCGAGCTTGCAGCGGGAATACCTTCATCGTGACCTCCTGTCGTGTGATGCCGGCATGGCCGGCGGACATCCGGGTGGCGCAAATCGCGTGCCGCGCGCAACACGCCGCATGCACGCGCGGCACGGTGATCGGACGCCCTTTCATCCAACGCGTTGTAATTTTTTCGGCACATGGGCGGGGTGCGCCTCCCGCAAAGTGCCGGGCACGGCGATTGCCGGAGAGGGACGCAACGGGGCTCGCCGGCGTGGCCCCGACCTCGGGAGCAACACCATGCAAAGAATTGCGTTGATCAGTGAACATGCGTCGCCGCTGGGGGTGATCGGCGGCGTTGATGCGGGCGGGCAGAACATCTACGTCGCGAACGTCGCGAAGCAGTTGGCCGAGCGCGGCCTCGACGTCGACGTCTATACGCGCTGCGACAATCCGCACCTGCCGGAAGTCGTGCAGATCGGTCCGCGCATGCGCGTGATCCACGTGCCGGCCGGGCCGCCCGCCGATATCCCGAAGGAACGCCTGCTGCCGTACATGGGCGCGTTCGCGGACTACATGGTGGCGCGCATGCGGCGCGATCCCGACCCGGTCGACGTGATGCACGCGAACTTCTTCATGTCGGGCGAGGCCGCGCTGCGCGTGAAGAAGCGCCTCGGGATTCCGCTCGTCATGACGTTCCATGCCCTCGGCCGCGTGCGCCGGCTGCATCAGGGCTCGGCCGACGGATTTCCCGACGAACGCTTCACGATCGAGGACACGCTCGCGCGTCGCGCGGACAGGCTGATCGCCGAATGCCCGCAGGATGCGCTCGATCTGACCACGCACTACCGCGCCGACGCCGCGCGCATCGAGATCGTGCCCTGCGGATTCGATGCGCGCGAATTCCGGCCGGTGCCGCGTGTCGATGCGCGAGCGCGGCTCGGCTGGCCGCACGATGCCTTCGTCGTGCTGCAGCTCGGGCGGCTCGTGCCGCGCAAGGGAATCGACACCGTGATCGACGCGCTCGCGCGAATGCCGCGCGACGCGAACCGGCCGACGCGGCTCTACATCGTCGGCGGCAGCCAGGCGACGCCCGACCCGGCGCGCGATCCGGAACTTGCCCGCCTTGCGGCACTCGCGCACGACACCGGCATCGCGGAGCGCGTGACGTTCGTGGGCCGGCGCGAGCGCGACACGCTGCACCTGTACTACAGCGCGGCGGACGTATTCGTGACGACGCCGTGGTACGAGCCGTTCGGCATCACGCCGGTCGAGGCGATGGCGTGTGCCGCGCCGGTGATCGGCAGCAATGTCGGCGGTATCCGCACGACGGTGGACGACGGCGTCACCGGCTACCTGGTGCCGCCGCGCGACCCGGCCGCGCTCGCCGAACGGCTCGTGCAACTGCGCGCACGACCGGACCTGTGCGATGCGCTCGGCCGGGCCGGCTATCTGCGCGCGCACCGCTTCTATACGTGGCGCGGCGTGACCGACCGCCTCGTCGACATCTACCGCGACGTCGCGCATCCGCAACGTGCCGGCACGGCGGCCAGCAGCCGCCGAACGCCCGTCGCGACCACGCCGGGCGTACTCGCGCACCGCAAGGAGAACGCATGATGAAGGGCTACGATCGCAAACGGGTGCTCGTCACGGGCGGGGCCGGGTTTCTCGGTTCGCATCTGTGCGAGCGCCTCGTCACGGCCGGACACGACGTACTGTGCGTCGACAATTTCTACACCGGGACGAAGGACAACATCGCGCACCTGCTCGATGCGCCGAACTTCGAGCTGATG
The DNA here is from genome assembly GCF_001718315.1 of Burkholderia diffusa. Classification (NCBI taxonomy): domain Bacteria; kingdom Pseudomonadati; phylum Pseudomonadota; class Betaproteobacteria; order Burkholderiales; family Burkholderiaceae; genus Burkholderia; species Burkholderia diffusa. The sequence continues at coordinate 131,921 of NZ_CP013364.1, read as the reverse complement.
CGGCACGACGTGACGTTTCCGCTATACGTCGAGGTTGACGAGATCTACAACCTCGCATGCCCGGCATCGCCCGTGCATTATCAACGCGACCCGGTGCAGACGACCAAGACCAGCGTGCACGGCGCGATCAACCTGCTCGGCCTCGCGAAGCGCGTGAAGGCGCGCATCCTGCAAGCGTCGACGAGCGAGGTGTACGGCGACCCCGACGTGCATCCGCAGGACGAGCGCTACTGCGGCCGCGTGAACCCGATCGGCGTGCGCGCGTGCTACGACGAAGGCAAGCGCTGCGCGGAAACGCTGTTCATGGACTATCACCGCCAGTACGGCGTCGACGTTCGGATCGCGCGAATCTTCAACACGTACGGGCCGCGCATGCATCCGGCCGACGGGCGCGTCGTGTCCAACTTCATCACGCAGGCGCTGGCCGGCGAGCCGCTGACCGTCTACGGCGACGGCAAACAGACGCGCTCGTTCTGCTATGTCGACGACATGGTGGATGCGCTGGTCCGGCTGATGGACGAACCGGGCGACGCATGCGAGCCGGTGAACCTCGGCAGCGACGACGAGATCGCGATGATCGACGTCGCGCGCGAGGTCGTGAGGATCGTCGGCGCGACGGTCGCGATCGAATTCTGTCCGCTGCCGTCCGACGACCCGCGCCAGCGGCGGCCCGATCTCGATGTCGCGCACCGGCGCCTCGGCTGGCGCGCGACGACCCCGCTCGCGAGCGGGCTCGCGCATACCGCGCGGTATTTCATCCATCGGCAAGTCGTGCGTCACACGCCGGGCGACCTCGTGCGCAGCACGCAGATCGCGTCGCACATGCTCGCGCAGATCAGCACGCAGAACCGGCCGGCGACGACCTGAACGCGGTGGCGCGGCGCGGCGGCGCGTCACCGCCAGCCGATGCGGCAGCGGGCGGCCGATGCGCGCCGCGCATCAGCCGTCGCGCTTCGTCACGTGCGCGATCTTGTGTGCCAGTTCGCGAACGTCGACCGGCTTGCACAGATAGCCGTCGAAGCCGGCGTCGAGCGCGCGGCGCTCGTCCGCGAGGCCCGCGTGCGCGGTCACGGCGAGCACGCGCAGGTCGGGCGGGCTGCCGCCGTTCGCGGCGCCGCGGCGCAACGCGTTCAGCAGCCAGAAGCCGTCGCCGTCGGACATCGCGAGATCGGACAGCACGACGGTCGGCTTCACGTCCGCGACGACCGCGAGCGCATCGCGGCCCGACGCTGCAATGGCGACGGTCGCGCCGAGCGTGCTCAGCGCGGCGGTGAGGCTCGTGCGCGTGGTCGCGTCGTCATCGACGATCAGGATGCGTTGCGAATCGAGCATCAACGGGCCGCGCTGGCCGTCGTCTCGCGTAGCGCCCCACACCATCGCCCCGACCGGCTGCCACCCGGCCGGCAACGTCACGGTGAACGTGGTGCCGCGATTGCGGCCTGTGCTTTCGACGCAGACCTTGCCACCATGCAACTCGGCGATATGCCTCACGATCGACAGGCCGAGCCCGAGCCCGCGCCGCGACGAAGCGGGCGAATCGTCAGCGCGGCGGAACATGTCGAACACATACGGGATGAACTCCGGCGCGATGCCCTGCCCGGTGTCGGAGACGGTCAGCGTCGCATGCCCGGCGTCGCGCGACAGCGTGACCGTCACCGCCCCGCCGGCCGGCGTGAACTTCAGTGCGTTCGACACGAGGTTCGACAGCATCTGACGCAAGCGTTCCGCGTCGCCGGGCACCACGCATGCGGGCATGGTGCAGTCGAATTCGAGCACGATGCCGGCCGACGACGCGGCCGTCTGGAACGCGCTCGTCGCATCCGCGAACAGCCGCACGACGTCCACCGGCATCGAGTCGATCCGCAGCTTGCCGGTCGCGAGCGACGATGCGTCGAGGATGTCGCCGACCATGCGCGTGAGCGAACGCGCGCTGCGGTCGATCGCATCGATCGCCTGCTGCTGCAGCGCGTCGTCGCCCGAATTGCGCAGCACCTCGATCCAGCCGTAGATCACGTTCAGCGGCGTGCGCAGTTCGTGCGAGACGGTCGCGAGCAATTCGTCCTTCAGGCGGTTCGACGTATCGGCCTGGTCGCGCGCGTCGCGCGCGCCCTGCAGCGAGCGATGCGTGCGCAGGTCGCGGCGGCGCTGCGCGCTGGTCTCGCGCAGCGTCAGCGACAGCGCGACGCTGCTGCGCGCGTCGCCTTTCACCGGGCATGCGGATACCGTTGCGCGAAAACGCCGGCCGTCGCGACGCACGCACAGCAGCTCGAGCGGGCCGACCGGCTCGTGCATCGCGTCGAACGATTCGGCCAGCGGATTGCGCGCCAGCCAGCGCATCGCGATCAGCGCTTCGAGCGACCGCCCGCACGCGTCGTCCTCGTCGTACCCGAAGAGCCGCTGCGCGGCCGGGTTCCAGCTCACGATACGGCCGTGGCCGTCGATCCCGACGATCGCGTCCGGCGATGCCTCCACGATCGCGTGCTGCAATCGCGACTTGTCGGCGAGCCCGCGCGCCATGCCGTCATCGCGCAGCAGCAGCACCGCGCCGTCGATGTTGCCATGCGCATCGGTGATCGGCGACGCCGCCTCGACGATCGGCACCGGCGTGCTGCCGTCGACGCCATGCAGCCAGTGCCGGTCGGACGACGCATGCGCGCCGCCGAGCGCGCGATCGAGCGGCGTCGTCTGCACGCGCCGGCCGTCGTGATCGCACACGCGCAGCACGTCGCGCACCGGCCGACCCGCCGCTTCGTCCGGGCCGCAGCCGGCCAGTTCGGCCGCCGCCGCATTCAGGTAAGTCACGCGGCCTTGCGCATCGGTCGAGATCACACCGTGCGGCAGCGCCTGCAGCACGGCTTCGAGCTGCCGCCGCGTGGCGGCTTCTCGCCGGCGCGCGAGCTCGTTCGTGAGCCGCGCGTGACGCAGCATCGCCGCGATCGCACACACCAGCGCCCCGATCAGCATGAAGGTGCCGAGCCGCACGAGACGGACCGTCAACGGTTCGGTATAGGCGCCCGGATCGGACAGGAACAGCGTCCAGACCAGCAGCCCGCTCACCGCCGTCGACGCGATCCCGAACAGGAACGACGTCACCCATGCGGCGCCGGCCAGCAGCGGGTAGTACAGGACGAGCGGCAGGTTCACGCCGCCGAAGCGGATCGTCAGCGCCTGCAGCACGGTCGCGATCGCGACGAGCATCACGGCGGTGGCGTAATTCCCGGCCTGCGGCCGTGCAATGTCAATCATCGGACACGCTCCTGCCGGCAGGCCGGCGGCGGGCCGCGCATGAACGAACGGGCACGTCACATGCTCGCGCGCTTACGCTGACTTTGGAGACCTTCACGCCATGACCACTCCGACACGCTGGCTCGTCGTCTCGCCGCATCTCGACGACGCCGTCTTCAGTTGCGGGCAGTTGCTCGCGCAGGCGCCCGGCTCGATCGTCGTCACGGTCTTCGCGGGAATTCCGTCCCACGGGACCGCCGCGCCGCCGTGGGATCGGCGCGCGGGTTTCCACACGGCAGACGAAGCCATGCGCACGCGTCGCAACGAGGACCGCCGTGCGCTCGAGACGCTCGACGCACAGGCGGTGTGGCTCGACTTCCTCGACGACCAGTACGGCACGCCGGCCGCGTCGACGGCGATCGCCACGCGCGTGGCCGCCGCCATCGCCGCGCACCCGGGCTTCGGTGTGCTCGCGCCGGCCGGCCTGTTCCATCGCGATCATCTGCAGGTGCAACAGGCCATGCTGACGCTGCTGCGCGACGACGTTCGGTCGGGCGATGCATCGCGTATGTGGCGCTTCTACGAGGATGTGCCGTACCGTCGGATCGACGGGTTGATGGCCAGGCGCGTGATCGCCTGGCGCGAACACGGCTGGGCGGCCCATCCGGTCGGCACGCCGACCGGCAACCGCATGGATGCCGCGGCGGCGAAGGCCGCCGCCGTGGACGCGTATGCGAGCCAGATTGCGCTGTTCGAGCCTCATATGCGTGCCGATCTCCGCGAACCCGAAACATACTGGCGGCTCGAATGCGACGGCTCGTCCGCGTAACGCCCGCGCGTGTCGCGCTGCCGCCACGCGAGGCGCGCATGACCGCGGTCGTGCTCACCTGGCGGCGCCCGACGGAACTCGCGCGCACGCTCGCGCGACTCTCCAGCCTCCCCGACCGGCCGGCGATCGTCGTCGTCGACAACGGATCGGACGATGCGACCGCGGCGCTCGTGCGCGATCGCTTTGCGCATGCGACGCTGGTGCATGCTCCGGTCAATCTCGGCGCTTCCGGCCGCAATCTCGGCGCGGCCGTTGCACGCACGCGCCACGTCGCGTTCTGCGACGACGACACCTGGTGGGCGCCCGGCTCGCTCGCCGAAGCAGCGAACCTGCTCGATGCGCATCCGCATGTCGCAGCCGTCACCGCGCGCGTGCTGGTCGGGCCCGACCAGCGCGAGGACCCGACCTGCACGCTGATGGCCGACAGCCCGCTCGATGCACCCGTCGCGCTGCCGGGCCCGCCGATCCTCGGACTGCTGGCCGGCGCGACCGCGTTCCGGCGAGACGCGTTCCTCGCCGCGGGCGGATATCATCCGCGCTACTTCCTCGGCGGCGAGGAAGCGCTGCTCGCGCTCGATCTGTATCGCGCGGGCGCGTGGCTCGTCTATGCACCGCATCTGACGGTTCATCATTACCCTTCGATGCACCGCGACGCGCACACGCGCGCGCGCGTGTGCGCACGCAACGCGGTGTGGACCGCGTGGCTCAGGTGGCCGGCCGGCGCCGCGCTCGCGCATACGATCCGCATGTTGCCGCGCCTGTGGCGCGAACGCGGCATCACGCCCGCATTCGCGGGCCTGCCGTGGATCCTGCGTGAGCGGCGCGCGTTGCCGCCGCACGTCGAGCGCATGCGCCGCCGCCTCGACGACGATGCGCGCCGCCGTGCGGGCGCGCGCGCATGAGCGTGACCGTCGCGCCATCAGGAATCCGGTTTCTCCGCTTCGTCTTCCAGTTGCGCGAGCCGGTTGTAGATCGTCTTCAGGCTGACGTCGAGCACCTCCGCCGCCTGCGCCTTCACGCCGCCGCATTGCGCGATCGTGCCCAGGATCAGCTTGCGATCGACTTCCTCGAGCGGCGTGCCGAACGGCACCGTCACGCGGTCTTCGTGCGAGTCGACCATGCCCGACAGTTCTTCCATGATCGGCGGCGGCAGCGTGTCGATCACATCCGCGTCGCTGAAGATGCTCGCGCGCTGCACGAAATTGCGCAACTCGCGCACGTTGCCGGGCCACGCGTAGGTCTTCAGCGCCTCGCGCGCGGCCGGCGCGAAGCGCAGGTTGCGGCCGCTTTCCTCGTTGTAGCGCTGCAGGAACGCATCGGCGAGCATCGGGATGTCGTCGCCGCGCTCGCGCAGCGACGGCAGCGGAATCGGAAACACGTTGATCCGGTGATAGAGGTCGGGCCGCAGCTTGCCGTCGGCCATCGCCGCTTCCGGATCGCGGTTGGTCGCCGCGACGATGCGCACGTCGACGTCGATCTCGCGCGTCGAGCCGAGCCGCGTGAGCCGCCCGGTTTCCAGCACGCGCAGCAGCTTGACCTGCGACTCGACCGGCATCTCGGTGATTTCGTCGAGGAACAGCGTGCCGCCGTCCGCGCGTTCGAAGAAACCCTTGTGCTGCCGCTCGGCGCCGGTGAAGCTGCCGCGGTCGTGGCCGAACATCTCGCTCTCGACGAGGTTCGCCGCGATCGCACCGCAGTTCACCGCGAGGAACGGGCCGCGGCGACGCAGGCTCAGATCGTGAACCGTCTGCGCGGCGAGCTCCTTGCCGGTACCCGACTCGCCGGTGAGCAGCACCGACGCCTCGGTACGCGCGACACGGCCGATCGCATCGTAGACGGCCTGCATCGCGGGCGAGCTGCCGAGCATCCGGCCGAAACGGCCGAGACGTTTCAGCTCCGAACGCAGTTCGGCGATTTCCTCGTGCAATGCGGTAGTGCGCGGCACGCGCGCGAAGATGCTGTTCAGCCGCTGCATGTTGAGCGGCTTCACCAGGTAATCGGTCGCGCCGCGCCGCAATGCGTCGATCGCGGTTTCGAGGCTCGCGTGACCGGTGGTCAGCACCATTTCGCAATGCCCGCGCTTGGGCAATGCATCGAACAGATCCATCCCGTTGCCGTCCGGCAGCACGAGATCGCACAACACGAGATCGGGGGTATGCGTCGAGACGAGCGTGCGCGCTTCTTCGAGCGTCGCGGCCGTATCGCACGAGAGTTGCTGCGCGCGTGCGAGCGTCGCGAGCATCGTGCGCGTATCGGCATCGTCTTCGACGATCAGGACATAAGGCATCGAAGCTCCTGGTGGTGCGGCCCGGACGCCAGGCGTCGGCCCGAAACCGCGGCGGGCATGCGATGCGGGGTGCGGCGCCGGCACTGGCGGCACATCCGCACTGCACACGAATGAGCAGACTAGCTGTCCTGCCATGACAAACGAGTGCTTAGCAGTATAGAAGAAGCGCGTCGCGCATACGGCTCTCATCGAATAAATCTATCCCCGCGCGGCGGTCGCATTGCGAGATTCAATCCGGACGTAACGGTATAAAAGGTATGATGGGCACATGAAAAAACGACGCGTAACGGTCATTTTTTCATCTGCCTTCGACGATTTCGGTCAATACTTCCCAACGCAATATCACTCATGTCGAAATCCGACGATGACGGCACGCGACTGTTCGGCCGCTCGCAAACGATCCAGAACCTGCTGCTGAAAGTGTCGCGCGTCGCCACGACACGCGTGAGCGTGCTGGTGGTCGGCGAAAGCGGCGCAGGCAAGGACATCGTCGCGCGGCTGATCCACGACATGAGCCCGCGCCGGCGCGGGCCGTTCGTGCCGGTCAATTGCGGCGCGATTCCGAAGGACATCGCGGAATCGCATTTGTTCGGTCACGAAAAAGGCAGCTTTACCGGCGCCGTTGCACAACATGTGGGCATGTTCGAAGCCGCGCGCGGCGGCACGCTTTTTCTCGACGAAATCGCGGAAATGCCGGCGGAATTGCAGGTGAAATTGCTGCGCACGCTCGAGTCGAACACGATCATGCGCGTCGGCGGTCACGAAGCGATTCCGCTCGATGTGCGGATCGTCGCCGCCACCCATCACGACCCCGTGGAGGCCGTGCGCAGCGGCCGGCTGCGCGAGGATCTCTTCTACCGGATCGCGACGATCGCGCTGCACGTCCCCGCGCTGCGGCAGCGCGGGGACGACGTCGGCGACATCGCGCTGCAGATCGTCGACCGGCTGAACGCACGGCACCGCACGCGCAAGCGCCTGTCGATGCAGGCAATGAAGGCGCTGCGCGCGTACACGTGGCCCGGCAACGTGCGCGAGCTGCGCAACGCGCTGGAGCGCGCATTCATCCTCGCGGACGAACAGATCGAACTGCAGTTGCCGCGCCGGCAACAGCCGCGCGAGGAGATCCGACACAACGCGATGACGCTGCATATCGGCACGACGCTCGCGCATACGCAGCAGCGCTTCATCGTCGCGTCGCTGCGCCATTTCAACGGCGACAAGCCGCGCACCGCGAAGGCGCTCGGCATCAGCCTGAAGACGCTGTACAACCGCCTCGCGCTATTGCCCGAACACGAGCGCAGCGCGGCGAACGGCGCGAGCGCGCCGACGCCGGGTACGAATGGCGCAAGTGGCGCAAGTGGCGCCGGCGGCGTCCCCCCCGGCAGCACGGGCGCTGGCACGCCGCCGAGCGCGCCGAACCCGTAAGCGCGCCACCTCGGCGCCCGCGCCGCTCACGACGCGACGTCGCACAACGCACTGTCCCATTCACGCACGAACCGCTCGATCCCGAACCGCTCGCATGCGTCGCGCTTCGCCGCCGCACCCCACTCGCGCGCAACCTCCGGATCGCGGATCAGCATGCGCATTGCATCGATCAACACCGCAGGCCGCGTATCGGCGACGCCGTTGTGCCCGCTCCTCACGAGCTGCGCCATCTCCGTCGTTGCGAGCGCAACGATCGGCAGACCGATGGTCATTGCCTCGATCACCGCGAGCCCGAGGCTCGTATAGCGGATCGGATTGAAGAAGAACCGGTAGTGCGACAGGAACTGCGGCAGCGCCGGGTTCGGCACCTCGCCGATGCCGCCGAGCTCGGTCGACCCCATGCCCACCAGATCGAGCGGCACGCTGTGACGCACGACCTCGAACAGGTCCGCGCCGAGACGCCGCCCGCGTCGCGCGATGTTGTTCACGACCGTCACGCCCTTCGGCAGCGTGCCCCGATACTCGACCCCGTCGGGGATCAGCACGCCATGTTCGATCACGCGCGTCGGCGTGACGCCGCTATCCCACATCAGTGCGTTGAACGGCGTCACGTGCACCAGCAATACGTTCGGGTCCTGCACCGGATGCAGCGTGTCGGTCGGATGCTCGCGCGGCGGATCGTGTTCGACGAACAGCGCCGGCAACGCGCGCTGCGCATCGCTCAGGAGCCGCAGCCGGTCGTTCGCGTAGTGACTGTGATGCTGGTACAGCACGCAATCGAACTCGGTGTCGCGCACGCACTCGACGGGCACCTCGTGCACGTTGTCGCCCCACGGCAGATGCCCGACCTTTCCCGCGTAACCGGGCGGGTGCTGAGGCTTCGTCACGATGTAGAAATCGTGCGGCGCCTGCGACAGGTAATACAGATAGTTGCCATGCACGTGCCAGGTGAGCACGCGCAACCGCTTACGTGACATGACGTCTCTCCTCCGCGAGCAGTTCGCCTGCCCGCTCCATCACGTCGTCGACGCCGATCGCCGTCGCGCACTCGTGCCCGTACGGGCACGTGTCGAACATGCAAGGCCGGCAGGCCGGATAGTTCGCGAGCACGCGATGACGTTCGGCGTCGAGCGGCGCCCAGCGAGCCGTGTCGCTTCCGCATGCGACGACGATGCTCGGCGTGCCGAGCGCCGCCGCGACATGCGACACGCCCGTGTCGTTGCACAACACAAGCCGCGCACGGCCGATCAGCGCGGCCAGCGCGCCGAGCGGCGTGCGTCCGCACAGGTTCACGCACGGCCGCGCGAGATGTTCGACGAACGCGCCGGCCAGCGCAAGTTCCGCGCGCGTGCCGGTCAGCACGATCTGCCAGCCGTCGTCCGCGAGCTGCCTTGCCGCGCTCGCGAAGCGCTCGACCGGCCAGCGCCGCGACGCCATCCGCGCGCCCGGATGAACGATCACATAGCGGCCGGGATCGAGCGCATGCTCGTCGCACAGCACATGCCATAGCGCATAGTCGAGGCCGCCGAGCGGAAATTCCAGATAATCGCCCCAGTCCGGATAACCGAGCTTGCGCGTCAGCGACAGGTTGCGCGTGATCTCGGGCTCGCCGTCGCGCCAAACGACCGAGCAGTCGAGTGCGGTCGTGCCGCCGTCAGGCGGCACGAAGCCGGCGGTGCGCGTCGCGCCGAGCGACGCGACAATTGCATTGGTCTGCGCGCCGCTGCCGTGCAACTGAATCGCCAGATCGAAGTCGCGCGCGCGGCATTCCGCGACGAACGCCTCGCGCGCCGCCGGCCCGGCGTCCGGCTGCTCGCCGAGCCCCGGCGCGCCGGGGAACGCGATGAAGTTGTCGACGTAATCGGAGAAACGGGATGCGAACTCGCGCGCCCACGGCAGCCCGATCAGCGTGATGCGCGCGGCGGGTTCGCCGCGCCGCAGCGCGCGCAGCGCGGGCACCGCGCACAGCATGTCGCCGAGCTGCAGTGCGCGGAATACCGCGATGCGGGCCGGACCGGACGACGAAACGGATTCGAGCATCATAGAAAGAACACCCGGAAGTGAATCGCACCGCGCACGCGCCAATAGAGCGACACAGGCGGAATCGCGATCGACGTGACGATCATCTCGGCGACATGCGACGGCGTGAGCCGCGTGCCGCGCAGCCGCTTCGCGCAGAACGCCGCCGTAATCACGGCCCAGGCCGCGGCGCACGCAATGCCCGGCGCGCGCCATCCGGCCACGAAGCAGCCGATCGCGCCGAGCGCGAACAGCACGGCCGCGTAATAGTTCCATGGCGGCATCGCGCGGATATGACGCCGGTAGGTCGAGCGATGCTTCTTGTACAGCAGCGCGTCGAAGAACACCTTTGATTGCTGGCCGATGCTCGCACCCCAGCGCGCGGGGCGCACCGGATGCACGATCCGAGCGGCATCGACGCCGACGATCGGTCCCGCGTGCTCGCGCAGCGCAAACATCAGGTCGGCGTCTTCGCGCCATGCGCGCGTGAAGCGCTCGTCGAACCCGCCGACGCACTCGAGCGCCGTACGCCGCACGAAGCAGTTCGCGGTCGCGAATTCCGCATGCGCGAGGCCGGCCGCGTCGCGCTCGTAGTCGGTCGGCCGCGGGCGCAGCGGCACGTCGATGCGGCCGGCCGCGGCCACCGCCGACGGTTCCGCGAGCAGCGCGGCCGCGCCGTGGCGCAGCCAGGTCGGATCGGGAATGGTGTCGTCGTCGGTAAACGCGATCAGCGCGCCGCGCGCGCTGCGCCAGCCGATGTTGCGCGCGCCCGCCGGCCCCTGCGTATCGGGCGCGGTCATGTAACGGATCACCGGCACATCGTTCACGCGCGCGCGGCACGCGTCGACGGTTTCCCATGCACTGCCTTCCGGGTCATCGTCGACGACGACAATCTCGTAGGTAGTCGGATCGAATACCTGCACGCTCAGCGCCTCCAGGCAGCGCTCGAGCAGGTCGGGCCGCCGATACGTCGGCACGACGACCGACACGACCGGCGGCAGTTGCACGTCACGCATGTTCATCGCGGCTTCTCCAGCAGGAACGAGCCGATCACGAGCGCGTCGAGCGGCGAAGTCCAGAAGCACTCGATTGCGTCGCGCGGCGAACAGACGATCGGCTCGCCTCGCGTATTGAACGACGTGTTGACGAGCACCGGCACGCCGGTCAGCGCGTCGAACTCGGTCAACAACGCATGCAGCAGCGGATGCTGGTCTTCATCGACGGTCTGCACGCGCGCGGTGCCGTCGATGTGGCGCACCGCCGGAATGCTCGCTTCTGCTCCCGGCGCAACGTCGTACACGAACAGCATGAACGGTGCGCGCAGCGGCGTGCGCCGGCCGCCGTTGAACCAGTGATGCGCCTTGCTTTCGAGCACGACCGGCGCGACCGGCCGGAAGTCCTCGCGATCCTTGATCTTGTTCAGCTTGCGCTGCATGTCCGGATCGATCGGCGACGCAAGGATCGAGCGGGCACCGAGCGCGCGCGGCCCGAACTCCATGCGGCCCTGGAACCAGCCGATCACGCGGTTCGCCGCGAGCAGCGCGGCCGTTTGCGCGGCGACATCGGCGAGCCGCCGGTAGGGCAGTTGCGCTTCCTTCAGGAAGGCTTCGATCGCGTCGTCGCTGTATGACGGGCCGAGATACGCGTGATCCATCCGCCATTCGCCGCGCATCCCGCGCATCCGGAAGTCGGTCCACAGCGCGGCGCCGAGCGCGGTGCCCGCATCGCCGGCGGCCGGTTGCACCCACACGTCGTCGAACGGGCCGCGATCGCGAATCCTCGCGTTCATCACGCAGTTCAGCGCGACACCGCCCGCCATCGCGAGCTGCCGCTCGCCGGTCTCCGCGGCGAGCCACTCGACCGCCTGGAGCGCCGTCTCCTCGAGCACCAGTTGAAGCGCATGGGCAATGTCGCAATGATGCGGCTCGATCGGTCCGCCGCGCTCGCGCGGTGCGCCGAACAGGGCGGCGAGATCGCCGTCCGCAATCTCGTAGTAGCCCGCGCCGTTGTAGCTCACCAGCTTGCGCATCTCGTCGGCGAACACCGGCTTGCCGTACGACGCGAGCGCCATCACCTTGTACTCGTCGGACGAATGCAGGAAGCCGAGGTAGCGCGTCACGCGCTCGTACAGCAGGCCGAGCGAATGCGGGAGGTTGACCTGACCGAGGCGCCGGTACGACTGGCCGTCGAACACGCCGTAGCTCGTCGTCGCGCGTTCGCCGCGCCCGTCCATCGTCATCACCGCGCAGTGCTCGTACGGCGCCGCGAGAAATGCGCTGGCCTCGTGCGCGAGATGATGCTCGATGAAGTGCCAGCGGAACGGCCCGTCGTGCGAAACGCCACGAAACCGCCGCTGCAGGTGGTGCGGCACACCGCCGGCGAGCTGGCGCGGCGCATTCACGACCGACGACAGGAACAACGGATGCCACGGCGACACGCCGTCGGCGCGCGGCGCATGTGCGGACGGCGCAAGCGGCAGCGTCAGCGCGGTCTCGTTGCCATGACGATCGAGCTCGAGCCACGGATCGTACGAATACGCGACGTGGTCGACGTCCGCGAGCGCGATGCCCGCTTCGGCGAGACAGTAATCGATCGCGTGATACGGCAGCTCCCATGTCGAGAACGGTACCGGCCGCTTCGCGTGCTTCACGTGCGTGAAGCGTTCTTCCTCGGCCGCCGCAATTACCTCGCCATCGCGCATGAGGCACGCGGCGCTGTCGTGAAAGGCGGCATTGATGCCGAGCGTATGGATCGGGGCGGGCATGCGTCAGCTCCTCGTGATGACGTGCGCGAAAGGAATCACGTTCGACGCGTTCGCCGCAACCGGCTCGGCCCTCTGCACGGCGGCCCGCGCGGCCGCGCGTTGCGCATGGCGCGCGCCGCCGCGCAACAGCGCGAGCGTCGCGTCGACGACATCGTCGACGCTCACGCCGAGCAGGCACGGATGGCCGGGCTGATTGCATACGCTGCGGTAGCAATTGCGGCACGGCACGTCGACGTTCAACGCGCGGTGCGGCACACGCCACGGCGTGTGCTGCGGATTGGTCAGCGCATACAGATCGACGACCGGTGTGCCGAGCGCGGCCGCGAGATGCACCGGGCCGCTATTGTTCGACAGCAGCAGGTCGGCCGTCTCGATCAGCGCGCCGAGTTCGCCGAGCGGCAGCGCGCCGGCGAGCGGCACGGCGCGCGGTCCCGCGCGTTCGCATACGGCATCGACGAGCGCACGCTCGTCGGCGCTGCCCGTTACCGCGATGCCGTCGAACAGCGGCGCGAGCCGCGCGGCCGCGTCGCCGAAGCGCTCGGCCGGCCAGCGGCGCGACGCCGCGCTGGCGCCCGGATGCACGACCAGCCAGCGCGCGCGCGGCGGGTCAGGCTGGCGAGGGCCGCCGATCCGCTGCAATGCGGCGCGCAGCCGCAAGTGCAACGCGCGCCGCGCCGCATCGCCCGGCTCGAACGTCATCCGCCAGTCGGCGGTCTTCGCGCCGATCGAGCGCACCAGCGCAAGCTGACGCGCGACCTCGTGGCGCACGTGCGAATCCGGCTCGGTTTCCGGCACGCGATCGGTCAGCAGTTCGTAAGGATTCTCGCGGCAATGCGCGAGCCGCAGCGGGATGCCCGCGAGCCAGCACATCATCGCGGCCGGCAACGGACTCTGGCTGTACACGGTGAAGATCACGGCCGCGTCGAATCGGCCAGCCAGCAGCCGGTCGATCATGTCGAGATCGGCGACCGGATCGCCGCGCGCGTCGGGATGCTTGACCCACGGCGCGTCATACGTCCACACGTCGTCGACCATCGGCAGGTGTTTCGCCAGCGCGGCGCCGGTGCGCGACGTCAGCAGCGTAAGCCGGCGTCCATGCCCGCTTTCCTTCAGCGCACGCAGCGCCGGCGTCGTCATCAGCACGTCGCCGAGGTTATCGAGCCGCACGCACAGAATCCGGCGTGCTCGGTCCCAGGCGGCGCTCATCGCCGCACCCACAGGCCGTGGCGGCGCACGGCCTCGCGCACGACGATGTCGGCGGCGAGATCGACGCGGTCGACCACATGGTGCGGCGTGCGCGCGGCATCGATCCGCCATTCGGTCTCGTTGCCGCAGTCGACGAGTATCGTGCTGCAGCGCGCGGCGCGACCGGCCTCGACGTCGTCGAGGATGTCGCCGATCATCCAGCTCCATTCGGCGACCGCGCCGAGTGTGGCCAACGCGCGGCGCACCATCCCGGGGCGCGGCTTGCGGCACACGCAGTCGCACGCGTAGCGCGGCACGCTGCCCGCCGGATGATGCGGACAATAAAAAAAGTCCGCCAGGGCCGCGCCGTTCGCTTCGAACAGTTCGGCGAGACGCTGGCGGACCGCGCCAAGCTCGGATTCGGCAAAGTAACCGAGCGCAACGCCCGGCTGGTTCGACACGACCGCGATCGGCATGCCGGTCGCCCCGAGCGTGCGCAGCGCGCGCGCGGCCCCCGGAGCGAGCTGCATGCGCGCGGGGTCGATGTTGTACGGCACGTTCCGCAGCAGCGTGCCGTCCTTGTCGAGCAGCACCGCGCCGGGCAGCCGTCGCTCTCGCCTCAGGGCCATGACGTCTCCTTCATCGGCAACACCATCAGTTCCGGCACGACGGTGCCCGGTGGCTGGGTCAGCACGAAACGCACGGCGGCCGCGACGTGCTCCGGCGGCTGCAGCGTGTCCTCGTCGATGTCGGGGAAACGGTCGAGCAGGAACGGCGTGCGCATGCCGCCCGCGACGATCGCGCACACGCTCACGCCGGACGGCCGAAGCTCCGCATGCAGCGCATGCGACAGCCCGAGCAACCCCCACTTCGTCGCGTGGTACGCGGACGCATTCGGCCATGCGCGTTTCGATGCGGTGGACGCGATGTTGACGATGTGCCCGCTGCCGCGCGCCTTCATCATCGGCACGGCTGCGTGGCACATCAGGTACGGCCCGAACAGGTTGGTCATCAACACTTGCTGCCACGCAGCGACACTGACGTCGTCGATCGGCGCGGTCACGTCGATCGCCGCGTTGTTGACGATCACGTCGAGATCGCCGAGCGCCTCGCGTGCGTCGTGCACGACCTGCAGCACCGATGCCTCGTCACGCACGTCGAGCGGCCGTCCGACGGCGCGGCCGCCATGCCGCTCGAGGCGCTGCGCGACGGCCGCCGCACGATCGCCGTCGAGATCGGCGACGATCACGTGTGCGCCGTGTTGCGCAAGTTCCTCGCAGATGGCCGCGCCGAGGCCGCGGCCGCCGCCCGTCACGAGCGCGGTGCGGCCGGCGAGCGGCGGTCGGGCGGGATCGTGAGTCGCGTTCACATGCACCTCCTGTAAGCGTCCGAAGAATCGTGGCCGTGACGCTTGTCGCGACAAGCGTCGATACAGGAGTACAGCGAGAACCGTGCCCGTCTGCGCGCGCCCGTGCCGTATTGGGTCGTCGCGCCCTCCTACGGGCTTTTTTATAAGCTGCTGTAAAAACCGGCTCGGCCCGCGGCGCTCAGATCGCGAGCCCGTCCGGCGTCGCCTGCGCACGGTGCTTCGCGAGCGCGCGCAGGCAGTGCGCGATGCAGCCCGCGAACGCCTCGTCGAACCACGGCTGCGCGCCGGACACGCCGACCACGATCCCGTGCTGCGCGACGCCGCCCCACAGGTTCGTGTCGCCCGCGCGCAGCCGATACGGTTCCAGCGCCTGCACGACGTGGCCGTCGCGACCGGTCTCCCACGACAGCCGCGCCTTCGCGCGCGCATACGCGCGATAGTCGGCGTCCCAGTCCTTCGGGTCGGGCAGCGAAAACTCGTACAGGATCGCGTCCTCGAACGTCGCGTCGCGCGGCCCCAGCGCCGGGTCCATGATTACGATGTGCAGGCAGCCGCTGTCGCCGACGAAATCGCTCTGCAACGCGGCCGACAAGGTCGGCAACAGCAGCTCGACCGCCGCGACGGCGGCCTGGCGGTCGGCGAACGCGCTACCGGCGCGACGCTCGGTCAGCGCTTCGGGTGTCGTCGGGTTCGGAAGGTTCGGCATGGATATCTCCGGAGGAAAACGCGAGCGCGCGCAGCGTCGCGATCAGGTCGGCTGCTGCCGCGGGTTTGGTCAGATAGGCGTGGAAACCTGCTTCGACCGCGCGCGTGCGGTCACGCTCACGCGCATGGCCCGATAATGCAAGCGCTTCGAGCGCTGCGCGGCCGTCGCGCGGGCGCTCGGCATCGAGCTGGCGCACGCGCCGCATCACCGTGTAGCCGTCTTCCTCGTCGTCGCCGAGGTCGATGTCGCATACCAGGAGCGCCGGCCAGTCCGCGCGGCGCGCGCGCCACAGCTCGTCGAGCAGCGCCTGGCCGGATGCGAACACGCGCACGTCCGCGCCGGCCACCTTCAGCAGCGCGGCAAGCGCCTCGCGCGCCTCGTCATGGTCGTCGACGCACGCGATGCGCAGGCCGCCGAGCGGTTTCGCGTCCGCCTCCGCGTCCGCCGCCGCATCGGAGCTCGTGCCGGGCGCCGGTGCAGCGGCGGCCGGTTGCATCGACTCCGGCGCAACCGCGCACATCGGTAGCGACAGGTGCAACGTCACGCCGATGTCATCGCGCTCGCGCACGACGTAGCCGCCCGCATCCTCTATCGCGCTCTGCATCTGTTCGAGATCGACGAGCGACAGCTCCGGCACCTCGACGCCCGTGCATGTGATCGTGATTCGCGCGTCGGGGTCGTGCCGCGCGGTGCGCACCTCGATCTGCCCGCCGCCGCTCGCATCGATCCCCGCGCGGCACAGCTCCCACACGAAGCGCCGCAGCGCGGCCGGATCGGCCTTGACGACCAGGTCCTCGCTCGACAGCTCGCGGAACACCGGCACGCCGCGGCGCGCGGCGGCATCCACCAGCCCGTCGAGCACGTGCGCCACCAGCGGGTTGATCCGCACCGGCTGCCGCGCGAACTTCGCCTCCGTGCGTTCCAGTTCGCGCTGCTTCGCCTGCAGCGCCCACATCTGCGCATACACGCCGTCGCTGGCCAGCAGTTCGTCGTGCGTGCCCTGCTCGACGAGCCGGCCGTGCTCCATCACGAGGATCCGGTCCGCGTCGACGATCGTCGACAGCCGGTGCGCGATGACGAGGCTCGTGCGGTGCCGCGCGACGCGCATCAGTTCCTGCTGGATCGCGCGCTCCGAGCGCGTGTCGAGCGCGGACGTCGCCTCGTCGAACACGACGATCGGCGGCGCCTTCAGCAGCGCACGCGCGATCGCGACACGCTGCCGCTCGCCGCCGGACAGCCGCACGCCGCGCTCGCCGACGCGCGTGTCGTACGCATCGGGCAGCCGTTCGATGAACGCGTCGAGCTGCGCCGCGCGCGCGGCCGCGATCACTTCGCCGCGCGTCGCGTCGCGCTTGCCGTACGCAATGTTGTAGGCCAACGTGTCGTTGAACAGGATCGTGTCCTGCGGCACGATGCCGAGCGCGTCGCGCAGGCTGCGCGCCGTCACGAGGCGCAGGTCCTGGTCGTCGATGCGGATCGTCCCCGCATCGGGCTGGTACAGCCGGAACAGCAGCCGCGCGAGCGTCGACTTGCCCGAGCCGCTGCCGCCGACCACCGCCACCGACTGCCCGGGCTCGACGCGAAACGACACGTCCCATAGGATCTGCCGGCTCGGCTCGTAGCCGAAGTCGACATGCTCGAACGCGATCGCGCCGCCGCGCACCACGAGCGGCAACGCGCTCGGCGCGTCGCCCTCCTCGCCCGGCTTGCCGCGTGCGTCGAGCAGCCCGAACAGTCGCTCGATGTTCGTCATCGCGTCGTTCGCCTCGCGGAACACGAAGCCGAGCGCGTTCAGCGGCAGGCTGATCTGGATGATGTACGCGTTGATCAGCACGAGGTCGCCGATCGTCATCGTGCCGCGCGCGACATGCTGGCCGGCGAGCAGCATCACCGCCGCGATGCCCGCGCCGATGCATGCGCTCTGCCCGATGTGCAGCGTCGAGAGCGCGTACTGATTGTCGACGCCGGCCTCGCGCCATGCGTCGAGCACGCGTTCGAGCCGGTCGCGCTCGACGTCCTCGCGCGCGAAGTACTTGACGGTATCGACGTTGAGCAGGCTGTCGACCACGCGCGCGTTCGATTCCGCCTCGAGCGCGTTCACGCGACGCTGGTAACGGGTCCGACGGCGCGTGAACACGGCCGTGTATGCCGCATAGACGGCGAACGTGCAGAGGATGATCGCGGTGAAGCCGCCGCCGTACTTGCCGATCACGATCACCAGCACCGAGCCGATCTCGATCGCGGTCGGCACGACGGTAAACACCGCGACGCCGAGCAGATAGCCGATGCCCGCCGTGCCTTTCTCGAGGTCGCGCACGACGGCGCCTGTCTCGCGCTGCGAATGAAAGCGTGCGCCGAGCCGGTGCAGATGGCCGAACGTGCGGACCGTAAACGACGCGACCGTGTGCTGCGTGACCTGCACGAAGGTCATGTCGCGCACTTCGTTCAGTGCATTCGACGCGAAGCGCACGACCGCATACGCGAACAGCAGCAGAACCGGCAGCGCGATCGGCTGGCCGGCCGCACGGCCGAATCCGTCGACGATGTCCTTCAGCAGCAGCGGCACCGAAACGGCCGCCGCCTTCGCGAGCACCAGCAGCACGATCGCGGCCAGCACGCGCGCGCGATAATGCCAGATCGCGCGCCACAACTCGAACGCGATGCGCACGCGCAGACCGCGTGCGTCGCGATCACGGCCGTCGGGAGGACCGCCGCGACGGCCGTTGCCGGTCGAGCCGCGATCGTCGCGATCGTCACTCGGCCGGTCGTCAGTGCCGGTCGTCATGCGCGCGATGTCCGTGACCGTGTCTGGATCGCCCCCCGGCATTGGCGGTCAATGGCGCGATTCGCGATCGCGGCCGCCACCGCTGCCCGGTTCGGGATCGCGCGATGCCGGCTGCGTCGGGGTAACCGTGCGTTGGGACGGATGCAGCACCATGCCCGTGTCGTGTTCGCCCTCGTCGCGACGCACGCGCACACGGTTCTCGACATCGCGCACCCACATGCAGCTGTCGGCGATGTCCTCGATGTCGTGCTTCATCCAGCGCGACGGTACAGTGCCGTCCAGTTCGACGCGGCCGTCACGCACCTGCACCGAAACATCGCTCACGTCGATGTCGAGCGCGCGCGCGAGCCGCTCGCAAACGTCCTCGCGAATCCGCTCGTCGGAGCGCGTATAGCCTTTCGGGCCGCGACGTTGGCGCATTGCGTCGCGTTGCGCTTCGCTGTCGAAGCGCGACAGGTCGGGCGCATCGGTCCAGCGCGCGGCGCGTGGATCGCGCGAAACGTCATCGCGCTCGCCGCCGTACCAGCCCATCCGGTGGTGGCCGCGGAACCCGCGCGGATCGCCGCCGTACCGGCCTCGATCATCGTCGCCACCCTCCGCGCGACGGCCGTGATGGCCGTAGCCGCGTTCGGCTTCCCATGCCGCGTCGCGCTGTTCGGCCGACGAGCGTGCCGAGCGCTCGCTCCACTCGCTGCCCCAGTCTTCCGGGCCGACGTCCTCGCTCGCGAAGCGCCGATACGCGGATTCATAGTCGGCGTCGAGGCGTCGGGATTCGTCGCCGCGCAAATCGCGCTCGCCGGTGTCACGGTACGCGCGTTCGCCGCGCTCCGGCCAGTCCGGCGGACCGCTCCGTTCGGCTCGCCGTCCGGGAGATCGTCGTTGCATCGTGTCCCTCCTTGGTCGCGTCGGTGCCGCGCATGGCCCCATGTCGCGGCGCGGCACACGTCGGTCAATTCGTTGCAAGTCGCGTGCCGCCTTGCCGGCCGGCGCGAAGCGGCGGCGCAGCGCATCGCGCGACCACACGCCGACGCCACTGTTCCGGTTCATGTCGCGATTCCCGCGCCGCGCCCCCGACGTCCGCCGATGGGCGACGCTGACCGGTCACGCGTCGCCGAAGTCCCGTGCCGCGCCTCCCTATCTGCAACGGGATTGCAGTTTTTGCGCAGCCGGCCGTCCTGCAACGACGCTATACGTCGCCGGTGCCGGGTTCCGGCGGCGCATCCGGGTCGCTAGTGCTGCCGGGCTCACTCAGCCGTTCCGTGCGATCCGGCTCGATGTCGGTGCCTTCCTCGAGCCCCGAATCGCCGTCCGCGGACGCGCGCTCGCCGGTGCCCGCGCGGTCCGTATCGCTATCCAGGGCGGCGTCGCCGCGTTCCAGCGCGTGCTCGTCGAGCGGCGAATCGACGTCGAACGGATGGCGCCGCGCGCCCGCCGTGTCGCTGCCGCTGTCGGACGAGTCGCTCGGCCCCAGCGCGCGGCCGTCGCGACCGCGCCGCGCGTTGTCGTCGTCCGGGCCGGCCGGTTCGTTGTCGGGGTTCAGTGTGCTGTTCATGTCGATGTCCTCGTGTAGCCGCAAGGCGTCGCGCCGCTTCCGGCCGGACTCTCGCGCCTGGCCCGTCGCGGCGTGCGGACCGGACGACGATGCAATCGCCATGCCGCGCCGCCGGCGGACGTCTCGCGGCCGGCAGGATTCGCACGATGTGCGCCGCGCGGCACGGGCCATGCGCCCCCATTGATCAGGTGAATTGACCTCCCGTATGCTTTGGGGGTGCCAATCCGATTTGAATGGCCGCCGCCGGCTCGGCCGGCTGCGGCGGGGCGTCATTTCTCCGCCCACTTCCGACTTGCCCGTTCGATGAAGAAAGACGACGCCATTTCCAACCCGCCCCCGCCTCTCGGCCCCGACGATGCGCGCGATCTGCTGCACCGCTTCGCCGAGTTTCGCTTCGAGACCGTCGTCGGTGCGATCAGCGACTACGCGGTGTTCATGCTGGATGCGCACGGCAACGTCGCGACGTGGAACGCGGGCGCCGAGCGCATCAAGGGCTATCGCACGGCCGACATCGTCGGCCATCATTTCTCCCGTTTCTATCCGCCCGACGCGATCGCGGCCGGGCGGCCGGCATTCGGGCTCAGGGAAGCCGTCGCGCACGGCCGCTTCCAGGACGAAGGTTGGCGCGTGCGCAAGGATGGTTCGCTGTTCTGGGCCAACGTCACGATCACTGCCGTGCGCGACCATGCGGGCCAGCTCGCCGGCTTCATCAAGATCGTGCGCGACATGACCGAGCGCAAGCGGCTCGCGGAGCTCGAAGTGTCGACGCATCGGCTCAGCGTGTTCATCGCGATGCTCGCGCACGAGTTGCGCAACCACCTCGCGCCGCTGCGCCATTCGGTCGGCGTGCTGCAGAGCCTGCCCGATCCGGCGCCCGCGCTCGCGCAATGCCGCGACGCGGTGCATCGCCAGGTCGGACAACTGACGCGGCTGGTCGACGATCTGCTCGACGTCGGGCGCATCACCGCCGGCAAGGTCGAACTCGACGATGCGCGCGTGACGGTGCGCGACCTCGTCTGCCGTGGCGTGGAAGGCATTCAGCCGAAGCTGGCCGCGCGCGCGCAGTACATCCGCGTCGACCTGCCGGCCGATCCGCTGGTCGTGCGCGGCGACGCCGCGCGCCTCGTGCAGGTGCTGCACAACCTCCTCGACAACGCGTCGAAATTCTCGCCGCAGGGCGGACGCATCGACGTCAGCGCGCACACCGAAGGGTCGATCGTCGCGATCCGCGTCACCGATCACGGCGTCGGCATCGCGCCGGGCTCGCTCGAATCGATCTTCGACCTGTTCGACCAGGAAGGTGTGCCGGGGCGGCGCCCGTCGGACGGCTTCGGGCTCGGCCTCGCGATCTGCCGGTCGTTCGTCGAACTGCACGGCGGGATGATCGCCGCTGAAAGCGCCGGTCCCGGTCATGGCGCGACCTTCACGGTGCGGCTGCCGGTCGAGCATGCGGCACACCCGCCGCCCGACGATGCGCCCGCGCCACGCGCCGCCGAATCGCCGGCCGGTGCGCCGCTGCGTATCCTCATCGTCGACGACAACCGCGACTCCGCCGACACGCTCGCCGTGCTGCTGCAGGTGAAGGGCCACGCGCCGCACGTCGCGTACAACGCGAACGACGCGCTGGCGCTCGCGGGCGACGTCGTTCCGCACCTGATGCTCATCGACCTGTCGATGCCGGACGTCGACGGCTTCACGTTGCTGCGCGAATTGCGCACGATGGACGTACTGGCCGGCGCGACCTGCGTCGCGTTGTCCGGCCATGCGAGCCCGGCGGACTTCGCGCGCAGCGCGAGCGAGGGTTTCGACGATCACCTCGTGAAACCCGTCGAGATGCCGGTGCTCGACGCGCTGCTGCAGCGCGTCGCCCGCCAGGTTCACGACACGCGCTGAGCGCTCAGGACATCGCGCGGCACATCGCGGCGCAGGTATCGCATGCCAGCGCACAGCGGCGGCAATGGTCGTGCGCGTGCTGCAGGCACTCCGCCGCGCAGAGCTCGCACGCATGCGAGCACAGCGCGCATATCCGGGGCGCGAGCACACTGCCGCGAGCCATTGCTGCCGATGCAAGGCGGCAAAGCTGCCCGCACTCGATGTCCAGCGCGATGCAGCCGGCCAGGGTCTGCACTTCGGGTTCCGCCAGGCACCCCGCGATACACGCGTCGCATGCATGCGCGCACGCATCGCAGGCAGCCATGCAGTTGTCGTAGCGATCGTTGATCTCGTTCATCACCGCACTCCTCGTTCGGGTTCGAATCGTCATGGCGTCAGCTTCACCTTCATCCAGCCCGGCTCGCGCACGTCGAACGCGCGATACGCGTCGATCGCGTTCGTCAGCGGCTCGCAGCGTGTCAGCACGGACGCCGGGTCGAACGCACCGCTGCGCACGAGCTCGATCAGCTGCGGCGTGATGGTCCGGTGATTGCAGTTGCCCATCTTGATCGTCAGGTTCCGGTTCATCGCCTCGCCGACCGGAAACACGCGCGCCTGTGGCGGATACACGCCGATCACCGCGACCGTGCCGGCCTTCGCGACCGCGCGCACAGCCCATTGCAGCACCTGCGACGGTCCGTCGCCCGGTACCCAGTAGCGGCCGTCCGGCCTGCGGCGCGGTGCGACGGCGTCGACTTCCGCATCGAACGCACGCGCCGTGTCGCTATCGGCGGCGGCCGGCCCGTGCGTTGCGCGCATCGCGTCGACGCCGACCGCGTCGATCACGCGATCGACGCCGATCCCGCCGGTGAGCCGCAGCACCGTGTCGACGGGGTCTTCCTCGGAGAAATCGACGGTCTCGGCGCCTTGCGCGCACGCCATCTCCAGCCGCGACGCGATGCGATCGATCGCGATCACGCGCCCGGCGCCCATCAGCTTCGCACTCGCGATCGCGAACTGTCCGACCGGCCCGGCGCCGAATACCGCCACCGTATCGCCCGGCTTCACCTCCGCGAGTTGCGCGCCGAAGTAGCCGGTCGGGAAAATGTCGGACATCAGGATCGCGCGGTCGTCGTCGATCGCATCGGGCAGCCGGATCAGGCTCGCGTTCGCAAGCGGCGTGCGCGCGTATTCGGCCTGCAGTCCGTCGAACGGCCCCGTGTCGGCCGGGCCGCCGTAGAACGCGGTGCCCGCGCGCGGCCCGCCCGGGTTCGCGACGTCGCATTGCGCGGTGTATCCCGCGCGGCAGTACACACAGCTGCCGCACGCGATCGTCGACGGAATCAGCACGCGATCGCCGCGCTTCAGGTTGCGCACGTCGCGCCCGACCGTCTCGACGATGCCGACGCCCTCATGGCCGAGAATCGTGCCCGGCTTCATTCCGCCGAGCGTGCCGCGCACCATGTGCAGGTCGGTGCCGCAGATCGCGCTGGCCGTGAGGCGAACGACCGCATCCGTCACGTCGGCGACTTCCGGGTCGGGTACCGTATCGATGCGAATATCGCCGATGCCGTGAAATACGACTGCTTTCATGTCAGGCCCTCCTTGTCGAAAGCGAAACGGTGTGAATACCGTCGCGCTGTTCGAGCAAGGCGCGCGCCTGTCGCCGCCGCGCTGGGCGTGCTGCGTTGTCAGGGGCGGTGCGGCGTGGCCGGTCGTCACGCCGATCGCGGCCGTCAGCGACGGGAACACCGGACTGGTCGCAATCGTTCCGTGATCGCGACTGGCGCCGTGAACACCTAGATGGAAAAAGCGAGTCGCGGCTAGGCTGCGTCCGCGCATGTCGCGACGATGCAACGACTGTTGCCTACGCAACGCCGTGAGCGTGGCGTGCACCGCTCGACGCACGCGCCGGACCGCTCACGCGCGCGTCGCGCCCTGCTGCTCGAGCGCCGCTTCCGCGTGCAGGCAGTCGAGATCGCGGCCGACCGTCGCGACCGCGAGCCGTGTGTTGCCGCGCCAGTACGTCACCGAACCGTCATGCGCGCGCAGGTCGCCGTCGATTTCCACGCGGTCCCATTGCTCCGCGTGCCCGACATAGCGCACCGTCAGGTCGTAGTGCTGGCTCCAGAAGAATGGCACCGCTTCGAACGGCTGCTGCTGGCCAAGCATGTTGCGCGCCGCTGCGATCCCCTGTCGCTCCGCCACGACCCAGTGCTCGACGCGAATGCGCTCGCCCGTCAGCGGATCGGGCCAGCGCGCGATGTCGCCGGCCGCGTAGATGTCCGGCGCGCTCGTCTGCAGAAAACGGTCGACCATCACGCCGCGATCGACGGCCAGCCCGGCGTCGTGGGCCAGCGCGACGTTCGGATGCACGCCGATGCCAACCAGCACGACGTCCGCCGGCAGCACGTCGCCGTTCGAAAGCGTGACGTGATCCGGCGCGATCTGCGTGAGCGTCGTGCCGAGATGGAACGCCACGCCATGCGACTCGTGCAGCGCGCGGATCGTATCGCCGAGCGCGTCGCCGAGCACGCGCGCCATCGGCCGCGCATCGGGCGCGACCACCGCTACGTCGAGCCCGCGCGTGCGCAGTGCGGCGGCCGCTTCGAGGCCGATGAAGCTCGCGCCGACCACGACGCAGCGCCGCGCGGTCTTCAGCTTGCCGATCAGCGCATCGCAATCGGCGCGCGAGCGCAGCACGCATACGTGCGGAAGATCAGCGCCCGGTACGGTCAGACGATTCGGCTCGGCGCCGGTCGCGAGCAGCAGCGCACCGTAGCCAACACGGCTGCCGTCCGCGAGCTCGACCGCGTGTTGAGCGGGATCGATCCGCGCGACGCGCGTGCCGCAGCGCACGTCGATGCGCTGGTCGGTGTAGAACGACGCTGCGCGCAGCGGCAGCCAGTCGGCTTCGGCCGTGCCGGCCAGATAGTCCTTCGACAGATTCGGTCGATCGTATGGCGGCTCGCTGTCCGCGCTCAGCAGCGTGATCGCGTGCGGGTAGCCTTCCTGCCGCAGCGTCACGGCCGCCGCGATCGCGGCCGCGCCACCACCGACGATCACCACCGATTCGGGCAATCCGGCCGAGTTCGACACGGGCGGCGACGCGGCAGGCTGCGTGCCGAGCACGACCGCACGGCCGTCGCGACGTTCGACGTGCCAGCACGTCAGGCCGTCGAGCGCCGGCGCACGCAGCAATTCGCCGGTGCGCAAGCAGAACGCCGCGTGATGCCACGGACAGCGAATCGTGTCACCGACCAGCAGCCCGTGGGCCAGCGGTGCGCCGTAGTGCGGGCATTGCGCGCCCACGGCGAACAGTGCATCGGCGCGGCGCACCAGCAGCACGGCGGCGTCGCCGACCCGGCCCTCGATCATCGCGCCGTCGGCGATGTCATCGAGTGAAATGCCCTGCGCAAGATCGGGGCGTGAAGACGATGCGTCGCTTGCGGACATGGCGCGGCTCCCGGCTGAGGTAACGATCCAATTATCGGCGTCCTTCCTGAAAAGAGCAGGTACCGACGACCCCGCAGCGCACGCAAACGCGGACCATGACCCGAATGCGATCCGCGACCGGCGTGGAACATCATCGACGTTGCGATGCAACACGCTGGATGCGCGTGCGCCGCTGCCCCGCGGCCGGAGCAATCCGTATGCCGATGCGAAATCCCTGGTTCTTCCGCGATGGCGCCTGGAAACCGTTCACGGCCCGTCGGACCGTGTCGGCGCCGCCGAATACGGCGAGCATGGACCATCGCGCCGTCTTACCGACGCGCGTGCGCGTCCTCCTCGACATCGTCGACTTCCGCCGGAAAACGATGCTGACCGAAGCTGAGGATCAGTACGCCCACCGCGAGCAGCACGATCCCGAACGTGGTCATCAGCATTCGCTCGGGGCTGTCGGTGGCGCCGCGCAGGATCAGGTCGCGCGCAAGCGACGTCATCGCGATGAACAGCGGAAAGCGCACCGGCAGCCGGCCGAGCCGAAGGTAACGCACGTCCATCGCGAGCACTTCGAGATACAGGAACATCAGCAGCAAGTCGGTCAGCGACACCTCGCCAGCGAGCACGACCTTCCACGCTTCCTGCGTCATCGCGAATGCGGTCGCGAGTCCGATCACGATCAGCCCGGCCAGCTCGGCCGCATGGAGGAAGTGTCCGAAGCGGCGGCGGATGCGATCGGCGGCCGTATCGGCGGAAACAGTGGACGTATTCAAGGCAATGACCCGTGCAATGGCGTCGCTGCCGCGATCGACATTCCGTCGACACGGCCGATGGATTCGAGCGACGGGAAGCCGCCGATGGGTAAATCCGAAACCGTTGCGCATGCATCGATCCGGGCACTGGCCTGCGCAACCGCGGACAGCGTCCGCCTGCAGCACTGGCGGAACGCGACGCCGGCATCGGTACATGCCATGTCGCCGCCCGCGCGGTCCACCAGCAATCTGCAGCCGAGATACCGCTCGAGACAATCGAGCCGCGCACTCACCTGCGCTTCGCCGAGCTTCAGTTCGGACGCCGCGCCGGACACCCCGCCACGCTCGACCACCGCGACGAAAATACGCATCGCTTCCAGCAGGTTCATCATGGCGGTCCTCGTCGGTGGGCGGAGCGAACCCAATCTACTGCACGCGCCACGCCCGCTCAAGAGCACAGCGCCGCATGCTTCAGGAGTACAGCTGCACGGCCGCCACGCAAAATCGGACCCCGATCAATCCATTCGAATGACAGATTGCCGATACGTGTTCCAAAGACCCGCCGAAGCTGCTAGATTGCATGCTCGACGACGTTACGCGGTGCGGCGAGCTCACGCGCCGGGCGAACGCGCGGCCACCCTGCCTGTCTCCCCTTGCGCGCCCGGGTGGCAGGCCGCCGCCGAGGCCCGTTGCGCGATGCCCGCGCAACGTCCTTCATCCGCATGTCACAAAGAGAACAGTCGCATGACACAGTCCAACCGTTCGTCTTCGCGCGCCGCGGCATTCGCGGCCCGTCCGTCCCGACATGACTGACCGGCAGGCCGCGATGCAAACCCTTCCGCCGCTCTCCCAGGCCGTTCACAGTCCGATCACGCGCAGCGCGATCTTCCTCGTCGCAACCATCAACCCGGGCGCCGACCGCGCCGACACGATCCGCGCGTGGTGCGGCGACATCGCCGCGCTCGTGCGCTCGGTCGGCAAGCGCGTGCCGGGCGGCAACCTGTCCTGCGTGTGCGGCTTCGGCGCCGACGCATGGGATGCGCTGTTCGGTGACCCGCGCCCCGCGTCGCTGCATCCGTTCCGCGAATTCGGCGCCGGCCAGCGTGTCGCGGTCGCGACGCCGGGCGACATCCTGCTGCACATCCGCGCCGAGGGAATGGACCTGTGCTTCGAACTCGCGACTCAATTGCTTGGCGCGCTGGGCGACGCGGTCACGGTCGTCGATGAAGTGCACGGCTTCCGCAACTTCGACCAGCGCGCGATGATCGGCTTCGTCGACGGCACCGAGAACCCGGAAGGCCGCGAGGCAGTCGACTTCACGGTGATCGGCGACGAGGATCCGGCATTCGCGGGCGGCAGCTACGTGATCGTGCAGAAGTACCTGCACGACATGGCCGGCTGGAACGCGCTCGCGGTCGAGACGCAGGAGCGCATCATCGGGCGCACCAAGCTGTCCGACATCGAGCTCGCGCCGGACGTGAAACCGTCGTGCTCGCACAGCTCGCTGACCACGCTCGACGAAGACGGCAAGGAAGTGAAGATCCTTCGCGACAACATGCCGTTCGGGCGCCCGGGGTCCAACGAATTCGGCACGTATTTCATCGGCTACGCGCGCTCGCCGGCGCCGATCGAACAGATGCTCGAGAACATGTTCGTCGGCCGCCCGCCCGGCAACTACGACCGGCTGCTCGACTACAGCCGCGCGGTCACCGGGTCGCTGTTCTTCGTGCCGTCGGCCGACCTGCTCGAAGCGCTCGCGGATCGCGCCGCACCGGCCGCCGGCGCCGCCACCGCCGCCGCGCAGCCGGCAACCGCCTCGCCCGAGTCGCGTCGTGACGGCTCGCTGAACATCGGATCGCTGAAAGGAGCCAAAGCCCATGAATAACCTGCACCGCGAACTCGCGCCGATTTCCTCGTCCGCCTGGGAACAGATCGAGGAGGAAGTGGCGCGCACCTTCAAGCGCTCGGTGGCCGGGCGCCGCGTGATCGACGTCGAGGGCCCGGCCGGCCCCGCGCTGTCGGCCGTCGGCACCGGGCATCTGCGCGAGGTTGCCGCGCCGCGCGAGCAAGTGGGCGCACGGCTGCGCGAAGTGCGCACGATCGTCGAGCTGACGGTGCCGTTCGAATTGAGCCGCGATGCGATCGACAGCGTCGAGCGCGGTGCGCGCGACGCCGACTGGCAGCCGGCGAAGGACGCCGCGCAACGGCTCGCATTCGCGGAAGACGGCGCGATCTTCGACGGCTATCCGGCCGCGGGCATCGTCGGCATCCGCGAGGGCACGTCGAACCGCAAGCTCACGCTGCCGGCCGATGTCGGCGCGTACCCGGATGCGATCAGCGACGCGCTGGAAGCGCTGCGGCTCGCCGGGGTCGACGGCCCGTACTCGGTCGTGCTCGGCTCGGACGCCTACACGGCGCTGAGCGAAGCGCGCGACCAGGGCTACCCGGTCCTCGGCCACATCAAGCGCATCGTCAGCGGCGAGATCATCTGGGCGCCGGCGATCAGCGGCGGCTGCGTGCTGTCCACCCGTGGCGGCGACTATGAACTGCACCTCGGCGAAGACGTGTCGATCGGCTACACAAGCCACACCGACAAGGTCGTTCGCCTGTACCTGCGCGAAACGTTCACCTTCCTGATGCTGACGAGCGAGGCATCGGTGGCCGTGGCGCCGCAGGCCAACGCGGCGACCTGACGTCCCGCGCGCGCGATGCCCGCCGGGCATCGCGTGCACCGGCCGCGTTGCCGGCCGCACGTTCGTCGCCGCCGAACCATCCTGCATGGAGCGTGAAATGAGCGAATCGAATGACGCAATACAGGCGCTGCAAGCGTCGGTCGACAGCCTCAAGCAGTCCATCGACGCGAACGCGAGCCGCCACGCCGGCGACACCGCCGTACTGTTTACCGTGGTGGCGCTGATGCTGGCTGAACTGCCGCCCGACACCCGCAACCTGATCGAGGATTCGTTCTCCGTCTGGGCAAACGGTCTGCAAGATGCGGCGCTATCGAACGACGTGAAACAGATCGCGCGTCAGCGGCTCGCGATGACGCTCTCCGACTGACGCCGGTTAGCCACGGCGGCGCCAGGTCCGGCCCGCACCGTGCACCCGCCTCGCTTCGCCATCGGCCTCGCGCCACGCATCGCTTGCGGGGCGCGAGCGGCCCGGCTTGATCCGCGATCGCACACCATCGCGCCGTGCGATCGCACCGATATACGTGCGCCGCGTCTCGCCGCGCGCGCGCCTTCCCGTTCGCCATCTGCCGGCACCCTGCGCGCCGATGTCGCACCGTGCTGCGCGCGCCGCCACGTTTCCGTTTCCCGAACACCGCGCCCGCATGCGCGCGCGTCTGTACTCCTTGCATCTGCCGAATGCACGAATGTGAGGGTGCAATTCGCGACCGGGCCGACGCGCAACTGTGTCTTGGAGGCCTTGCGCCGATTCGCTATTTTGAACGCAGTCGAAGTGATGCCGCGGGCTCCGCGAGGCAGCGGTGTTGCCGGTGTCGAACGCGGCCGATCGCCGTGCCGGCGCGCGCTGCGCGCGGGCGCTGGCGCGGCACGCGCGCCGCCGGTCGCTTGGTACGGCAGGCACACCCCGCCGCCATCGCGCGTCGGGACTTCCCTTTCGATTCACGTTCATTGCCAGGAGCCAGACCACCATGCCCGCACTTTGCGATATCTGTCGCGCCCGGCCGGCCGTCGCGCGCGCCACCGTGATGCAGGACGGCGAGCGCAAGACGATCTCGATCTGCGACTATCACTTCCGTCAGCTGATGCGCCATCAGAGCATGCTGAACCCGTTCGATTCGCTGCTGGGCGGTGGCGCGTCGTCGCTGTTCGGCGAGCCCGGCCACGAGCCGCCGCTTGCCGCCGAGATTCCGCGCGAATCGGTCGACCCGACCGATGCTTTCAGCGAACAAACGCTCGAACTGCTGCAGCGCGCAGCGGAGAAGGCTCACGAGCTGCGCCGTGGCGAACTCGACACCGAACACCTGCTTTACGCGCTCGCGGACACCGACGTGTGCGCCGCGCTGCTGAAGGAACTGAAGCTGTCGCCGCAGGACATCAAGTCGTATATCGACGAACATGCTCACACCGGCACCGCGTCACCCGATGCGTCGCTCGACAAGCTGTCGATCTCGCCGCGCGTGAAGAAGGCGGTGCAATACGCATTCCAGGCGTCGCGCGATCTCGGTCATTCGTACATCGGCCCCGAGCATCTGCTCATCGGTCTCGCGTCGGTGCCCGACAGCATCGCCGGCGCGCTGCTGAAGAAATACGGCGTGACGCCTGAAGCGCTGCGCCAGAAGGTCGTGAAGGTCGTCGGCAAGGGCGCGGAAGATGGCCGCGTCGACACGCCGACCGGCACGCCGAATCTCGACAAGTTCGGCCGCGACCTGACCGCGATCGCACGCCAGGGCAAGCTCGACCCGGTGCTTGGCCGCGCGCAGGAAATCGAGAGCACGATCGAGGTGCTCGCGCGCCGCAAGAAGAACAACCCGGTGCTGATCGGCGAACCCGGTGTCGGCAAGACCGCGATCGTCGAAGGCCTCGCGCAGCGGATCGTGAACGGTGACGTGCCCGAAGTGCTGCGCGGCAAGCGGCTCGTCGAAGTCAACATCAACTCGATGGTGGCCGGTGCGAAGTATCGCGGCGAATTCGAGGAGCGTGCGAAGCAGCTGATCGACGAAGTGACTGCGAAGCATGACGAACTGATCCTGTTCATCGACGAGCTGCATACGATCGTCGGCGCGGGTCAGGGCGGCGGCGAAGGCGGGCTCGACATCGCGAACGTGCTGAAGCCCGCGCTCGCGCGCGGCGAGCTGAGCCTGATCGGCGCGACCACGCTGAACGAATACCAGAAGCACATCGAGAAGGACGCGGCGCTCGAACGGCGCTTCCAGCCGGTGTTCGTTCCGGAGCCGAGCGTCGAGCAGACGATCGTGATCCTGCGCGGACTGCGCGACAGCCTCGAGGCGCACCACCAGGTCACGTTCGCCGACGACGCGTTCGTCGCAGCCGCCGAATTCGCCGACCGCTACATCACGGCGCGCTTCCTCCCCGACAAGGCGATCGACCTGATCGACCAGGCCGCCGCGCGCGTGCGGATCGGCGCGACGTCGCGCCCCGTCGACATCCAGGAAGGCGAGGCGCAGATTGCTCAACTGAAGCGCGAGCAGGATTATGCGACATCGCGCAAGCGCTTCGACGAAGCGAAGCAGTTCGAGGAACAGATCAACGAAAAGCAGAAATCGCTCGACGAAAGGATGGAAGCGTGGCAGCGCAAGACCGGCTCCGAAACGCTCGAAGTGACTGTCGAATCGGTCGCCGAAGTCGTGTCGCGTCTGACCGGCATTCCGGTGTCCGAGCTCACGCAGGAAGAACGCCAGAAGCTGCTGAAGATGGAAGAGCAACTGCGCGAGCGCGTGGTCGGCCAGAACGACGCGGTGGTCGCCGTCAGCGACGCGGTGCGGCTCTCGCGCGCCGGACTCGGGCAGACGCACCGACCGATCGCCACGTTCCTGTTCCTCGGGCCGACGGGCGTCGGCAAGACCGAGCTCGCGAAGGCGCTGGCCGAGACCGTGTTCGGCGACGAGCAGGCGATCATCCGCATCGACATGTCCGAGTATATGGAGCGGCACGCGGTCGCGCGGTTGATCGGCGCGCCGCCCGGCTATGTCGGCTACGACGAGGGCGGCCAGCTCACCGAGCGCGTGCGGCGCCGGCCATACAGCGTGATCCTGCTCGACGAGATCGAGAAGGCTCATCCGGACGTCTATAACGTGCTGCTGCAGGTGTTCGACGATGGCCGCCTGACCGACGGCAAGGGCCGCGTGGTCGACTTCAGCAACACGATCATCATCGCGACGAGCAACCTCGGCGCCGCGATCATCATGGACAACCTCACGCAGCCGGAAGCCGCGCGCAAGACCGACAAGGCGATCCGCGAGCAGCTGATGCAGGTGCTGAAGGGGCATTTCCGGCCCGAGTTCCTGAACCGGATCGACGAGGTGATCGTGTTCCACGCGTTGTCGAAGGAGAACATCCGCTCGATCGTGCAGATCCAGCTCGACCGGGTGGTACGCACCGCCGCCGCGCAGGACATCACGCTCGCGATGAGCGAGTCGGTCGTCGAGCACCTGACCGAAGCCGGCTACCAGCCGGAATTCGGCGCACGCGAACTGAAACGCCAGGTTCGACAGATGATCGAGACGAAGCTCGCGAAGGAAATCCTCGCGGACAAGCTGCAGTCCGGCGATCGGGTCGAGGTCGATTACGACAAGGCCGGCGACGAAGTGAAGTTCAACAAGCTGGCACCGCCCGAATCATCGGACGCGAAGCAGGACGCCGACGGCAAGGCCAAACCGAACGGCAAGGCCGCGAAGGCAGCGCCCGAAGCAAAGGATCACGAAGCGAACGCCGATACGCCGCCGCCGGTCGCGAAGACATCCGGCAAGAAGTCGTCCGGTGCGAAGAAGGACGCGCACTGATTCCCGACGGGCCCGGATGCAAGGGCCCGCATGACCGGCTCCGTCCGCCGGACGGAGCCGCCCCACGCCGCGCTGCGGCGCAACCCGAGCCACCCCGCAGCGGGCCCGGCTCATGGAGATTCACATGACAAATCGACGCGAAGTGCCAGGCATCAGGAAGTACGATGGGCCCGCCGGCGGTTGGGGCGCGCTTCGCGCGACAGCCGAGGCCGTGCGCACGCAGATGGAAACCATCGAGGCGCCGATCGTGCTGATGCGGACCAACCAGCCCGACGGCTTCGACTGTCCCGGCTGCGCATGGCCCGACAAGGAACACAAGTCGACGTTCCAGTTCTGCGAGAACGGCGCGAAGGCCGTCACATGGGAAGCGACGACCAAGCGCGTGACGCCCGAGTTCTTCGCGGCGAACACGGTGTCGGCGCTGCTGCGGATGTCCGACTACGAGCTGGAGAACATGGGCCGGCTCACGCATCCGCTCGTCTACGATCGCGCGACCGACACGTTCCGCGCGGTCGAGTGGGACGACGCATTCGCGCGCATCGGCGAGGTGCTGCGCGCGCTGCCGCCCGAGCAGGTCGAGTTCTATACGTCGGGCCGCGCATCGAACGAAGCCGCGTTCCTGTATCAGCTCTTCGCGCGCGAGCTCGGCACCAACAACTTCCCCGACTGCTCGAACATGTGCCACGAGCCGACCAGCGTCGGCCTGCCTCAGTCGATCGGGATCGGCAAGGGCACGGTGTCGCTGGAGGACTTCGACCACTGCGAGCTGATCATCTCGATCGGTCACAACCCGGGCACGAACCACCCGCGGATGATGGGCACGCTGCACGAGTGCTCGCGCCGCAACGTGCCCATCATCGTGTTCAATCCGCTGCGCGAGCGTGCGCTCGAACGCTTCGCGGATCCTCAGGACATGATCGAGATGGCGTCGTTCGGCTCGACGCGCATCGCGTCGACGTACTACCAGGTCGACGCCGGCGGCGATGCGGCCGCGCTGAAAGGCATCATGAAGGCGCTGCTGCAGCTCGAGGCCGAGCGCGGCGACGTGCTCGACCGCGACTTCATCGCGCAGCACACAGACGGCTTCGACGCGTTCTCCACCGACCTGCGGGACACGTCATGGGACGACATCGAACGCGCGAGCGGCCTGAGCCAGGCGCAGCTCGAGCAGGTCGCGCTCGCCTATGCGAAGTCGAATGCGACGATCGTCACGTACGGGATGGGCGTCACACAGCACAACAAGGGCACCGCGACCGTGCGCCTGATCGCCGACCTGCTGCTGATGCGCGGCAACTTCGGCAAGCCCGGTGCGGGCATATGCCCGCTGCGCGGCCACTCCAACGTGCAGGGCAACCGCACGGTCGGCATCACCGAGAAGCCGTCGGCCGAGTTCCTGCAGAAGATCGAGGACGTGTGCGGCTTCAAGCCGCCTGCACATCACGGGCACGATGCGGTGCAGGCCATGCAGGCGATGATCGACGGCCAGGCCAAGGCATTGCTGTGCCTCGGCGGCAACTTCGCCGTCGCGCTGCCCGATCCCGAGCAG
The DNA here is from genome assembly GCF_001718315.1 of Burkholderia diffusa. Classification (NCBI taxonomy): domain Bacteria; kingdom Pseudomonadati; phylum Pseudomonadota; class Betaproteobacteria; order Burkholderiales; family Burkholderiaceae; genus Burkholderia; species Burkholderia diffusa. Next base: position 97,671 of record NZ_CP013364.1, on the reverse strand, counting down.
TCGTTCCCCGCGATGGCGAAGCTCGACCTCGCCGTGCATCTCGGCACGAAGCTGAACCGCTCGCATCTGCTGGTCGCGAAGGAAACCTACATCCTGCCCGTGCTCGGCCGCACCGAGCTCGACATGCAGGCGAGCGGCCGCCAGTCGATCACCGTCGAGGATTCGATGTCGATGGTCCATGCGTCGGCCGGCAAGCTCAAGCCGGCGTCCGACCAGTTGCGCTCGGAGCCCGCGATTGTCGCGGGGATCGCACATGCGACGCTGCCGGACAGCAAGATCGCGTGGCTCGACCTGATCGCCGATTACGACCGCATCCGCGACCTGATCGATCGCACGGTGCCCGGCTTCGAGGCGTTCAACGAGCGCATTCGCACGCCGGGCGGGTTCCGCCTGCCGCTGCCGCCCACCGAGCGCGTATGGCCCACGCCGACCGGCAAGGCGATGTTCTCGGTCTACAAGGGTGTGAAGGAAGACGCCGACGTGCTCGGCGCCGAGCGCGTGCTGCGGCTGATCACGCTGCGCAGCCACGATCAGTACAACACGACGATCTACGGGCTCGACGACCGCTATCGCGGCGTGTTCGGCCGTCGCGACGTGCTGTTCATGAACGCGGCCGATCTCGCGAAGTTCGGGCTCGAACACGGCGACCTCGTCGACATCGAGACGATCACGGCCTCCGGCCGCACGCTGCGCCTCGAGAAGATCACCGCGATCGAGTACGACATCGCGCCCGGCTCGGTCGGCGCGTATTACCCGGAAGCGAACGTGCTCGTGCCGCTCGACTACATCGACAAGGAAAGCGGCACGCCGTCGTACAAGTCGGTGCCGGTGCGGGTCGCGCGTTCCGCAGTCGTGTGATTCGCGGACGGGCAGGTTTGCGAAGGACGGGACGCCCCGAACCTAAACCTGCTCGCCGCCCCGCTTCCCATGCTCCCGGCCGCCCTTTCATTGCGCCGGGTGATCCGCTTACCGCGCCGCCGACGACGGCAGCCGTGCACCCGTCTGCCGGCGCCGGTACGCGCTATCGCGCGTCGCGAGCCAGTAGTACAGCGGCGACGTCAGCAGCAGCCCGACGAGCCACGACAGGTCTGCGCCGCCGAGATGGGCGGGAATCGGGCCCGCATACATCGGCGTGTTCATGAACGGAATCTGCACGACGATCCCGATTGCATACGCGAGCAGCGCCTGCGGATTGAAGCGCCCGTACACGCCACCATCCGCCATGAAGATCGACTGGATGTCGTACTTGCCCTTGTGGATCACGTAGAAGTCGATCAGGTTGATCGCCGTCCACGGCACCAGCACGACGAGCAGCGCGAGCACGAGATCGACGAGGTTGCCGACGAAGTTCGTCGACGCGCCGATCGCCGCGTAGCAGCATGCGACGAAGATCACCACCGACACCACCGCGCGCGTCTTCGCGGTCGGAATCCATTTGTACGCGAAGGTCTGCACCGAAGTGATGACCGCCAGCACCGCGCCGTACAGGTTCAACGCGTTGTGGCTGATCACGCTCAGCAGGAACAGCACCAGCATCAGCGGGCCGAGCGGGCCGGTCGCCTGCTTGACCGCATCCATGGTGTCCGCGCCGGCCGGCACCGCGAGCACCGCGACCGCGCCGAAGATGAACGCGAGCGTCGACCCGATCGTGCAGCCGAGGTAGGTCGCCCAGAACGTCGACGCGACGCCAACTTCCTCCGGCAGGTAACGTGAATAGTCCGACACGTAAGGGGCGAACGCGATCTGCCACAACGCGGACAGCGACACCGTCGCCAGCCACCCGGCGAAGTCGAAGCTGCCGCGCGTGAGGAAATCGGCGGTGTTGACGTGCGACAGGATCATCCAGAAGCCGACGAGGATGCCGGCGCCGAGCACCCAGGTGCCGATCCGGTTCAGGATGTGGATGAACCGGTAGCCGACGATTCCGATTAGCCCGGAACCCACCGCGCCAATCACGATACCGACAGGCACCGGTACCGACGACGCGATGCCGTGCACCGACTTGCCGGCCAGCACGATATTCGACGCGAAGAAGCCGACGTACATCACCGCCGCGATCACCGTGACCAGCAGAGCGCCCCACGAGCCGAACTGCGCACGGCTCTGGATCATCTGCGGGATGCCCATCTGCGGCCCCTGCGCCGAATGAAGCGCCATCAGCACGCCGCCGACCGCCTGGCCGACGATGATCGCGACGATCGCCCACATCAGGTTCAGGTGAAAGATCTGCACGCCGAGCGCGCCGGTCACGATCGGCAGCGGCGCGATATTGCCACCGAACCAGAGCGTGAACAGGTCGCGCACCCTGCCGTGGCGTTCTGCGGGCGGCACGTAGCCGATCGTGTGTTTCTCTATCATGGGGGACGCGTTGCGGTCCGCGGTCGTCATGGCGATGTCTCCTGTCGTGCGCGGCGATGCGCGCGTGCCGTTTCAGCCAGCGCGCGACGGGGCACGCGCCTGCAATCGAGTCCGGATACGTTGGCGACGTTCGCCGTGCATGCGCGCGACGTCGTCGATCGACACGCAGACACACAACGCGTGCGGGGACGGATGCGTTCCCGGCCGGCGCATGCGCGCTTTTGTCGCGATCCGGATTGGAGACGATGGTGCGCCACGCATGCGGCCACCGGAAAATACTAAAAATATTTCCGAGACATACGAAAAAGCTCTGCAGCGGAAATTTCTGCGCGGCACTTCTTCGGGTAAGGTGCTACGCAAAACAATGGACAGAACGCGCCCCGGGCCGGCATGCGCCCGGGGCCGGGTATCAGAGGTGCTCGTGGCTCACTACACTTTGCGGCAACTGAAATACTTCGTGACGACGGTGGAATCCGGCAGCGTCGCCGAGGCGTCGCGCCAGCTCTTCATCGCGCAGCCGTCGATTTCCAGCGCGATCAAGGGGCTCGAGGAAAGCTTCGGCGTGAAGCTGTTCATCCGCCATCATGCGCAGGGCGTGTCACTGACGCCTTCCGGCACGCGTTTTTACCGGAAGGCGCAGGAACTGTTGCGCATCGCACACGAGTTCGAACAGAACGCGCTCGCCGACAACGACGTGATCACCGGGCAGATCGACATCGGCTGCTTCGAGACAGTCGCGCCGCTCTATCTGCCGCAGCTGATCGCGGGGTTTCGGGAGCGCTTCCCGGGCGTCAACATCCGGCTGCGCGACGGCGACCAGCAGGAGCTCGTGCAGGGCCTGACGGCCGGCACCTTCGATCTCGCGTTCCTGTACGACCACGATCTCGACGGCACGATCGAAACCGAGCCGCTAATGCCGGCGCAACAGCCGTACGTGCTGCTGCCGGAGAACCATCGGTTCGCGGATCAGTCGCACGTATCGCTGCGCGACCTCAGCGTCGAGCCGATGATCCTGCTCGACGTGCTTCCGAGCCGCACGTACTTCGTCAGCCTGTTCCACGAGCTCGGGCTCACGCCGAACATCGTGTTCGCTTCGCCTTCGATCGAGATGGTCCGCGGGATGGTCGGTCAGGGGTTCGGCTTCTCGTTGCTCGTCACGCGGCCGCACTCCGAATATACGTACGACGGCCGGCGCGTCGTGACGATCGCCCTGAGCGAAACGGTAAGCCCGTCCGGGCTGGTGAGCGCACGGCTCAAGCGCGGGCAGCTCACGAAGCAGGCGCAGTCGTTCGTCGAGTTCTGCCGCGAGCGGCTCGCACAGATCGTCGCGGAATCGGCGCGATAAACAGGCAGCTCCGCACGGCCGAATCAGGATCGACCAGCCGAAGCGAGGTAAGTCGCGAGACGGCCCAGCATCGCGTCGCACCCGTGCAACTGGTCGAGCGTGACGAACTCGTCGGGCTTGTGCCCCTGGTCCATGCTGCCCGGGCCGCACACGACGGTCGGAATACCGGCCTGCCCGAACAGCCCGCCCTCGGTGCCGAACGCCACCGTGCCGAATGCGTCGGAGCCACTCAGCATCGCGAGCAGTCGCGCGGCTTCGCTGTCCGGCGACGTCGCGAGCCCCGGATACGCGCCGAGCGACTGCAGACGGATATCGGTCTCGGGGTGAACCGCCCGCATCTTCGGCAGCAGTTCGGATTCCGCATAGTCCAGCAGCTTTCTTGGCACGTCATGCGCGTCGAACGCCGGCAGCGCCCGCACCTCAAAATCGAATTCGCATTCGGCCGGCACGATGTTCAGCGCGCGGCCGCCCTTGATCAGCCCGGCTTGCACGGTCGAGAACGGCGGATCGAAGCGGCTGTCGTGATGCTCGGACCGCGCGAGCGCCGCGCCGATCTCGCCAAGCCGGCCGATCAGCTTCGCCGCGTAGTCGATCGCGTTGACGCCCAGCGGCGCGTACGCCGAGTGACACGCGGCACCCTTCACGTGACAGCGCATTGCGAGCTTACCCTTGTGCCCGAGTACCGGTTTCAACTCGGTCGGCTCGCCGATCAGGCATAGGCGCGGGCGGTGCTCGCGCGCGGCCAGCGCATCGAGCATCGGCCGCACGCCGAGACAGCCAACTTCCTCGTCATAGGAAAACGCGAGATGCACCGGCACGCTCAACGACCGCGCGACGAACGTAGGCACGGCCGCGAGCACCGACGCGATGAAGCCCTTCATGTCGGCCGTGCCGCGCCCGTACAGCCGGCCGTCGCGCTCGGTCAACCGGAACGGCTCGACCGCCCACGCCTGGCCGTCGACCGGCACCACGTCGGTATGGCCCGACAGCGCGATGCCACCGCGATCGCGCGGCCCGATCGTTGCGTACAGGCTCGCCTTTGTGCGTTCCGCGTTGTAGAACAGCTCGCTCGAGACACCGTGTCCGGCGAGATAATCGCGGATGAATTCGATCATCGCGAGATTCGAATCGCGGCTGACCGTCGCGAAGCCGATCAACCGTTCGAGCAATGCGCGGCTCGACGTGTCACTCATCGCCCGGCACTCCGTAGCTCGGCGCGGCAGTCGGATTCAGCGCCCGTGTCTGGTAATCCTGCATCTGCGGGCGATACGCGCGCCACAGCGCGTCCAGTTGCCCGACCGGATCAACGTCGGCCCAGTCGACGCGCAGGTCGACGATCGGCCAGGTCACGTCGCCGGCCACCTGCAGCGCGGCCGAATGTACCGGTCCGGCCTCGCCGCCCGCTGCGATCGCCGCGTGCATCGCGGCCAGCAGGCGGTCGGCCAGCAGCCCGGGCGCCTGCTCGAACGCACGTACCATCGCGTCGATCACGCCCGGCGCGGCCAGCAGGTTGCCGGCCGCCACGCATTGCTCGCCCTGCACCGCATGGTGCGTGCCGAGCGCTTCCTTGCCGGTGAAGCACGCGGTCTGCCCCTGCCCGTCGATCACCGTGACCTGCCGGTACTGGCTCCAGCCGTTCGCGCTGAGCGCGCGGTCGAGCGCGGCGGCCGGCGCGAGCTGCCGGTGCTCGATCAGATCGAGGATCTGCTGGCCGAGCGCCGGCAGCGTGACGTTCTGCGTCGCGACCGCGCCGACGCCCGCGCGCACCCACGGGCAGCGCGCGCCCACCGCGATGCTCGACGAGCTGATCGCGATCCCGAGCTGCCCCGTTTCCGGGCAGCGCCCGACGATGGAGAAAGTCATCTCGCCTCCTGTGCGCGACTCGGCTGCCAGTTGTCCGGGATCACCGCGATCACGTCGATTTCCATCAACCACTGCGGCTGGCCGAGCGCCGAGACGACGAGCCCTGTCGAAATCGGGTAGACGCCTTTCAGCCACTTGCCGACTTCCTGGTACACGGGCTCGCGATAGCGCGGGTCGATCAGGTAGGTCGTCGTCTTCACGATGTGCGTGATGTCGCTGCCGGCTTCCTCCAGCAGCTGCTTCACGTTCTTCATCGCCTGCTCGGCCTGAGCACGCGGATCGCCGAGGCCGATCAGGTTGCCGTCGAAATCGGTGCCGACCTGGCCGCGCACATAGACGGTATTGCCGGCGCGCACGGCCTGGCACAGGTCGTTGTCGAGCGTCTGGTTCGGGTAGGTATCCTTCGTGTTGAACATGCGGATACGGGTATGGGTAGGCTGGCTCATCGAGGTCCTTCGATCGTCGGTGTGTTCGCCGGCCGCACCGCAAGCAGTCGCGGCGCGGGCGGGTTCTTGTTGTAGCGGAGTAGCCGGATCATCGCGTCCCGGTTTCGCGCGTGGCGCGGATCGTGACGCGAGCGCGCATCAATCGATCGCATCAACGAGCGGACGGGCATCCGCCGGCTCCGTGCGCGATGCGTCGCCGTGCCCAGTGCGCGTTTGAAGCCGGCGCTTCGATGCGTCGTGATAGTCGAGGTACTTGCGCTGCGTGACGATGTGGTCGGCGATGTGTTTCGCGTCGTGCCACACACCCCAGATGAAGCTGGAGCCGCGTCGCGACAGCCACGGCAGGCCGAGGAAATAGATGCCGGGCTCCTTCGACACGCCGCGTTGATGCTGTGGCTTGCCGTTCGCGCCGAACGCGTCGACATTTAGCCAGCCGTAGTCGACCGCATAGCCCGTCGCCCAGACGATCGACGTGACGCCAGCGCCGGCCAGGTCGAGCGCGAGGATCGGTCGCGTGACGCAATCCGGATCCGGCAGGATGCGGCGCGCTTCGGGTTCTTCGGGCAGATCGAGGCCGTCGCGGATCGCATACGCGTCGGCCGCGTCGAGCAGAGAGAGGTAGTTCTCGTCGCCGCGTGCGAGATTGACTGCGAGATCGGGTTCGAACACGGCGACGCCTCCGTCGAACGACTTCGTCAACCCGACGAGCGTCACGCCCTGGTGCGCAAGCGCGCGGAAATCGACCGTGTGACCGCCGCGCGCACCGCTCACCGCGATCGTCACGTGTTCGCGTCCGGGCGTCGCGACTTCCTTGTCCCATTCGCCAAGCACGCCTAGCCACCAGCAGAAGTCGCGGCCACGATACGCGCGCGGCGGGCGGTCATGCGGGCCGACCGACAAATAGACCTGTCGGCCCGCGCGCTGCAGTTCGTCGGCAATCTGCACGCCCGACGAACCGGCGCCGACTACCAGCACCGCACCGTCCGGCAATTGCGCGGGGTTGCGATAATCGGCCGAGTGGAGTTGCACGAGGCCCGCATCGTCCGGCGCGATCGGCGGGATGACCGGGCGCTGGAACGGGCCCGTTGCGACGACCACGCGGGTTGCCTCGATCGGGCCGTCCGAGGTGTCGACGATGAAGCCCGGCTTGCCCGTGTTGCGCACGACGTTCTTCACTTCGACGCCAGTGCGGATCGGCGCGTTGAACTTGCGCGCATAGGCCTCGAAGTAGTCGGCGACCTGGTCCTTCGATGCGAACGCATCGGGATCGAGGCCGTCGAATTCGAGCCCCGGAAAACGGTCGTGCCACGCGGGGCCGTTCGCGACCAGCGAATCCCAGCGTCCGGTGCGCCAGCGCTCGGCGATACGGTCACGCTCCAGCACGAGATGCGGCACGCCGAGTTTGCCCAAGTGCTCGCTCATGGCCACGCCGGCCTGTCCGGCCCCGACGACCAGCGTATCGATTGAGGTTGTTTCCACTGCCACGGCTGTCTCCTTGAAGTGCGGCTCGCTGCGATGTTGGTGTCGTCGCGCGAGGGGGAATGGAGACATTCTGCTGACAGGTCAGCGTGGGCGAAATGATGTTTTTTGTGGTTGTTGACGAGAAAAAAGCTGGGGACGGGGATAGCTAGCGGTCCGGGCATACGGCGCCTCACCGGGCGCGGACGACTCGGCACTCGCCGCTGACGTAATACTTCCCCGTCGGATCGCAGGGCGTCGGAATGCCGGGTTTCGTTCGCTCTTCGGTAATCTGAACGGCATGCTCGGAAGCAAGATCGACGGCTTCGCCTTGAGCGCACGCATTCGCCGGATCGAACATCGCGTTCCAATGTTCGCGCTCGGTGGCCTTCGTCCATAGCCCGACTGCCGCCGTCGTCGCGCCGATATGGCGCTAATCGGGGAACGCGCCTGCAAATGCGGCGGTTCTGGCCGCTCGAGTCTTTCCCGGACAATTCTTGACTATGTGCGCGCACTCGAACTGATACGATACGCGTCGCCTGGGCCTGCGCGATGCCTACTCAGGCCGATCGATCGTTCCCTTTTTCGATCCTTACGCGTGAATCGCAGGCTGCGCCGGACCCCGGCCCAGCCGCCTCTTGCTGAATCCAGCAGCATCCCGGCGCCGCCCCACCCGGCCCGTTGCAGCAACCGTTGAAGTGGCGCACGTTGCGCCTGCAAGCATGAAGAAACTGAAGCAGCACATCCGCACCCTGAGCGAGATCGACCGTACGCCGCTGGTGCGCGCCGGCGCGCTGCTGCTGATGGCCGGCCTGCTGTACCTGCTGTGGCCGTCCGCCGAAGTCGCACGCCTCGCGCTGGAATCAGTCGTGCACTGAAGCACGGCTCGACGCCGCTGCGCTATACTCGCGCCATGCAAACCAAACCTGCCTCGCCGAACCTGCATCACTGGTGGCGCGCCTGACCCAGGCGGCCCGTTTCTGTTTGCATGTCCCGAACGTGATGCCGCCAGCCATGGCGGCATTGTCGTTTTCGCGCTCACGTCATGGCTGGCGGCTTCGATAACCCGGAGCCAATCCACACCATGACGCACCCGACCCGACCGACCATCCTCACGGGCGACCGCACGACCGGCCCGCTGCATCTCGGCCATTACATCGGCTCGCTTCGCGCGCGCGTGCAGATGCAGCACGAGGCGACGCAGTTCCTGCTGCTCGCCGACACGCAGGCGCTGACCGACAACATGGGCCGCCGCCAGCGTGTCACCGAGAACGTGATCGAGGTCGCGCTCGACTACCTGGCCGTCGGCATCGATCCGGCGATCTCGACGATCGTCGTCCAGTCGCAGATACCCGAGCTCGCCGATCTGTCGCAATACCTGCTCAACCTCGTGACGGTCGCACGCCTCGAGCGCAATCCGACCATCAAGGAAGAGATCCGTCTGCGCGGCTTCGAACGCGACATTCCGGCCGGCTTCCTGACCTACCCCGTCAGCCAGGCCGCCGACATCACCGCGTTCAAGGCGACGCACGTGCCAGTCGGCGACGACCAGCTACCGATGATCGAACAGACCAACGAACTCGTGCGCCGCTTCAACGCAACGGTCGACAAGCCGGTGCTGGTGGAATGCGAGGCCGTGCTGTCGGCGGTCACGCGGCTGCCGGGCATCGACGGCAAGGCGAAGATGAGCAAGTCGCTCGGCAACGCGATCACGCTCGGCTCAACGCCCGACGAGATCGCGCAGGCCGTGAAGAACATGTACACGGACCCGAACCACCTGCGCGTGAGCGATCCCGGCCAGGTCGAAGGCAACGTCGTGTTCACGTTCCTCGACGCGTTCGAGCCCGACGTGCAGAAAGTCGACGAACTGAAGGCGCACTATCGCCGTGGCGGCCTCGGCGACAGCGTCGTCAAGCGCGTGCTGAACGAGCGGCTGCAGGCGCTGATCGAGCCGATCCGTGCGCGTCGTCGCGAATTCGAGGCGGACAAGGCGGAGGTGATGGCAATCCTCAAGCGCGGCACGATGCATGCGCGCGAGGTGGCGGGGGCGACGCTGGCGGAGGTAAAAGGCGCGATGGGGTTGACGTACTTCGATTGAGTCGCGCGCACGGCAAACGCGACCGGGCGAAGACGCGCGGCGGCATGGCGTCGCCGCGCTTGTCCGCTACCCGACGGCACGACGCCGTGCCGCTGGCAGTCAATCGTCGGCGAGTGCCGTCACGGCCGCTCGTGCGCCGATGGCGCAGCATGGCATACGGCCTCGATCCGGTTTCCGGCCGGATCGACGACAAAGGCTGCGTAGTAGTCGGCGTGATAGTGCGGCCTCAAGCCGGGGTCGCCATCGGGCCGGCCGCCCGCGGACAGCCCTGCCTCGAAGAATGCATGCACCTGCTCGCGGGAAGCCGCCTTGAAGCACCAGTGCCGCTTGCTCACTCCGACCTCGGCGGGATCCAGATAAATCGCCAGGAAGGTTGATGTGGTGTCGCTGGCATTGCAACGTTCACCGTAACCGAGCGCGGTGCCGCGGTCATAAACCCGGGTCGCGCCCAGCGCGGCCATGACACCGTCGTAGAAAGGGCGTGCCTGGTCGATATCCGGAACGCCGATGGACACATGGTCAAGAAGTTGCATGTTGTTGGCTCCATTGAACGAGCACGAGTCTACACAAACTTCCCTGGTCCGTTCCGCCAATGTCGCTTGCACCCCGCTCCGACGAAGCACACGCGGTCGCGTCGCCGTACCGTTCACGTGATCTGATACGTCGACGCCGGCACGAACTCCTCCGGCATCGCGCGATCGCCCAGCTCGAGCACCGACCGTTCGATCGTGCGCGCCATCGCATCGAGCGCCAGTGCGTTCGGGGCGAGGCCGAACGGCTCCGCAACCTCGTTCGCGATCGCTTCGAGCGCAATCAGCGTGTACGAGATGAACACGCAAATCAGCGGCGTGAAGAATTCCGTCGAATCGACGAGCCCGAACGGCAGCAGCACGCAGTATGCATAGACCGTGCGATGCAGCAGCACGCTGTACGAGAACGGGATCGGTGTCGTCAGGATGCGCTCGCAGCCGCCCACCGCCTTGCCCAGCTCGGCCAGTTGCGCATCGAACATCCAGCACGTCGTTTCGCTGCCGGGCGCGCGGCCCAGCGCGCGGACGATCCCGCCGCGCAGGTCATCGAGAATCGCGACGGGCTGGTAGCACTTGTGCGCGAATGCGGCCGCGCGTTCAGCGCCTAGAATGCGCTGCAGGTCCTGCGCCGGATCGGTGTGACGCAGCTGATGCTTCAGTGCATACGTAAACGCGATCAGCAGATCGGCGAGCCGGTTGCGCTCCGCGTCGCCGACGCTGTCGGGCAGGTAGCGCCGCAGCTGCGACGTGACGGTGCGCGCCGCGATCAGCAGGTTGCCCCACAGCAGCCGCGCCTCCTTGAAGCGCTCGAAGCTCGCATTGTTGCGAAACGCGAGGAAGATCGCGAGTGCCAGCCCGAACAGCGTGAATGGCGCGGTGTTCAGCGGAATCTTCTCGCCGAAGATGCGCCCGTTCGTGAAGACCGCCAGCGTGCTGACGATCGCCATGAACACGAGTTGCGGAATGATCGACTGCAGCACGGAGCCGTTCCATACGAACAGCATCCTGAGCCAGTTTTGTCGTGGTCTGACGATCATGGTGTTGTCTCGACTGCCGATGAAATACGCAATGTGGATCGCTGCCGCCCGAAGTGCAACGGCCCGCGCGTGGCGGGCCGCTGTCGGCTCGATACCGGGCCGGGTGACGCGATTAGCGGCGTGCGCGCGTGATGATACGCCCGCGCACGCGCTGCCCCGTCATCTCGGCGCGCCGGTCAGTGATAACCGGCGTCGCCCTCGCGCACCTTGCCGCGGAACACGCGGTACTGCATCGCGTTGTACACGAGGATGATCGGCAGCACGATCACGGTGCCGACCAGCGCGAACAGCTGGCTCGAATGGCTCGACGACGCATCCCAGATCGTCAGCGACGGCGGCACGATGTTCGGCCAGATGCTGATCACGAGTCCGGTGTAGCCGAGGAACACGAGCGCGAGCGTCAGCAGGAACGGGGTGGCCTCGTGCTCGCGCTTTACCGTGTGGAAGATGCCCCACACACATGCGACGACGAGGATCGGAACCGGCAGGAACCAGCCGAGGTTGCCGCTGCCGAACCAGCGATGCGCGACGGCCGGCAGCCCGATCACGGTCCACAGGCTGACCACGCCCATTACCGCGAGCAGCACGCCCGCGAGCGGCTTCATCAGCATGCGCATCTTGCGCTGCAGCTCGCCGTCGACTTTCAGGATCAACCAGCCGCAGCCCAGCGTCGCATAGGTGACGAGCACGCCGATCCCGCAGAACAGGCTGAACGGCGACAGCCAGTCGAACGGCCCGCCCGCGAACGCATTGTTCTCGATCCGGATGCCCTGCAGCAGCGAACCGAGCGTGATCCCCTGGCAGAACGCGGCCAGCGCGGACCCGCCGATGAACGCGAGATCCCACAGGTGCTGGGTGCGGTTCGCCTTCGCACGCAATTCGAACGCCGCGCCGCGGAAGATCAGCCCGACCACCATCAGGATCAGCGGCAGGTAGTTCGCCGGCAGCAGCGTCGAGTAGACGACCGGAAACGCGCCGTACAGGCCCGCTCCGCCGAGCACGAGAAAGGTCTCGTTGCCGTCCCATACCGGCGCGACGGTATTGAGCATGACTTCGCGTTCGGCCTTCGCGTCGAAGAACGGAAACAGCAGGCCGATGCCGAGGTCGAAGCCGTCGAGCATCACGTAGATGAACACGCCGAGACCGATGATCGCGGCCCACACGACAGGAAGATCGATGTGCATGGCTTACTCCGCTTCGGTGACGTTCAGCGGCGTGGACAGCGCACTCTTGCGCAGCCCCGGATGCCGGTGCAGCTCGATGTATCCGGCGTGCGCGGCCGGCCCGCGCTTCATCAGTTTCATCATGTAGTAGATACCCGTTCCGAACACCAGGAAATACACGACCACGAAGATCAGCAGCGACACGCCGACCTGCTGCGCGCTGAGCGGCGCGACCGAATCGACGGTGCGCAGCACGCCATATACAGTCCACGGTTGCCGCCCGACCTCGGTCGTGATCCATCCGGCCAGCAGCGCGACGATGCCCGACGGCCCCATGCACACGACGAACCACTGGAACCAGCGCGTTTCATACAGGCGTCCGCCCTTTCTCAGCAGCAGGCCGAGCAGCGCGGTGAGCAGCATCAGCATCCCGAAGCCGGCCATGATCCGGAAGGTCCAGAACACGATCGGCGAATACGGGCGGTCCTGCGCCGGGAATTCCTTCAACCCGCGAATCTCGCCGTCCCAGCTGTGCGTGAGGATCAGGCTGCCGAGGTGCGGCACCTGGATCGCATAGCGGGTCGTCTCGGCCTGCATGTCGGGCAGACCGACGAGATTCAGCGCGGTGCCGCCCTTCTCGGTTTCCCACAGCCCCTCGATCGCCGCGATCTTCGCCGGCTGGTATTCGCGCGTGTTCAGCCCGTGCGCATCGCCGACGACGATCTGGATTGGTGCGAGCAGCAGCAGCATCCACAGCGCCATCGAGAAGCTGCGCTTCACCGGCTCGTCGCGGCGCCCCTTCAGCAGGTGCCACGCGCCGCACGCGGCCACGATGAAGCCCGCGACGATGAACGCGGCGATCGTCATGTGCACGAGGCGATACGGGAACGACGGGTTGAAGATGACCTTGAACCAGTCGACCGGCACGACGAGGCCGTTCTCGATCCTGTAGCCCTGCGGCGTCTGCATGAAGCTGTTCGACGCGAGGATCCAGAATGTCGAGATCAGCGTGCCGACCGCGACCATCAGCGTCGCGAAGAAATGCGCACGCGGGCTGACGCGCTGCCAGCCGAACAGCATCACGCCGAGAAAACCGGCTTCGAGGAAAAAGGCCGTCAGGACTTCGTAAGTGAGCAGTGGGCCGGTGATGTTGCCCGCGATGCGCGAGAAGCCAGACCAGTTCGTGCCGAACTCGTACGCCATCACGACGCCGGAGACGACGCCCATCCCGAAGCCGATCGCGAAGATCTTCGACCAGAACTGGAACATGGATTTGTAGGCGGCATCGCCGGTGACGAGATAGCGCCATTCCAGCACCGCCAGGAAGCTCGCCATGCCGATGCTGATCGCCGGAAACACGATGTGGAACGACACCGTGAACGCGAATTGCAATCGGGCGAGATGGAACGCATCGAAGATTTCCATGACCGTAATTTGCTCGTGGTTGTGAGGACGTCGGCTCGAAGCAGGAAATCGCGCGACGGCTTCGCGACGGCACGTGCACACATCGACGGATCGCGGTGAACGGCAACGAAGCGTGAATGACGATATCGCGTTTCCGACGATACTCGCAATCGCGCGAACGTGCGCTGAAACTGTGCTTTCCCCGGGGCCGAAGATGTGTATACGGAAAACCCGTTCAAGGGGCACGAAGCCCGCAGCTGTACTGCTTTCCGCATGGCGACGCTGTACATTCGCGGCGCGACCGAACGCCCGTACCATCGGTTCGTGGCCTGCCCGTGGCGAGCCAGCTCAACACCGCCCCCGCAGAATCCGTTCCGTTCGCGTGACACGCGTCGGACGATCCCCAGGAGAAAAACGCATGGAGCCCAGCGACCGCCCCGACGATTCGGCCGGCAGCCGCGCGTGTCACGTCACGCGTCATCGTGCCGGCGATGCGCGAGACACGATCGATCGTGTCGTCGACGAAACACCGGTTGCGCTCGTATTCAACGGCATCGCGCACACGGTGATGATGGCGACGCCGATCGACCTGGACGCGTTCGGCCTCGGCTTCGCGCTGAGCGAAGGGATCGTCGAGCGCGCATCGGACGTCTTCGATATTGAAAGCGAATGCCGGACCGGCAGCGCGGAAGTGCGGCTCACGGTGTCGCAGCAGGCGTTCATGACGATGAAGGCGCACCGGCGCGCGCTGGCCGGCCGCACCGGCTGCGGGGTCTGCGGAATCGAAAGCATTGCGCAGCTCGACCTGCATCCGCCGCGCATCGCGGCAGCCGGTGCGGCGGCCGGCATCGGAACCGACGCCGTCGCGCGCGCCGCCCGCGCGTTGCCGGCGCGGCAGCCGCTGATGCGCGCGACCGGCGGCATCCATGCGGCCGCCTGGTGCGATCGCGACGGCGCCGTGCTGGAAGTCTTCGAGGACGTCGGCCGCCACAACGCGCTCGACAAGCTGATCGGCCGGCTCGCGCGATGCCGCGCCGACCTGAGCGCGGGTTTCGTGTTCCTGTCGAGCCGCGCGAGCTATGAGCTCGTGCGCAAGGCGGCACGCGTCGGCATTCCGATGATCGCGACGATCTCGGCGCCCACGTCGCTCGCGATCGGCGTCGCGCGCGAAGCCGGCGTGCGGTTGCTCGGCTTCTGCCGCAACGACGGCTTCGTCGAATACGTGTCACCCGACGCGCTACCGCTACCCGAACCGACGCGTGCGCAACCGCATGCGCTCACCGCATGATGAAACCCCTGACCGATTTCGATACCGCCCAACGGCAGTTCGCCGGCGCGTTCGCGCCGCCGCATGCGGCCGTCTCCATTCCGGTCGCGCAGGCGGCCGGCCACGTGCTGGCCGCACCGCTCGCCGCCGTGCTCGACCAGCCGCCCGCCGACCAGAGCGCGATGGACGGCTATGCGGTCCGTCACGCCGACCTCGAACACGGCGAGCCGCTGCGCGTCGCGCAGCGCTGCTACGCGGGCGACTCGCCCTCGCCGCTGGCACCTCGCACGGCAGCGCGGATCTTTACCGGCAGCCTGATTCCGCCCGGTGCCGACACCGTCGTGATGCAGGAGCACGCGCGCGAGCGGGACGGTCACGTCACGTTCGACGCACCGCAGCGCAGCGGGTCGCATATCCGCCGCCGCGGCGAGGAAGTTCGCGCGGGCGACCTGCTGATGCCCGCCGGCGTGCGGCTCGGCGCGATGCACGTCGGCGTCGCCGCCGCGCAAGGTTGCGCGCGCATCGACGTGCGGCCGCCGCTGCGGATCGGCATCCTGACGACCGGCGACGAACTCGTCCCGTGCGGCGAACCGCGTGCGCCCCAGCAGATCTACAACAGCAACGCGCCGATGCTCGCAGCCCTCGCATCGGGAACCGGCGCCGTCGTCACCGCGAGCGAACACGCCGCCGACACGCCGGCCGCCGTCGAGGCGGCACTGCGCGATATGGCCACGCGCTGCGATCTGGTCGTCTGCGTCGGCGGCGCATCGGTCGGCGACAAAGACCTGCTGCGCCCGGCGCTGACCGCGCTCGGCGCATCGTTCGTGGTATCGGGCGTGCGGATGAAACCCGGCAAGCCCGTTGCGCTCGCGCGGCTCGACGAACGGCCCGTGGTGCTGCTGCCCGGCAACCCGGGGGCGGCGATGATCACGTTCACGCTGTTCGTCGCGCCGATGATCCGCCGCCTGCAGGGACGAGACGATTGCCTCCCGGCCGTACCGTCGCTGCCGATCGACATCGCCGTCGAACCGGATGCGCAGCGCGAACGCTTCGTGCGCGTGCGCCGCACCATCGACGCCAATGGCGCGCCCGTCCTCGACACGCTGCGGCAGCAAGGCGCCGGCACGCTGCAATCGCTCGTGCAGGCGAGCGGCCTCGCGCGTCTGCCAGCGGGCCGGCGCATCGCGCGCGGCGACACCGTGCCGTATTACGATTTCGTGCAGTGGCTCGCGTGAGCATGAATGCGAGCGTGCGCCTGCTCGCGATGCCCGTCTTTCGCGCATGCAGGACGACGAACTGTATTCCTGCATTTCGGCCGCGATTGTGTCTCTGCCGACGCAATCCGTCGGACTATCCTCACGATGAGGCTCGTCACGATCCGTGCGCCGCTACGTCCGCACACGCACGGCCGACCGGCGACGCCGTTCCGCTCACTACCTGCAGGCAGACGAACCCATCGTGAATGCCATCGCTTCCGCGCCGGCCGCCGCCGTCTCCCGCCCGCTCGACACGCTCGCGCGGCCGTTGCGCGATCTGCGGCTGTCCGTCATCGACCAGTGCAATTTCCGGTGCGGCTACTGCATGCCGCGCGACACTTTCGGTCCCGACTATGCGTTCATGCCGTCCTCCGAGCGGCTGTCGTTCGCGCAACTCGAGAAGATCGCGCGCGCGTTCGTCTCGCTCGGCGTCGAAAAGATCCGCCTGACCGGCGGCGAGCCGCTGCTGCGCCGCAACCTCGAAGCGCTGATCGAACGGCTCGCGACGCTGACGACCGTCGACGGCAAGCCCGTCAAAATCGCGCTGACGACCAACGGCTCCCTGCTCGCCGCCAAGGCACGCGCGCTGCGCGATGCGGGCCTGTCGCGCGTGACCGTGAGTCTCGACGCACTCGACGACATCGTGTTCCGCCGGATGACCGACACCGACGTGCCGGTGGCGCGTGTGCTGGCCGGCATCGAGGCTGCGCAGGCGGCCGGGCTCGCGCCCGTGAAGGTCAACGCCGTGATCGAGCGCGGCGCGAACGACGATCAGATCCTGCCGCTCGTGCGCCACTTCCGGCATAGCGGCGTGACCGTTCGCTTCATCGAGTACATGGACGTCGGCGGCGCGAACGCGTGGTCCTGCGACAAGGTCGTGCCGGCCGCGCGGATGCGCGAGCTCATCGATGCGCGCTATCCGCTCGTGCTCGTCGGCGAACCGGGACACGACGCCACCGCGATCCGCTGCCGGCACATCGACGGCGCGGGCGAGGTCGGCTTCATCGCGAGCGTGTCGCATCCGTTCTGCGGCACGTGCTCGCGCGCCCGCGTGTCCGCCGACGGCCAGCTCTATACGTGCCTGTTCGCGATGCAGGGCACCGACCTGCGGCCGTGGCTCGACGACGCCGCACCGATCGACTGCCTCGCCGATACCGTGCGCACACGATGGATGCGGCGCGACGATCGCTATTCCGAACGCCGGGCCACGCTTGCGGCCCGGCCATCAGGCAAGACCTATCCGACCGTGCGCATGTCGCTCGTCGGCGGCTGACGGGCTGCCGCGAAGCGGAGCGCACCGCCTACTGGAGAACCGTCATGACCCGTTTCACCGAATCCCGTGCTGCGTCATCCGACGATCCGTCGCGTAACGGCGGACATTCCGAACCCGCCGACGCGCATGCCGAGCCGCCGCCGGCGATCGCAGCCGGGTTCGAGGTGCGTGTGCAGTACGCGGCGATCGACGCCGGCGCCGAGATCGCGCCGATCGTTCGCAATCCGAATGTCGGCGCGGTCGTGAATTTCCTCGGCGTCGTTCGCAACGAAGGCGACGTCGACGACGTGATCGCGCTTGAGGTCGAGCACTATCCGACGATGACCGAGCAGGCACTCTGGAGCATCGTCGAGGAAGCCAGCGCACGCTGGCGGCTCGAGGCGGCCAGGATCGTGCATCGCGTCGGGCGCATTCCGCTCGGCCAGCCGGTCGTGATCGTCGTGGTAGCCGCCGCGCACCGCGCGGCCGCGTTCGATGCATGCGAATTCATCATGGATTTCCTGAAGACGCATGCGCCATTCTGGAAGAAGGAAATCCGGCACGATGGCGTGGCCGGCTGGGTCGAACCGAAGGCGCATGACGATCAGGCGATGCGTCGATGGGGATGAACGCGCCATCCTGCGCCATTCCGATTCCGCCGATCTGATCGATTTCGCTCTGGATTTCGTAATGAAACTGACGATCAAATATTTCGCGAGCATTCGCGAACAACTCCATGCCGACGAGGAAATCGTCGAGATCGATGCGCATGAGCTCACCGTCGACGCGCTGCGCGGCACGCTCGCCGCGCGCGACGCGCGCAGTGGCGAAGCACTGCGGATGGACCGGCCCGTGCGCGCGGCCGTGAATCTCGAGATGGTGACCGGCGACTTCGTCGTGCGCGAGGATAGCGAGGTGGCGTTCTTTCCGCCGGTGACGGGCGGCTGAATCGGTCACATCGACCGGCAACCGGCAGATCGTAGACGCTCGATGCGCACCGGGTCGACTAATAAAGCCCGCGCAGAAAATCCGGAACCGGATGGTCGATCGAAGCGAGATAACCCGCCATCGCACCGGCCACTTTCCGCACGGCCGGTCGCGCGGTCATCCGTTCGCGCCACGCGAGCAGGTTCGGCGTCTCCGCCGTCATCGGCGCGCCCTTGCGCGCGCCGAACAACTGCGCCATGTAGAACGCGATGTCTGCGTAGGAATAGGTTCCGGCGAGGAATTCCCGTCCCGCCAGCACGCGCTCCATGCGTCGATAGTATTGCCGCGCTTCGTCGCGTGCGGCCTGTGCCGCCGGATGATCCGGCGTCTCTTCGAGGCCCATCAGCCGGATCACGTGCGGAAAATAGATTTCATCGCTGCAGTGCTCGAGCTGACGTGCCGCCGCGCGCGCTTTCGGCTGCGCCGGCCATAGCGCGGGATCGGGCTTCAAGTCTTCCAGGTACTCGAAGATCTGCGTGGAATCGAAAATCTCCAGGTCGCCGTCGATCAGCACCGGCACCTGCCGCTTCGGATTGATGCGCACGACATCCGGATGCTTCGGGTCGTAGCCGCGCTGCTGGCTGAACGGCACCAGCACGCGCTCGAAGGCGATGCCCTTCTCGTGCGCCGCGATCTCGACTTTCGCGCCGAACATGCTCAGCGGACCGGTCATGATTTTCATGTGTCACCTCCTCAATGGGTTTCGCGCCGCGGCCTTCACGTGAACACCGCCCGCATGTCGGCAAGCCCGCGCCCGGCTCCGCCGCGCGCAAGCCGATGGCGAACGTGTGGGATCATAGATCCGATAACATGACATCCGGTGTCATGTATTTCCGATGAGGTGCCGCACATGAAGGCCAGCCGGTTGTTGTCGATCATGATGATGCTGCAGGCGCGCGGCCGCATGACCGCGCCTGCGCTGGCTGCCGCGCTGGAGGTGTCCGAGCGGACGATCCTGCGCGATATCGATCAACTGTCGACGGCCGGCGTGCCGATCTGGGGCGATCGTGGACGCAATGGCGGCTTCCAGTTGCAGGATGGCTGGCGCACCGATCTCACGGGGCTGACCGAGCAGGAGGCGCATGCGTTGATTCTGGCGGGTCTGCCAGGGCCGGCGGGAGAACTCGGGCTCGACGGGATGGCCGCGTCCGCGCGGCTGAAGATGATCGCCAGCCTGCCGCCGGACTCGCGCGCGCATGCCGATCGTGTCGCGAGCCGGCTGCATGTCGACACCGTGGATTGGTATCGGGCGCAGGAAACGCCGGCGTTTCTGCGAGAAGTCGCCGATGCCGTGTGGCAGTCTCAGCGCATCGAGGTCACGTACGAGAGCTGGCGTGGTGTGTCGCGCCGCGCACTCGATCCGCTCGGGCTGGTGCTCAAGGGCGGTGCGTGGTACGTGGTGGCGACGGTTGCCGGTAAGCGCGATGCGCTGACTTTTCGGCTCGCGAACATTCGGGAACTCGCGGCATCGCGCCGTCGATTCAAGCGGCCCGCGCGGTTCGACCTGGCGCAGCACTGGCGCGAGGCGATGAGCCGGTACGACGCGGAGCTTTACCGGTTGAGCGCGCACGTCGCGGTGTCCGCGCGCGGACAGAGCTGGCTGGTCAATGCACGCGTCAAGGTCGCGCCGGTCCTGGAGAGCGCCGGCAGTCCCGCGATTCCGCCGGGATGGAAGGAATTCCTGATGCCGATCGAATCGATCGAACACGGTGCGCGGAAGCTGCTGGGATATGGCGCGGAGCTGAAAGTGCTCGGGCCGCGGGAACTCGTGGCTCGATTCACTGACGAGGTTGCAGCGACGCAGGCGCTGTATTCGCCCGCGTCGCCGGCGATCGACGACGCGCCAACATTCGCGGCGTGATCGACGCGACGCTGCTCGCGCCCGCCGTGTTCGCCGCGCACGCCATCGTCACGGGCGCCTTTACCACATAGTGAAATCAAATCCGTCGAGCGAATGCCGCATCTGCGACCTGCCGTTCGCTCCGCAGCGCCCGGCTCCGCAGCAGGTCGGCTGTCACGCTCCGCACCGGCAGCCTGCCCGAATCCGCCGCATTCTTCCTCGAGGTGCGCCGCTACAACACTCGCCTGCCGGGGTCCGGCACACAACTCTTATATAAGACATAAGACATTTGACGCCTGACCATATTGGGATTAGAATCCCGTCCAAGCAGTGAAGCAGTGTCCGGAACAGCAGCCTCGGCGTGCCTGGAAAGCCCTTCCCCTGAAACGCAATCTCAGCAGGTCCCCCCATGCTTGAAAACTTTCGTGCTCACGTGGCCGCCCGCGCCGCGCTCGGTATTCCTCCCCTGCCGCTGACGGCTCAGCAAACCGCCGAACTGGTGGAACTGCTGACGAACCCGCCCGCAGGCGAAGAGCAGACGCTGCTCGATCTGATCACTCACCGCGTCCCCGCCGGCGTCGACGAAGCCGCGCGCGTGAAGGCCGGCTTCCTGGCCGCCGTCGCGAAGGGCGAGACGGCCTGCCCGCTGATCTCGCGCGAACGCGCGACCGAACTGCTCGGCACGATGCTGGGCGGTTACAACATCCAGCCGCTGATCGAGCTGCTGTCCGACGACGCAGTCGCGGCTGTCGCCGCCGACGCACTGAAGAAAACGCTGCTGATGTTCGACCAGTTCCATGACGTGAAGGAACTCGCCGACAAGGGCAACGCGCATGCGAAGGCCGTGCTGCAGAGCTGGGCCGACGCCGAATGGTTCACGAGCCGTCCGGAAGTGCCGGAAAGCCTGACCATCACCGTGTTCAAGGTCCCGGGCGAAACCAACACCGACGACCTGTCGCCGGCGCCCGACGCCACCACCCGCCCGGACATCCCGCTGCACGCGCTGGCGATGCTGAAGAACGCGCGCCCCGGCATCACGCCGGAAGAAGACGGCAAGCGCGGCCCGGTCAAGTTCATCGAATCGCTGAAGGACAAGGGTCACCTCGTCGCCTACGTGGGTGACGTGGTCGGCACCGGCTCGTCGCGCAAGTCGGCCACCAACTCGGTGCTGTGGTTCACCGGCGAAGACATCCCGTTCGTTCCGAACAAGCGCTTCGGCGGCGTGTGCCTCGGCGGCAAGATCGCCCCGATCTTCTACAACACGATGGAAGATGCCGGCGCGCTGCCGATCGAACTCGACGTATCGCAGATGAACATGGGCGACGTCGTCGAACTGCGCCCGTACGAAGGCAAGGCGCTGAAGGACGGCAACGTGATCGCCGAATTCCAGGTCAAGTCCGACGTGCTGTTCGACGAAGTGCGCGCCGGCGGCCGCATTCCGCTGATCATCGGCCGCGGCCTGACCGCGAAGGCGCGTGAAGCGCTCGGCCTCGCACCGTCAACGCTGTTCCGCCTGCCGCACCAGCCGGCCGACAGCGGCAAGGGCTTCTCGCTCGCGCAGAAGATGGTCGGCCGCGCATGCGGTCTGCCGGAAGGCCAGGGCGTGCGTCCGGGCACGTACTGCGAACCGAAGATGACCTCGGTCGGCTCGCAGGACACCACCGGCCCGATGACCCGCGACGAACTGAAGGATCTGGCCTGCCTCGGCTTCTCGGCCGACCTCGTGATGCAGTCGTTCTGCCACACCGCCGCTTATCCGAAGCCGGTCGACGTGAAGACGCACCAGACGCTGCCGAACTTCATCAGCACCCGTGGCGGTATCGCGCTGCGTCCGGGCGACGGCGTGATCCACTCGTGGCTGAACCGCATGCTGCTGCCCGACACCGTCGGCACCGGCGGCGACTCGCACACGCGTTTCCCGATCGGCATCAGCTTCCCGGCGGGCTCGGGCCTCGTCGCGTTCGCGGCCGCCACCGGCACGATGCCGCTCGACATGCCGGAATCGGTGCTGGTCCGCTTCAAGGGCAAGATGCAGCCGGGCGTCACGCTGCGCGACCTCGTCAACGCGATTCCGCTGTACGCGATCAAGCAGGGCATGCTGACGGTCGCCAAGCAAGGCAAGAAGAACATCTTCTCGGGCCGCATTCTCGAAATCGAAGGCCTGCCGGACCTGAAGGTCGAGCAAGCGTTCGAACTGTCGGATGCGTCGGCCGAGCGTTCGGCAGCCGGTTGCACGGTGCGCCTGAACAAGGAACCGATCATCGAGTACCTCAACAGCAACATCACACTGCTGAAGTGGATGATCGCGCAGGGCTATCAGGATCCGCGCAGCCTGCAGCGCCGTATCGCGGCGATGGAGCAGTGGCTGGCCGACCCGCAACTGCTGTCGCCGGACGCCGACGCCGAATACGCGGCCGTCATCGAGATCGACCTGGCCGACATTCATGAACCGATCGTTGCATGCCCGAACGATCCGGACGACGTGAAGACGCTGTCCGACGTCGCCGGTGCGAAGATCGACGAAGTGTTCATCGGCTCGTGCATGACCAACATCGGTCACTTCCGTGCCGCGTCGAAGCTGCTTGAAGGCAAGCGCGACATCCCGGTCAAGCTGTGGGTCGCGCCGCCGACCAAGATGGACCAGAAGCAGCTGACGGAAGAAGGTCACTACGGCGTGTTCGGCACGGCCGGCGCTCGCACCGAAATGCCGGGCTGCTCGCTGTGCATGGGCAACCAGGCACAGGTGCGCGAAGGCGCGACGGTGATGTCGACGTCGACCCGCAACTTCCCGAACCGTCTGGGCAAGAACACGAACGTGTACCTCGGCTCGGCGGAACTGGCGGCAATCTGCTCGCGTCTGGGCAAGATTCCGACCAAGGAAGAGTACATGGCCGACATGGGCGTGCTCAATGCCAACGGCGACAAGATCTACAAGTACATGAACTTCGATCAGATCGAAGACTTCAAGGAAGTCGCCGACACCGTGCAGATCTAAGCATGCGGTCGAACTACGGTGGGCTATGCCCGCCGTGGCGACACGCGATGGCGCCGCGGGCTGAATGCCCGCGGCGCTTTTTTTTTCAAGCTGCCGGCAGCGCGCTTCATCGCATGCACGAGGCCGCGAGCTTCCCGACCGCGATCACCGCCTGCTCGATCTCCGGTGACCACGGGCTGCTGTAGTTCAGCCGGATGAAGTTCCGGTAGTTGTCGGTGATCGAGAACATGTAGCCGGGGCCGATCGTGATTCCCTGCTCCAGCGCGAGCTGGTACAGCCGCATCGCATCGACCTGCACCGGCAACTCGACCCACAGCACGTAGCCGCCGGCCGGGCTCGAGATGCGCGTGCCTTCAGGGAAGAACCGCGACACCATCGCGCGCATCAGGTTCGCCTGCTGCGCATACGCCTTGCGCAAGCGCCGCAGGTGATGCTCGTAGCCGTCGCGTTCGAGAAACTCGGCGATCGCGAGCTGCGGCAGCGACGGCGTGGCCAGCGTGTTCAGGAACTTCAGTTTCTCGACCTGATCGCGATACCGGCCCGGCAAAGCCCAGCCGATCCGGTAAGCCGCCGTCAGGCTCTTCGAAAACGATGCGCAATGCAGCACGATCCCGTTACGGTCGCATGACTTCAACGTGCTCGGATGCGACTCACCGAAATACAGTTCGTTATACACACCGTTCTCGATGATCGGCATGTCGACGCGGGTCGCGAATTCCACCAGTTCGCGCTTGCGCTCGTCGGGCATCTGGAAGCCCAGCGGATTCTGAAAGTTCGGCATCACCATGCACGCGGCGATCGGCTGCGACTTTGCGATCGCCGCCAGCGCGGCGATATCGATCCCGTATTCCGGATGCGTCGCAACTTCGATCGCCTTCATCCCCATCCGCTCGATCGCGTGCAGCATCGCATAGAACGTCGGCGACTCCACCGCGATCGTGTCACCCGGTTTCGCGACCGCCTGCAGGCACAGGTTGATCGCCTCCGTCGCGCCGACCGTCACGATGATCTCGTTCGGGTCGACCGACATCCCGTTTTCCAGGTAGCGCCGAGCGATCTGCCGGATCAGGCGCGGATGGCCGGGCGGCAGCCCGTCGGTCACGCCCCACAGCGACTTGTCCCGGCCGGCCGCATACGCATAGCGGTTCAGCTTCTCGAACGGAAACAGGCTCGGATCCGGATACGGCGAACCGAGCGGCACGGCGTCGTCGGTGCCAATGGAGCGCAACGTCGACAGCACGAGCCGGCTCATGTCGACCGATGACGAAATCGCGATCGGCTTCGACGGCCGCAGCTCGCGCACCGGCGCATGGTTGTCGTCGCGCCGCAAGTTCACGAAGTAGCCCGACTGCGGGCGGCTTTCCAGCAGCCCGCGGCTTTCGAGCAGCAGGTACGCGTGCAGCACGGTCGTGATGCTGATCCGGTGCTGCTGGCTCGCCTGCCGCACCGACGGGATCCGGTCGCCGTGCCGGTACACACCCTGGCGGATCAGGCGTTCGATGTCGTCCGCGAGTTTTTCGTAGAGCTTCATCGCATGCTCCCCGCCGGCTGGCGCATGCGCGCCGCCGTCTCATGCGCGCCCGCTACGCGCGTGTGCTGCCCGCCAACCGGGCTGTCGTGATGCCTGATTGCGCCCTCCAGTTTTGCCTTTTCCATCGCCATGGCTCGCTTTTGAAGATGTGCCGGGCGGCCCGTGATGTCTGGGCTTGCGGCACTGTGCACTTGATGATGGAAGCTTAAGAGCAGAACAGTTGACGCGGAGTACACACATCGGATACGCCGATAAGAGTACAGTTCAGCGCAAACTCGCAATTTCGGGCGAACTGTACGTCTTACGAATTTGGTGTGGGCGCGGCAACAGGGGGCAATACGACGCGACGCGCAGCGCTGTTCGGCGCCCGCGCATTGAAAGGCAACGTGTTCCTGAAAATCGCCGGCAACGCGGGCGAAGACGAGATCCTGTTCGCACAGCGCTACAACGCACGCTTCAACCAGGACGTCGGGCTGTATGCGCCGTTCGCGTACGACGCGGCGCTTGCGGTGAGTGCAGGACGCCGCAAGGCCGATGCGGTTTCAACCTCGGCAGGCTCGTTGCGAACCTGCCGGGTGTGTCGGCCACGGACATGACGGACCGGGGAAGATTTCGTTCATTCGACGAACGCGGCGATCTGATCACGCCGCGCCGAATCAGTTGGCTGCCAGCAGCCCGGCAGCGGGCTGGCGTCATCGCGCCGCCTGTTGCCGCTGCACCTCCTGCGCTTTCATCTGCAGATACGCGCCGCGCTCGACTTCGTGCAGTTGCTTCGGATACTGCTCGGTCGCGTCGAACCAGCGCGCAAGGCGCTGGTCGAGCGGCTTGTCGAGCGTCGCGAGATACGCGTCGATCGCGAGGTAGTAGCGCATCGTGTTGCGCTCCAGCAATCCGCGCACGCCACCGATGTACTGCGGCTGCGTCGCCGATGCGCCGCTGGCTGCCGTGAATCCGACCTTGTCGCTGCCGACCGTCGCGAGGTAGGTCTTCATCGCCATGCGCCCGACGGCGCCGAAGCCGTATGCATACGTCAGGTGCAGGAACGTGCGCGACGCGCCGATCGGCACGGCCTCCAGCGCGATCCGGTAGTCCTTCGTGCCCATCGGACCACTGTCGGCGGTCAGGTCGACCTGAAAATAGTCGGGCGTCGCGGCGGCGACCCGGTAGCGGAACTGCACGCGATAGGTATCCGACAGCTTCTGCTCGATCTTGCGGCCGAGGTTCACGTCGAGCACCGGGCCGTCGCTGCCGGTCGACGCGTGACAATACTTCGTGTTCAGGTGCAGGATCAGCACCGCGCACCAGTTCGCGGGACCCTGCGCGGGATCGTTGAGCTTGCCGTTCACGACGGAAAACGGATAGTCGACCACCGCGTAGATGTCGCCCTTCAACGATGAAGACGCCTCGGCCGATTCGAGGTACAGCGGGCGGTGGAACGGATTGTTCTTCAGTTGCTCGCCGAGGCTGTGATAGCGGTCGAGCAGCGCCGCCGCACCGTCCGCGCCAAACGACAACGCACTCCAGCCGACGCACAGGGCCGCGACGAGCGCGTGCCATGCGCGGCGCGCGTATCGCCGTGCTTGTGGATGTTCGGATGTCTCCATTCTTGTGCTCCAGCGGTGCGCACGATGGTCGCGCGCCTGTTGCCATACGGAATACACCCTCTGACCGTCAGCGATACGCTGTCGTTCCGTTCAATCGAGCGCGCGCCGGATTCATTTGTCAGCCGAAAACGCGCTCGACATCTGCCTCGCCCGCTTCACATCGTCGCCGTGCAGATAAATCGACGTTGTCGAGATCGACGCATGCCGCAAGTTGTCACGCACCGTCGTCAGCTCCGCGCCGCGCGCGAGCGCATGCGTCGCATGCGTGTGACGCATCCAGTGCGGGCTGGCCTGGCGCAGCTTCTGCGCGAGCGACGGGTTGTCGTCATCGACGAGCGCGGCCGTCTGCGCGAAGAAACGCTGCATCACCTTCCACAGCCGCACGCTCGTGATGCCGGCCGCGCCGTCTTCCGCGAGGCTCGGAATCAGTGGGGTATCCGGCCGCCAGCGCACCGGCGTCACCGGCAGCCGCCGCGCGACCAGATACCGATCGAGCGCCGTGCGCGCGAGCGGCGGCAGCGCGACACGCGCGGCCTTGCTGCCCTTGCCGATCACCTTCAGCCACGCATCGCCGTGCGCGTCCGTTTCGATGTCGCCGAGCGTCGCGCCGACCAGCTCGCTCGCACGCAGCCCGGTCGCATAACCGAAATCGAGGATGAAGCGCAGGCGTTGCGCGGCGGCCGGCGTCCAGCCGGACTGTCGCGCGCCGGACGATGTGTCCTTGCGAAACTCGAGCCCGTCCGCGATCGTGCGCACAAGCAGCCACTCGCCTTCGGTGAACGCATGCGACGTATCCAGCGCATTCGCGCCGCGCGTATCGCGCACCTTGACGCCCGCGAACGGATTCGCGAGCAGATAGCGCTGCTCGATCAGCCAGCGGAACAGCGCGCCGAGGACCGACAGCGTGTAGGCGGCCGACCGCGCGGACAATCCGCCCGAAAACGGCCGCCAGTCCGGCGCGCCGCGCGGCCGCACCGGGCCGATCCAGCGTTCGTGCGGCGTCGGGTTGCGCAGGAACGCGCGATACGCGACCGCATCCTCGGTGGTCAGCGACGACAGCGCGCGCCCGCGCTCGACGATCGCCCACAGGATCAGCCGCTCGGCCTCCTTCCGGTACGCGCGGCGCGTGGCGGCCGATTCGTGCAGCGACAGCCACGCGTGCACGGCCGCGTAATCGTTGTCCGCGTCGAGCGTGCTGGTCGCGCGCGGCGCGCGAAACATGCCGTTCGAACCGTCGACTTCGTGCGGCAGCTTCAGGTGCTCCCAGGGCACGATGGCGCTGCGCGGCGTCGCCGCGATCAGCGCGCGCGCGCGCTCGGTCAGCTCGGGATGCGCGGAAAAGAACGCCTCGATGTGCCGCGCGCTCGCCACGCCGAGCCCCGCGATCGCGCGCCACCATTGCCGCCGCCTGGGAATCCGAACGGTCAGGTCGGCCAGCGTCGCGATCCCGTGCGCACGCAGCGCGACGACCGCGCGGGCGGGCAGCCACAAGCCGACGTCGTCGCTGATCTGCGGCACCGGCGCGCGCGCATGGCGCAGCAGGCCGATCGCATCGGTCGCGGCCTTCGCCATCTGGATGCGCTCGCTGTCGGCATGACCCAATTGCTCCGCGAGCTCGGGCCGCCCGGCCTGCCGCGCGACACGCACGAGACGGCGACGAATCCCGCCGATCACGCCGCGCGCCGACCGCCCTTCACCGAGACGATCGGGCAGATAGCGTTCGACCGCCTGGCGCACGGTCATGCCCGCGTACCAAGCGCGCAGCGCGGCCAGCTCGTCGGCGTCGGGAAAGCCCGCGGGCGCGGGCGGGGAATCGGGGGAAGGCGGTAAGGCAAGGCGCGATGTCATGGGCGCCAGTTTGACAGAACCACGGGCGCTCGAAAACGCCCGGCGTGCTGCAGGTTGCGTGCGCGATGCCGGTGGCGGCCGGCATCGCGCACGAACGGTCAGCCCGTCACCGGCGTGCGCCGCACCTCGGACACGTAGATGAGGATCAGCGACACCCATACGATTCCGTACAGGAACATGAAGCAGGTCGTGCGCACGCGCAGCAGATCGAGCAGCATGCCGAACAGGATCGGCAGCAGGAAGCCGCCGAGCCCGCCCGCGAGGCCCACGATGCCGGTGACGACGCCCATGTTGTCCGGGAAGTCGTCGGCGACGTACTTGAAGGTTGACGCCATTCCGAACGCGAACACCGCACCCAGCACGAAGGTCAGCGCAACGAAGCCTGCCGCCGGCATCGACAGATTCAGCGACGCGGTGCCGTCGATCGTGTGAATCACGAAGTCGGTCGCCGGGTACGACAGCAGGAACAGGCAGATCCACGCGACCCACAGCCCCCACCAGGTCACCGCATGCGCGCCGAAGCGGTCGGACAGCGCGCCGCCGAGTGCGCGCAGCACCGAGCCCGGCAACGAGAAACCCGCGGCGAACGCGGAGGCCATCACGAGCGACATCCCGTATTCGCTCTTCAGGTACTGCGGAATCCACAGCGACAGCGCGGTGAAGCCCCCGAACGTGATCGAGTAGTACTGGCAGAGTCGCCACACGCGCGGATCGCGCAACACCTTGAACGCGTCGAGCATCGACCCGCCCCGTTTGCCCGCACCTGGATCGGGCGCCGACGCGAGCCAGAAGATCACGGCCGTGACGAGCAATGCAACCGCGTAGACGCGCGGCACGAAGCGCCATCCATAGGCGGACAGCAGCAGCGGCGTGACGAACAGGTTGACCGCCGCGCCGCACGTGCCCGCGCCGAACACGCCCATCGCGAGCCCGCGACGTTTCGGCGGAAAGAAGCGCGCGACGTACGGCGTGCCGACCGCGAACGACGCACCGACGCAGCCGAGAAACAGCCCGATCACGAGGAACTGCCAGAGTTGCGTCGCGTAGCTGACGACGTAGACCGGAATCGCGCACACGACGAGCAGCACCGTCATCACGATGCGGCCGCCGAAGCGGTCGGTCCACGTGCCGAGCGGCAAGCGCATCAGCGCGCCGGTCAGCACGGGCGTGGACGTGAGCAGCCCGAATTCCGTGCTGTTCAACCCGAGATCGGCGCGCAGCTGCACGCCGAGCACGCCGAACATCATCCACACGACGAAACACACCATGAACGCGAGCGTGCTCGCGGCCAGCACCGACCACGCGCGCAGCGGGATGGCCTGGGTGTCGGCAGCCAGGCCGACGTTACTTTGTTGGGTTGCCATACGCAAAACCTCGTTTCATTGGACGAGCGGTCCGTTCGCGCCATCGAAGGTCACGCCTTCGACGCGCGCACCGGCCGCGAGTATCGCCACGTACTGCCGCATCGCCCGCTGCCGCACGCGTTCCGACAGGTACGCAGCGATCTGGCCGGCGGCCTCGTCGAACGGCACCACGTCGCCCGGCACGCGGCGCTCGATGCGCACGATGTGGAAGCCGAAGCGTGTGTTGACGAGTTTCGGCAGCACACCGAGCCCGTCCGTGTCGAACAGCGCGGCCTCGAATTCCGGCACGGTGTCGCCGCGCAGCAATTGCCCGAGGCTGCCGCCGACCTGCGCCGACGGACAGTTCGACGACGCGCGTGCGACCGCTTCGAACGTGTCGGGCGCAGCCACCACGTCGGCGAGCGCACGTTCCGCAGGCTGCCGCAGCGGTGCGAGCGGCACGCGGTCGGTCATCGCGAACAGCACATGACTCGCACACACGATGTCGCCCCGGCGAAAACGCGCCGGATGCCGCGCGTAGTAGCGCTCGCAATCGGCGCGATCCGGTTCGGGCACGTGCGTCAGCTCGCGTTCGAGCAACGCGTCGACCGCCGCGTCGTCGAGCGGTGCTTCTTCGTCGATCAGCGCGAGGGACACCGCGCGCTGCCGCAGCAATTCGCGCACCGCGAGCGCATGCCGTGCCGCATCGAGCGGATCGGGCACGTCGCCGTGATGCTCGGCCTCGGCCGCGATGGCCGCGTCGTCGATCGCCACGCCGTTGACCGTCAGCGGCGCGGTCGCGACTTCGGAGAGAACGTCGTTCATGTGGGCTCCTCAGCGCTTGCGCACGAGCTGGTACGGGCGGATCAGATACGCGACCGACGCGATGCCGCTCCAGATGTGCACCATCCGCGTGAACGGCGACACGAGGAAAATCGTGAAGCCGAGCAGGATATGCAGCCGGTACGTCAGCGGCACGCCGACCAGCAGGCTCGCGATGTCCGGCCGGAACGTGACGACGCCCTTCACGTAGTCGGTGAGCTGTTCGAACATCACGCCGTCCATGTGGCGCGTCGACAGCACGACGGTGCCGAGCCCGAGCGCGAGCTGCACCCACAGCATCAGCACGATCAGGATGTCGGACTTGCGGCTGTTCTTGCGGATGCGCGCGTCGCCGAGACGTCGCCAGATCAGGATCGTCAGCCCGATGATCGCCGCGACGCCGGCCGCACCGCCCGCCACCATCGCGACGAGCTGGTGCCCGGACGCCGACAGGAACGGCGACACGAGCCAGTGCGGTGCGAGGAAGCCGCCGAAGTGCCCCAGCACGACGACCAGCACGCCCCAGTGGAACAGGTTGCTGCCAAGCCGCAGCATGCCGTGGCGCAGCAGTTGCGACGAATCGCTCTTCCACGTGTACTGCTCGCGGTCGAAGCGGATCAGGCTGCCGACCAGCAGCACCGCCAGACAGATGTACGGGTAGATCCCGAACAGGAACTGATGCAAGTAAGCGTTCATGTCTTTCCCCAGTTGGGCCCGCGCTTATGCGCCGCGAGCCGGCCGCTTGTCGTGGAACCGCACCGTCTGCTCGGCCGGCGTTGCCGCGCCGACGAAGCGCACCGCCTCGTCCGCATACGACGCGTCGAGCGCGCGGTAGTCGTCGGCACTCGGCCGCTCGGCAGCGACGTCGTCGTCCGCCGCCACCGGTGCGTCGACCGGCGCGAGGCCGGCCATCGGCAGCAGTGCGCCGACGACGAAGCTGTAATGGCTGCCGCGCTGCGCGAGCTGGTCGGCCAGCGCGCGCAGGATCTCACCGGTCTCGCCGAGCAGGTTGCGCGCATCGGCCGCCGGCAGCCGCGACAGGTATTCGAGGAACACGGGCAGGTAGTCGGGCAGTTCGCCCGGGTTCAACGCCAGCCCGTGCCGCTCGTACATCTGCAGCAGGTCGACCATCGCCTGCCCGCGGTCGCGCGATTCGCCATGCACATGCTCGAACAGGTGCAGCGACGTCG
The DNA here is from genome assembly GCF_001718315.1 of Burkholderia diffusa. Taxonomy (NCBI): domain Bacteria; kingdom Pseudomonadati; phylum Pseudomonadota; class Betaproteobacteria; order Burkholderiales; family Burkholderiaceae; genus Burkholderia; species Burkholderia diffusa. The sequence continues at coordinate 66,034 of NZ_CP013364.1, read as the reverse complement.
CACGGCCGCGATCGAACAGCGCGACGTAGTTCTCCTGCAGCGTCAGCAGGTCGCGCTCGCGCACGTAAGCGAAGAAGCGGTCGAGACCCGCGCGAACCGGCTTCGGCAAACGCGCCGCTTCGCGCAGATGCGTTTCGATCGAATCGAGCACATCGACGAGCGTATCGTCCGGGTAGTCGAGCAGCGCCGCGAACGCTGCGTAGGTCGGATCGGTTGCGCTGCTCATCGCGATACCTCCTGGATCGGAATCGTTCGTGTGCCCTTCCCCTTCTTCGTGCCGAACAGGCTGGCCGACGAACGGCCATCCGAGCAACCGTTGCCGAACGAGAAACCGCACGACGAACGCAGGTCGTACGCGTTCTCCGCATACTCACGGTGCGTCGTCGGGATCACGAAACGATCCTCGTAGTTCGCGATCGCGAGATAGCGGTACATCTCCTCCACCTGCGCGAGCGACAGCCCAACCTGGTCGAGCACGCCGCGCGCATCGATGCCATCGACGTGGCGCGCGCGCATGAACGCACGCATCGCGAGCAGCCGCTCGAGTGCGAGCTTTACCGGCGCCTCGTCGCCGGCCGTCAGCAGGTTCGCCAGATAACGCAGCGGAATGCGCAGCGATTCGACGTCCGGCAGATAGCCGTTCATCCCGAGCGCGCCGCTGTTCGCGGCAGAGTTGATCGGCGACAGCGGCGGCACGTACCAGACCATCGGCAGCGTCCGGTATTCCGGATGCAGCGGAAACGCAATCTTCCAGTCGATCGCCATCTTGTAGGCCGGCGAGCGCCGCGCGGCGTCGAGCCATGCGGCCGGCACGCCGTCTCGCTCGGCTTGCGCGATCACGGCCGGATCCTCTGGATCGAGAAACAGCGACAGCTGCGCTTCGTACAGGTCCTTCTCGCTTTCCGCGCTCGCGGCTTCACTGATCCGGTCGGCGTCGTACAACAGCACGCCGAGGTAGCGGATGCGGCCCACGCAGGTTTCCGAGCACACGGTCGGTTGGCCGGCCTCGATGCGCGGATAGCAGAAGATGCATTTCTCGGCCTTGCCGCTCTGCCAGTTGTAGTAGATCTTCTTGTACGGGCAGCCCGACACGCACATGCGCCAGCCGCGGCACTTGTCCTGGTCGATCAGTACGATGCCGTCTTCCTCGCGCTTGTAGATCGAGCCCGACGGACACGACGCGACGCACGCCGGATTCAGGCAGTGCTCGCAGAGGCGCGGCAGGTACATCATGAAAGTGTTCTCGAACTGGCCGTAGATCTCCTTCTGCACGTTCTCGAAGTTGTAGTCCTTCGCGCGCTTCTCGAACTCGCCGCCGAGGATCTCCTCCCAGTTCGGCCCCCACTCGATCTTCTCGAGGCGCTGGCCGCTGATCAGCGAGCGCGGCCGCGCGACCGGCATCGCGCGCGTGTTGCCCGCTTCCTGGAGATGCGCGTAGTCGAACGTGAACGGCTCGTAGTAGTCGTCGATCTCGGGCAGGTGCGGGTTCGCGAAGATCTGCGCGAGCAGCCGCCACTTGCCGCCCAGACGCGGCTCGATCCTGCCGTCCGCACGGCGCTGCCAGCCGCCGCGCCAGCGATCCTGGTTCTCCCAGTCCTTCGGATAGCCGATACCCGGTTTCGTCTCGACGTTGTTGAACCACGCGTATTCCATTCCTTCGCGGCTGGTCCATACGTTCTTGCAGGTCACCGAGCAGGTATGGCACCCGATGCATTTGTCGAGGTTCAGCACCATCGCGATCTGTGCGCGTACTTTCATGACGTTTCTCCGGTGCGGACGTTCGACGTATCGGTGACGGCCTCTTCCCCGTCGAGCCAGTCGACCTTGTTCATCCTGCGCACGATCAGGAACTCGTCGCGATTCGAGCCGACCGTGCCGTAATAGTTGAAGCCGTACGACAACTGCGCGTAGCCGCCGATCATGTGCGTCGGTTTCAGCGCGATGCGCGTGACCGAGTTGTGAATGCCGCCACGCGTGCCGGTGATCTCGGAGCCGGGCGTGTTCACGATCTTTTCCTGCGCGTGGTACATCATCACCATCCCGGACGGAATGCGCTGGCTCACCACGGCCCGCGCGCACAATGCGCCGTTCGAGTTGTAGCACTCGATCCAGTCGTTATCGACCGCGCCGATCGCCTTCGCGTCGTCCTCCGACATCCACACGATCGGGCCGCCGCGCGACAGAGTCAGCATCAGCAGGTTGTCCGTGTACGTGCTGTGAATGCCCCACTTCTGGTGCGGCGTCAGGAAGTTCAGCACGCGTTCGGGGTTGCCGTTCGAGCGCTTGCCGACCATGTGCGCGTAGCTGCCCGTGTCGATCGGCGGCTTGTACACGCACAGCGACTCGCCGAACGCGCGCATCCACGCGTGATCCTGGTACAGCTGCTGACGGCCGGTCAGCGTGCGCCACGGCACCAGCTCGTGCACGTTCACGTAACCGGCGTTATACGACACGTGCTCGGACTCGATCCCGCTCCACGTCGGCGACGAGATGATCTTGCGCGGTTGCGCCTGGATGTCGCGGAAGCGGATCTTCTCGTCCTCGCGCGCCGCGGCCAGATGCGTGTGGTCGATGCCGGTGATGCCGGACAGCGCACGCCACGCCTTCACCGCGACTTCACCGTTGGTCTCCGGCGCGAGCGCGAGGATCACCTCGGCCGCGTCGAGCGCGGTATCGATGCGCGGACGCCCGTGCGTTGCGCCGTCGGCGACCTTGTAGTTGAGCTCGCCGAGCAGCTTCACTTCGTCCTTCGTATCCCAGCCGATGCCCTTGCCAGCGTTGCCGAGCTTGTCCATCAGCGGGCCGAGCGACGTGAAGCGTGCATAGGTGTTCGGGTAATCGCGCTCGACGGCGATCACCGCCGGCATCGTGCGGCCCGGCACCGGCTCGCATTCGCCGCGTTTCCAGTCCTGCACGTCGAACGGCTGCGCGAGTTCGCCCGGCGTGTCGTGCGCGATCGGCGCGAGCACGACGTCGCGTTCGACGCCGAGGTGCCCGTCGCACAGTTCGGAGAAGCGCTTCGCGATCCCCTTGAAGATCTCCCAGTCGCTCTTCGATTCCCACGCTGGATCGACCGCCGCCGACAGCGGATGGATGAACGGGTGCATGTCGGACGTATTCATGTCGTCCTTCTCGTACCACGTCGCGGTCGGCAGCACGACGTCCGAATACATGCAGGTGGTCGACATCCGGAAGTCGAGCGTGACGAGCAGGTCGAGCTTGCCGCGCGGCGCTTCGTCGCGCCACTTCACTTCCTCCGGGCGCACGCCGCCCGTCGCACCGAGGTCCTCGCCCTGCACGCCGTTAGTCGTGCCGAGCAGGTGCTTCAGGAAATACTCGTGGCCCTTGCCCGACGAGCCGAGCAGGTTCGAGCGCCACACGAACAGGTTGCGCGGGAAGTTGTCGGGAGCGTCCGGGTCCTCGCACGCCATTCGAAGCGTGCCGGCCTTCAGCTGTCGCGCGACGTCGGCGCCGGCCTGCGCGGGATCGCCGAGACTTGCGCCGACTTTCAGCGGATTCACCGCGAGCTGCGGCGCGGACGGCAGCCAGCCCATCCGTTCGGCGCGCACGTTGTAGTCGATCGGCGAACCGTGGAACTGCGTCTTGTCCGCGAGCGGCGACAGCAGCGCGCCCGGGTCCATCGTGTCGTAGCGCCACTGATCGGTGTGCGCGTAGAAGAACGACGTCGCATTCATGTGGCGCGGCGGACGATTCCAGTCGAGCGCGAACGCGAGCGCGGTCCAGCCCGTCTGCGGACGCAGCTTCTCCTGGCCCACGTAATGCGACCAGCCGCCGCCCGGCTTGCCGACGCATCCGCACATGATCAGCGTGTTGATGATCGCGCGGTACGACATGTCCATGTGGAACCAGTGGTTGATCCCCGCGCCGATGATCACCATCGACTTGCCTTGCGTCTTGTGCGCGTTCTCCGCGAACTGCCGCGCGACCGAGATCACGTCCGCGCGCTTCACGCCCGTGATCGTTTCCTGCCAGGCCGGCGTGTACGGCAGATCGTCGTCGTAGCTCGCGGCCACGTCGCGCCCGCCCAGCCCCTGGTCGAGCCCGTAGTTCGCGACGAACAGGTCGTAGACGGTCGCCACCAGCATCTCGCCGTCGCGCGTCGCGACGCGCCGCACGCCGATCCGGCGCGACAGCTCGGAGCCGTGCTGGGTCGAGTTGAAATGCGCGTGCGGCTGGTTGCCGAAGTACGGGAACAGCACGTCGACCACGTCGTCATGCGCGGCCGTGCACGACAGCCGCGGCGACAGTGCCGCGCCCTTCGACGTCTCGCCACGCAGGTTCCACTTGCCCTTGTCGCTCGATCCGTCCTTGGCCTGTTGCCCCCAGCGGAAGCCGATCGAGCCGACCGGCACGACGAATTCGCCGGTCGCGTCGTCGATCATCACAGTCTTCCAGTCCGGATGCGCGGCCTCGTCGAGCGCGTTGTCGAAATCGGACGCGCGCACGAGGCGCTCGGGCACGTAGCCGTCGCCGTGCGGCACGAGGCGCACGAGCGCCGGCATGTCGGTATAGCGCTTGCAGTAATCGATGAAATAGTCGCTCTTGCCCGCGAGGTGGAACTCCTTCAGGATCACGTGCCCCATCGCGAGCGCGAGCGCCGCGTCGGTGCCCTGCTTCGGATGCAGCCACAGATCACCGAACTTCGCACCTTCCGCATAGTCGGGAAACACCGACACGACCTTCGTGCCGCGATAGCGCGCCTCGACGAGGAAGTGCGCGTCGGGCGTGCGGGTCTGCGGGACGTTGGAGCCCCACATCATGATGAACGTCGAGTTGTACCAGTCGGCCGATTCCGGCACGTCGGTCTGCTCGCCCCAGGTCTGCGGCGACGCGGGCGGCAGGTCGCAATACCAGTCGTAGAAGCTCAGGCACACGCCGCCGATCAGCGACAGGTAACGCGAACCCGCCGCATACGACACCATCGACATCGCCGGGATCGGCGAGAAGCCGACGACGCGATCGGGGCCGTGCCGCTCGACCGTGTAAACGTTTGCGGCCGCAACGATCTCGTTGACCTCGTCCCAGCTCGCGCGCACGAAGCCGCCGAGCCCGCGCCGGCTCTGGTACGAGCGCCGCGCGTCGTCATCCTCGACGATCGAGCGCCATGCGTCGACGGGGGCCAGCGTGCGGCGGCGTTCGCGCCACAGCTTCACGAGCGCGCTGCGCACCATCGGATGCTTGAGACGGTTCGCGCTGTACAGATACCAGGAGTACGAAGCGCCGCGCGAGCAGCCGCGCGGTTCGTGGTTCGGCATGTCGGGGCGCGTGCGCGGATAGTCGGTCTGCTGGGTTTCCCAGGTGACGATCCCGCCTTTCACGTAGACCTTCCACGAGCATGAGCCCGTGCAGTTCACCCCGTGGGTCGAGCGGACGATCTTGTCGTGCTGCCAGCGCAGCCGATAGCCGTCCTCCCATTTTCGGTCCTCGTCCGTGACGGCGCCGTGTCCGTCGGAAAATGTTGGCCTTGTGTTGGAGAAATAACGCAATCTATCCAGGAAATGGCTCATGGGGATCTCGTTTTTTTCCGGTCTTTTGGCAGACCCTGATTATTTAAGGAGGTGGAATACCGGTTGTAAAGGACGATCGGATTTTCGGTATTCCGTCTTTTCTCAGGCTTTCCGCCCGGGTCAAATCGATTGTCTTTCGGATCGACGTATCACGACTTGATACAAATCACGATATCTTTCATCGGTGCGCAACGCCACTAAATGGGGAACGATGCCGGGTGACGTCAGCCATGCGAGGTGCGAAGTGCGGGCAATCGCGGTTTCGCGCGTGCCCCCCATGCGCCGCGCAGCATCGAATGACCGGCGACTGCCGGCGGAAATCGCCTGCCTGCGCCGGTTCGTTTATTGAGGAATGCGCAACACGTCGACGTCATTCCGACCGCCGGTCGGTCACGCCATTGCATATGGAAAGCGCATTTTCATGACGTGACGTGACGCGCTTTGTCGCGCCCTTCGGCGCGAACGACGCATTTCGCACTCGGCGGCAACGGCCGCGCCTGCGTCGCGACGAAATGTGCGACGCCGTCAGGTATTCAAGGGAGATACGGCAGAGAAACGCTGTGCGACCGAGGTGTCGAAGCAGCGCACAACGGCGGCTGGAGAGAAACGACGCGAATGCGCCGGGTGCGGCAAATGGGCGTGGGCCCGCAGAAGCGGCGGCATGGCGAGCAAGAACCACGCGCGCCGGGCACCGCCGAGCGGCGGAACCGACGCGCGCCGCACGTCATCCCTCGCCCTTCGGCCCCGGGTTGAGCATCACGACAAAGCAGGCCACGCCGACGATCAGCGCGACCGCGCCGCCGCGCAGCGCGATCGTTTCGTCGAACAGCAGGCCGGTCACCACGGCCATCATCCCCGCGAGCGACACGAACACGGCGATCGCCGCGACGACGATCCGGTATTGACGACGTATCATCGCGCGCCCGCCGCGTCAGGCTGCCGCGGCGGAAGCCGGCTCGCCCGCATCGTCGCCGCGAATCAGCAGCACCGGGCACTTCGAGCCACGCACGAAGCGCTCGGCGACGCTGCCGAGCAGTACGCGCCGGATGCCGCGCCGCCCGTGCGTGCCGACCACCGCGAGATCGATCCCGCGCTCCTTCACGTAACGCTGCAGGCGTTCCGCGACGTCCTCGCCGATGCTCTCGGTTTCGACGAGTTCGGCCTCGCCCTTCGCACCGGCCCGCGCGATGACCTGTTCGGCTTCACGCAGCACCTTGCGCCCGTCGTCGCGGATTTCCTCGAGCAGCGCATGCGGATCGAAACGCCCCGCGTACGTGAACAGCACCGACTTGTCGACGACGTACACGACGCTGACGTGCGCGTCGCCCGCCAGCGCCACCTTCACTGCCTCGGCAAGCGCCTGTTTCGACGAAGCGCTGCCGTCGACGGCCACCATGATCTTCTTGTACATGCGAACCTCGCTGGGGTGAGTTGCCGCGCGCGGTCGCGTGCGGCCATGTCCCCATCATCGGCGGACGGCCGGCTCAAAGCTTGACGGCGATCAAGGCTCGCCAAAAATGCGGCGTGCGGCAAAGCGCCACGCGCAAGACGGCGCGCCGCCCGCAGGCCGCGCCGTGCGACCGGGCGGCCATGCCGCCGAAGGCGCTATCATCGACGTTGCAACCCTCGTCCGGCCCTTTTTTGCCGGCTCACTTTCAATTCGCTCAACCGACATGACAACGACTACCGAACGCGTGGACGGCGCCGCCCAGCATCTCGTCGCCGCCCGCCATGCCGGCGTGCCCGGCCCCCTGCTGCCCGACGCCTTGCGCCCCGAGAGCGTCGATACCGCGCTGGCGATCCAGCATCGCGTCGCCGACCTGCTCGGCGAAGCCATCGGTGGATGGAAATGCGCGCTGCCGCCGCCGGATCGCGTGATCGTCGCGCCGATCTTCGCGTCGACGATCCGCGAAGCCGATGCGCCATACCGCGTCGTAGGCGGGCCGATCGTGCGGATCGAGCCGGAGATCGCGTTTGTGCTCGATCGCGACCTGCCTGCCCGCGCGCAGCCATACGACGAGAACGACGTGCGCGGCGCGATTCGCGAAGTGCGCATCGTGCTCGAGGTGCTGGGTTGCCGCTATGCGGAGCCCGCACGCGCGTCGAAGTTCGAACTGCTCGCCGATGGGCAGTTCAACCAGGGATTGTGCGTGGGCCCCGTCGTGCCCGACGGATTGAACGTGCCGCTCGAGACACTCGCGCTGTCGTTCGAGGGCGCGCTGAATCGCACGATCGACGGCCGTCATCCGGACGGCGATCCGCTCAAGCCGCTCGTATGGCTCGTCAATTTCCTCGCATCGCGCGGCGACGGCGCCCGTGCCGGCCAAATCGTGACGACCGGCTCGTATGCGGGCGCGATCGACGTACCGCTCGGCGATGTGCTGACGGTGCGCTTCGGCGAACTCGGCAGCCTGTCGGTGACGCTGACGGCCTGACGTTCAACGGCGGCGGCGGCCTGTGCGTAAATCACGGCGCAGGCCGCCGCCGGGCCCGGCTTCCGGCGCTGCGTGATACCGTTGCACATCGCCCGTCACGCACGAACCGCGTGCCTCTCTCGCCATTCGCCATGCCGCCGACCCCGTTGCCTGCCCTGCTGGACGAAGTCCTGAGAACCGTCGATCGCCGCTATCGGCTGCCGCCGTTCGTGCGCGGATCGTCGCTGACCGACGCCACGAACCCAGCCGCCCTCATCGCCATCGTGATCGAGGAAGCGCGCCGGATGCAGGCCGACGGCCTCACGCCCGCCCCGGCATTGCAACGGCGTTTCATCGACGCGCTCGCGCGGATGATCGGCGACGCGATGGACGCGCAATCCGGCGACCCCGCATTCCAGGCCGCGGTGCTTCGACATGGTGTCGCGGCCGTGCGCGAATACGCATCGCTCGCCGCGCATGCCGAGCAGGATCGGCGCACGCTGCGTTCGGCCGTCAACACGATCGCGCATCCGGCCCGGCTCGAACGGCATGCGCAGGCATGGCAACGCGAGCCGCTCGCGCGGCTGCATGCGGCAGCGGCCGGCGCGTCGTGGGACGATCTCGATGCCGCGCTGCGGCACTTGCTCGCGCAACCGGAGATGGCGACCGACACCGCGTTCGAACAGGACATCGCCAAACTGAAGGAGAGCGCCGCGCTCGCCCGGCTGCAGCGTCTCGATGCGCTGTCGCCGGATCCGGACGTCCGGCAGTACCGCGCGCTATGGAGCCGCCAGGGTCCGCTCGAAGGCAGCGCGCGCGCCGTCGCGCAAGGCGTCACGTCGCAACAGCGGGGTGCGGCCGTCGAAGCGCTGGCCGCGCGTGCGCTCGATGCGCTGGCCGCACAACTCGATGCGCGCGACGCGCACCGCACGTATCGCGTGGTCACGTCGATGCGCGTGCCGGCCTCGATACCCGGCAAGCACGACCGCGCGAAAACCGAGTGGGATGCGGTGTTGCTGGTGCGCGCGCGCGGCGACGATCCGTCGGCCGCGTGGCACGTCCTGTTTCTCGTCGAAGCGAAAGCGTCCGCGGATGCCGCGACCACCGACCTGCCGCGCCTGCTGCGCGGCCTGAGCCTGCTCGCGCAAGCCGATCCGGACACCGTCTATGTGTTCGACACGCGCGAAGGCGCGGTACGCCTGCACGGTACTTCGCTGCACGCATTGACGATCGACGACGCGGCACTGCAGCGCGAGGTGCTGTACTGCTGCGATGCATCGGCAGATCCTGCGCCGCGCCTGCTTGGAGCCGCAAGCCGGATGCAGTTGCTGTCGGCGCCGGCGAGCCTCGAATATGCGAGCGCGCTGGCGCAGCATGCGGATGCCGATCCGCTCGGCCTCGGCGCAGTCTGGCAAGCGCTGCTCGAACTGCCGTCGTGGCGCGCGGTGCTGCATCAGTACGAATCGCTGCGACAGGTTCGGGCGCTGATGGTGAGCGTCGACGATCTGATGGCCGCGATCGAAGGCGATGTCGGCGACAGCGCCGCAAACGAAGCGTGATGGGTGACGCGTGCGGCGCGCCCTGGCTGCACGCGTGATGCCGCCGACGCAGCGGCGCAGCGACTCAGCAGCAAGAAGAGGCCACGCAGGCGCAAGTCGACACGCCCCCCGCTCCGTGCGACGCACAGGATACCGAAGCAAACCGGAGCCGCGGCGACCAATGTGACAGGCCAGCTCGGCGCAGCCCGCGAAAGCGGGCATGCGCCGATGGCGTTACGACTCGATGAAGGCCAGCAGATCGGCGTTCAGAACGTCTGCATTGACCGTCAACATCCCGTGCGAATAGCCCGGATACGTTTTCAGCGTGCCGTTCTTCAGCAGCTTGACCGACTTCAGCGCCGAATCCGCGATCGGCACGATCTGGTCATCCTCGCCGTGCAGCACGAGCGTCGGCACCGAGATCGACCGCAGGTCTTCGGTCTGGTCTGTTTCCGAGAACGCCTTGATGCCTTCGTAGTGCGCCTTCGCGCCGCCGATCATGCCCTGGCGCCACCAGTTCTGGATCACGCCCTGGTGCACCACCGCGCCCGGTCGGTTGAAGCCATAGAACGGGCCCGAGGGCACGTCCAGGAAGAACTGCGCGCGGTTGTCGGCGAGCGCCTTGCGGAAGCCGTCGAAAACCTCGAGCGGCAGGCCTTCCGGATTTGCGTCCGTCTTCAGCATCAGCGGCGGCACCGCGCTGACCAGCACCGCCTTCGCGACGCGTCCGGCCGGCTCGCCGTGCCGGGCCACGTAGCGCGCGACTTCGCCGCCGCCGGTCGAATGCCCAATATGGACCGCGTTGCGCAGGTCGAGCGCTTCGACCACCGCGAACGCGTCCGCCGCGTAGTGATCCATGTCGTGACCGTCGGAAACCTGCGCCGACCGGCCATGGCCGCGGCGATCGTGCGCGACCACGCGATAGCCCTTCTGAACGAAGAACAGCAGTTGGGCATCCCAGTCGTCGGAAGACAGCGGCCAGCCATGGTGGAACATGATCGGCCGTGCATCCTTCGGGCCCCAGTCCTTGTAGAAGATGTCGACGTTGTCCTTCGTGGTGATGTACGGCATGGCTGCAGGCTCCTTTGGGGTAGGTGAACATCGCGTGCCGGCCGTCCATCCGGGCGGGTGTCGGTGACGAACCTCGGCGCGGTGGTACACCGCGTCGGTCGACGCAGCACCTCAGTGTTGTAGCGGAAAACCGCGACCGTGTCATGAAGCGAATTGCATGCCGCCATGCTTCGGCCCCCTGAGGGCAACCGCGACGTGCGGCAATGTCGCGCGAACTGCCATGCCGCGTGGGTCACCGGTCCGGACGGGCACAACCTCGAAGCGGTGCGCGCGCGACCGGACGCGTGACTTACAACGCCGCTCACCATGCGACTCGTCACATACGAACGATCGCGCGTCAACCGTCGGTCGACACGGTCACTGCCTCCCACGTGCGGATTTCTTCTTCCAGCGCCGACCACTTGGCGCGCACGAGCCGGAGCGCATCGCTGCCGAGCAACAGATGGGCCGGCGGATGGTCCGCCTCGATGACCGCGAGCATCGCGCGCGCGGCCTTCGCGGGATCGCCCGGTTGCCGGCCGCTTTTCGCCTCGCGCGCCTGGCGGATCGGGTCGAATAGCGCGTCGTAATCGGAGATCGACCGCGGCGTGCGCGTCATCGAACGGCCGGCCCAGTCGGTGCGGAACGAGCCCGGCGCCACCGCGGTCACCGCGATGCCGAACGGCTCGAGCTCCTTGCCGAGCGTCTCGGAAATCCCTTCCAGCGCGAATTTGCTGCCGCAGTAATAGGCAATGCCCGGCATCGTGATGTGGCCGCCCATCGACGTGATGTTCAGGATGCGGCCGCGCCCGCGTTTCCGCATGAACGGCACGACGGCCTTCATCATCGCGACGGCGCCGTCGATGCGCGCGAAGTCGGTCACGTCGAGCACGCGCCCGATGGCCGCATGCGGGGACAGCGCCTCGAACGCCCGTTTTGCCGCTTCGCTTCTCACGGTGCCGACCACCGTATGACCGGCGGCCAGCGCCGCTTGCGCGAGCGCGCGGCCGAAGCCGCTGCTGACGCCGGTGATGAGCATGATGTTGCCGGATGCCATGTGAGCCTCTCCCGAATGTCGATCGAAGCATGCATACTAGTCTTGCGAACCACGCCGAATAAGCCCGATTCAGCTTAATTTCTTGCCTGAAACTATGAGCGCCGCACCCTCCTCGTCCTGCTCGCCGTTGCCGCCCGCGCTCAGCCGCCAACGCCTGATCGCGTTGCTGCATGCGCTGGCGCCGGACGAAGGCTATAACCTGACCGCGCTGCCGAGCGTGCGCATCCTGCGTTCGAACCGCGCGCTATCCCGCACGCCGGTGCTGTACGACCCGGGCATCGTGATCGTGTGCCAGGGAAGCAAGCGCGGTTATTTCGGGGGCGAACGCTATCTGTACGACGAGGACCACTATCTGGCCGTATCGGTGCCCGTGCCGTTCAGCATGGAAACCGATGCAACGGCGGAGCATCCGCTGCTCGCGCTGTATCTGCACCTCGATTTCCCGATGGCCGCCGAACTGGCCGCGCAGATCGATCGCGAGGGGATCCCCGAACCCGTGCAGGCGCCGCGAAGCATGATGTCGACGCAGATGGACGCCGCGATGCATGCGACCGTGCTGCGTTTCGTCGAGGCGATGCATCGGCCGCTCGAAGCGGCGGTACTCGGCCCCGGGTTGCTGCGCGAACTGTATTTCCGCGTGCTCACGGGCGCGCAAGGCAGCGCGATGAGAAACGCGCTGGCGATGCGCGGGCAGTTCGGCCGGATCGGTCGCGCCTTGCGCCTGATCCACGCCGGCTACGCGCAGGCGCTCGACGTGACGCAACTGGCCGACGAAGCCGGCATGAGCGTGCCGAGCTTCCATAGCCACTTCAAGGCGGTCACGCAGGTGTCGCCGATGCAGTACCTGAAGTCGACGCGGCTGCATCAGGCGCGCCTGTTGATGGTGCGCCAGGACCTGACCGCGGAGGCGGCCGGCCATGCGGTCGGTTATGCGAGCGCGTCGCAGTTCAGCCGGGAGTTCAAGCGGCTGTTCGGCCTGACGCCCGCTCAGGAGACGAAGCGCATGCGCGCGCAGTTCGCGATTCCGGCGGCATTCGAGGATGCGATGTTCGTGTCGTCGCATTGAATGGCTTGGCCGCGAGCCGCTCGCGCGACCTTCGCGGGCCCGATGCCCGATGCGTGAATTGGGTCGGGATGCGCATGCCCGCCGCGCGCCGCGTCGCGCAACGCGCTCGCTCGCGGCGGCGAACGCGTCGCTCTTCCTGGAAAACGCCTCGCCCTTGCGCGCGACGCTGCCGCTCTTCACGGCCGGGTACCCCCACTGCCCGAGTCAATCCCACATAGTGACCCACCGAACATCATACGATTGCATTCTCACATTTATTGTGATTTTATTCTCATTCGTTGCGGCCGTCGCCGGTGGCGCACGCGGCCCGCCCATTCCAAGGAAGAGACGCAGATGGAGACAATCGCCGTCATCGGCAGCAACATGGTCGACCTCGTGACCTACGTCACGCGCATGCCCGCCCGGGGCGAAACGCTCGAGGCGCCGAACTTCGCGCTCGGCTGCGGCGGCAAGGGGGCGAACCAGGCCGTCGCGGCCGCGCGCCTCGGCGCGCGCGTCGTGATGGTGACGAAGGTCGGCGACGACGTGTTCGCCGACAACACGATCCGCAACTTCGAGCGCGAAGGCATCGACACCACGCACGTGCGCAAGGTCGCCGGCGTGCCGAGCGGCGTCGCGCCGATCTTCGTCGAGCCCGATTCGAGCAACAGCATCCTGATCGTCAAGGGCGCGAACCGTCACCTGCGGCCGGCCGACATCGACGCGGCCGCGCCAAAGCTCGTCGAATGCGCGCTGATCGTGCTGCAGCTCGAGATCGAGCTCGACACCGTCTATCACGCGATCGACTTCGGCGCGCGGCACGGCATTCCTGTGTTGCTGAACCCCGCACCTGCGGTCGCCGGCCTCGATTTCGAGCGGATCCGTTCCGTCGAATTCTTCGTGCCGAACGAGACTGAACTCGCGATCGTGTCGGGCATGCCGGTCGATTCGCGCGACAGCGCGACCCGCGCCGCCGAATCGCTGGTCGCCCGCGGGCTGAAGCATGTGCTCGTCACGCTCGGCAGCGATGGCTCGCTGCTGGTGTCGCGCAACGGCGCCCGGCACGTGGCCGGCGTGCAGGTCGACGCACGCGACACCACGGGCGCCGGCGACGCATACATCGGCTGCTTCGCGCACTGTTACGCGGCGACACGCGACGCGATCGACGCGATGCGCTACGCGTCGGCCTACGCCGCGCATTCGGTCACGGGCCTCGGCACACAGAAGTCGTACGCCGACGCCGAGACCTTCGAACGCTTCCTCCGCGACGCCGGCCGCTGAACGGCGCCGTCCATCGACGAGACCATCCGGGAAGGAGACTCCCATGAGCCGAGCCAGAATCGAGCACACACCCGACGGCTATTACCTGAACCGCACGCCCCTCTTCGCGTTCACGCTGCTCTGCTGCCTGTTCGCGCTGTGGGGCACTGCGGCGAACCTGAACGACGTGCTGATCGCGCAGTTCAAGAAATCGTTCTTCCTGTCGGATTTCGAATCGGCGTTCGTGCAGTCCGCGTTCTATCTCGGCTACTTCTTCCTCGCGATCCCCGCCGCGACCGTCGTGAAGAAGTTCAGCTACAAGGCGACGATCCTCATCGGCCTGCTGCTCTATACGACCGGATGCCTGCTGTTCTTCCCGGCCGCGTCGATGGCGAAGTACGGGATGTTCCTCGTCGCGCTGTTCGTGATCGCGGCAGGGCTGTCGTTCCTCGAGACGGCATCGAACTCGTATTCGACGCTGATGGGCCCGCGCGACACCAGCACGCGGCGCCTGAACATCTCGCAGACGTTCTATCCGTTCGGCGCGATGGCCGGCGTCTACATGGGCAGCTTCCTGATCTTCAAGGAAGGCGACGCGTCGCATGCGCAACTCGCGGCGATGTCCGCGGCCGACTCGCACCGGCACCAGCTCGCGATGATCCAGGCGACACTCGAGCCGTACCGGTGGCTGATCGTCGTGCTCGTGGCCGTGTTCGTCGTATTCGCGCTGACGCCGTACCCGGCCTGCAAGGGCAACGGCTCGAACGCGGCCACGCACCGGGTCGACGCGCGAGGCACGCTCGCGCGCCTCGCCGGCAACCGGCGCTTCGTCGCGGGCGTCGTCGCGCAGTTCCTGTACGTGGGCGCGCAGGTCGGCGTGTGGAGCTTCACGATCCGGCTCGCGATGCAGATCGGCGGCCTGAACGAGCGCGGCGCATCGCGCTACCTGCTCGCGACGTTCTTCGCGTTCTTCGTCGGCAAGCTGATCGCGACGCTCGTGATGAAGCGCGTCGGGCCGGCCAAGGTGCTGATCGTGTACGGCGTGCTGTGCATCGCGCTGCTCGCCTATACGATCGGCGTGCACGACATCACGGCCGTCTACGCGGCGGTGTGCGTGAGCGTGTTCCTCGGCCCGTGCTGGCCGACGATCTATGGCCTGACGATCGACGGCCTCGGCAAGGACACCGAATACGGCGGCTCGATCCTCGTGATGAGCATCGTCGGCGGCGCGGTCGTGCCGCTGATCCAGGGGCTGATCTCCGATCACACGGGCGGCAACATGCAACTCGCGTTCGTCGTGCCGCTCGCGTGCTTCTTCGTGATCGTTCATTACGGGTTCTACTGCCTGCGCCACCTGCCGGCGGCAATGCCCGACACGGCAACCGACGGCGGCGCATCGGCGCGCTACGCCCGAACGCGCAACACGTCAGGCGCCTGACGGTGCGACGCGAGATCGACCAACCGCGCCGCCATCGCGCATCAGGTCACGAGTGCGATGCCGTGTTCGCGGATCGCCGTCTCGTACCGGCGGCTCAACTGCCCGTCGGAGATCACGTAGTTGAAGTCGGTCAGGTCAGCGAAGTAAGCGGCGCGCACTTCGTCGAACTTCGTGTGATCGACGAGCAGGAAGCGGTTCTGCGCACGCGCCATTACCTTCTTCTTCGCATCGACTTCATGGAAGTTGAAGCAGGTGACGCCGCAGCGGTCGCTGACGCCGGCCGCCGAGATGAACGCCTTCGACACGCGCACCGTGTCGAGGATGCCCGTCTCCGCGACCGACTCGAACACCATGTTCTTGCGGTGATACACGCCGCCGCACAGGATCACGCTGCAATGCGGCTTCTGCTGCAGCTTCGCGAACACGTTCAGCGAATTGCAGACGGCGGTGAATTCGAGGTCGTCGGGAATGAAGTCGATGATGAACGGCGTGGTCGAGCCGCAGTCGACGAAGATCGTGTCGCCCGTCTTCACGAATTGCGCGGCGAGCTTGCCGATGCGGCGCTTTTCCTCGATCTGCCGATTGTTTTCGGCGCTGATCAGGTATTCGCCGATGTCGCTGCGCTGCGCGGCGAAATGGCGCGTCACGTAGCCGCCGATCAGGCTGAGGCCGTGCGGGTTGTCCGCGAGATCGCGGCGGATCGTCATTTCCGACACGCCGAACAGTTCGGCGACTTCCCTCAGATGAATCGCATTCTGCCCTTGCAGCACGTTCATCAGCGTCTTGATCCGTTCGCCCTTCTTCGTTTCCATGCCCGTATCCTGCCTGCCCGTGCCGTGCGTCGCTCGTCGTGCCGGGCTCGCAGGCCCGGCCGGAATGTCGTATTTGTAACAAACCGATGTGAAAACATCAACTTTCCGTGTACCTTCTCGGCACACGATTCGTGGAGTCCCGACACATGCCGCTTTCCAACGCCCAGCTCGCCCAAACCATCGATCACACGCTGCTCGCGCCCGACGCCAGCGACGCGCAGATCCGCGAACTCTGCCGCCAGGCGGCCGAACATCGCTTCTACTCGGTCTGCGTGAACTCGGCGAACGTGCCGCTCGCCGCGCGCGAGCTGGCCGGCACCGGCGTGCTCGTCTGTGCGGTGGTCGGCTTCCCGCTCGGCGCGGGCTTGTCCGCCGCGAAGGCGTTCGAGGCGTCGGCCGCGATTGCGGCGGGCGCGCGCGAGATCGACATGGTGATCAACCTCGGCGCATTGAAGAGCGGCCGCGCCGATGACGTCAAGGCCGATATCGACGTGGTGCACCGCGCGTGCGGAACGGTGCCGCTCAAGGTGATCCTCGAAACGGGGTTGCTGACCGACGACGAGAAGGTGCGCGTGTGCGAGATGTGCCGCGACCTCGGCGTCGCGTTCGTGAAGACGTCGACCGGCTTCGGTCACGGCGGCGCGACATTGCAAGACGTCGCGCTGATGCGCCGCGCGGTCGGCCCCGTGCTCGGCGTGAAGGCATCGGGCGGCGTGCGCGACCGCGCGACCGCGCTCGCGATGCTCGAAGCCGGCGCGACACGGCTCGGCACAAGTTCCGGCGTGGCGATCGTCTCCGATCAGGGGGGCAGCGACGCGGCGTACTGAGCGATCGTGTGCCACGCGATCACGTTGCAGCCGAAGGCAGCACGGCCGTTGCTCGCGATGTTCGAGCGAGCGTTGCCGCGGGATCTGGCGGTGCTCGGCGCATAAGCGCGCCGTGCAAAGCGCGCGGCCGCCCGAAGGCGGCCGCGCGAAGAGGCACGGATGCACCGCTTACTTGCTGTAGTCGTACACCCCACGCCCCGTCTTGCGCCCCAGCCGCCCTGCCGACACCATCTCGCGCAGCAGCGGGCACGCGCGGTACTTCGTGTCGCCGAAGTCCTTCAGGAACACGTCCATCACCGCGAGACACACGTCGAGCCCGACGAGGTCGGCCAGCGCGAGCGGCCCGATCGGATGGTTCGCGCCGAGCTTCATCCCCGCGTCAATCTCCTCGGCCGACGCAATGCCCTCGGCCAGCACGAAGAACGCTTCGTTGATCATCGGCACGAGGATCCGGTTCACGACGAATCCCGGCGCATTGCGCACGCCGATCGGCGACTTGTCGAAACGCTCGGTCAGCGCACGCACCGCGGACGCGGTTGCGTCGCTCGTCTGCAATCCGCGGATGATCTCGACGAGCGGCATCAGCGGCACCGGGTTGAAGAAGTGCATGCCGACGAAGCGCGACGGATCGGCGAGCAGCGCCGCGAGGGCGGTGATGGAGATCGACGACGTATTGGTCGCGATGATCGCGTCGGGCCGCGCGACCGACTCGATCTGCTTCAGGATGCGGCTCTTCAGCTCGACATTTTCGGTCGCGGCTTCGATCACGATATCGACCGCGGCGAGCTTCCCGTAATCGGTCGACGTCGTGATGCGCGCGAGCGCGGCGTCGCGTGCCGCGGCGGCGAGCTTTTCCTTCGACACGAGCCGCTCGAGGCTGCCCTTCAATGCGGCGACACCCTTGTCGAGTGCCGCATCGCTGACGTCGATCATCACGACGTTCAGTCCTGCAACGGCGGCGGTCTGCGCAATGCCGTTGCCCATGGTTCCGGCGCCCACGACGCCGACGGTTTCGATGGCCATGACGATTCCTGTGTGTTCGGGTGCTGAGCAGTCGATTATCAGATGTTCTCGAAGATCGCCGCAATCCCCTGGCCGCCGCCGATACACATCGTCACGAGCGCATAACGCCCGCCGATGCGCTTCAGCTCGTACAGCGCCTTGACCGTGATCAACGCGCCCGTCGCACCGATCGGGTGGCCGAGCGAAATGCCCGATCCGTTCGGGTTGACCTTGGCCGGATCGAGGCCGAGCTCCTGCGTGACCGCGCATGCCTGTGCGGCGAACGCTTCGTTCGCCTCGATCACGTCGAGATCGGTGATCTTGAGACCGGCGCGTTCGAGCGCCTTCTGCGTGGCCGGCACCGGGCCGATGCCCATGTACGCCGGATCGACGCCCGCATGCGCATACGCGACCAGACGCGCGAGCGGCTTCACGCCCTGCGCGCGCGCGGCGTCCGCGCTCATCATCAGCACCGCGGCAGCGGCATCGTTGATCCCCGACGCGTTGCCTGCCGTCACCGTGCCGTCCTCCTTCACGAACACCGGCTTCAGCTTCGTGAAATCGTCCGGGCCCGCGTCGTGGCGCACGTGCTCGTCGGTGTCGAACGCGACCTCGCCCTTCTTCGTGCGGATCGAGATCGGCAGGATCTGGTCCTTGAAGCGGCCTTCCGCGATCGCGCGCGCCGCGCGACGATGCGATTCGAGCGCGAGCGCATCCTGCGCATCACGCGAAATGCCGTATTTCTTCGCGACGTTCTCGGCCGTCACGCCCATGTGGATCGTCTGGAACGGGTCATGC
Organism: Burkholderia diffusa; assembly: GCF_001718315.1. Taxonomy (NCBI): domain Bacteria; kingdom Pseudomonadati; phylum Pseudomonadota; class Betaproteobacteria; order Burkholderiales; family Burkholderiaceae; genus Burkholderia; species Burkholderia diffusa. Next base: position 47,265 of record NZ_CP013364.1, on the reverse strand, counting down.
AGCGCGCCGAGCATCATGTCGACGAGCTTCGCATCGCCCATGCGCTGGCCGAAGCGCGCGGACGGCACGCTGTACGGCGCGCGGCTCATGTTCTCCGAACCGCCGCCGATCGCGACGTCGGCGTCGCCGAGCATGATCGTCTGCGCGGCCGACACGATCGCCTGCAGGCCCGAGCCGCACAGGCGGTTCACGGTCAGCGCCGGCGTGTGCTGCGCGACACCGCCGTTGATCGCCGCCACGCGCGCGAGATACATGTCCTTGGGCTCGGTGTTCACGACGTGGCCGAACACGACATGCCCGACTGCGTCGCCCGGCACGTTCGCGCGCGACAGCACTTCGCTCACGACCTTCGCCCCGAGATCGGTCGGCGAGAAATCCTTCAGGCTCCCGCCGAAATCGCCGATCGCGGTACGGACACCGCTCACCACCACGACTTCCTTCGCTGCATTGCTCATCGTCTCACTCCGGTTCGTTCGCGCCCGCGGGCGCGGGATGCGTTTGCGTTACATGTTCGGGTAATTCGGCCCGCCACCGCCTTCGGGCGTGACCCACACGATGTTCTGCGTCGGGTCCTTGATGTCGCACGTCTTGCAGTGCACGCAGTTCTGCGCGTTGATCACGAGGCGCTCGCTGCCGTCGTCGTTCTTCACGAACTCGTACACCGCCGCCGGGCAGAACCGCGCCTCCGGCCCCGCGTACGTGCGCAGGTTCACGTTCACCGGCACGCTCGCGTCCTTCAGCGTCAGGTGCGCCGGCTGGTTCTCCTCGTGGTTCGTGTTCGAGATGAACACCGACGACAGCCGGTCGAACGTCAGCTTGCCGTCCGGCTTCGGATACGCGATCGGCGTGCATTGCGACGCCGGCTTCAGCATCTCGTGGTCCGCATGCTTGTGGTGCAGCGTCCACGGCACGTTGCCGCCCATCACCTTCTGCTCGAGTCCGACCATCAGCGTACCGAGGTACAGCCCCTTCGCCATCCACTGCTTGAAGTTGCGCGCGCGGTACAGCTCCGTGTACAGCCACGATTGCTTGAACGCATCCGGGTACGCGTTGAGTTCGTCCGACTGACGGCCGGCCTGCAGCGCGTCGAACGCCGCATCGGCCGCCAGCATGCCCGTCTTGATCGCCGCGTGGCTGCCCTTGATCCGCGATGCGTTCAGGAAGCCCGCGTCGTCGCCGATCAGCGCGCCGCCCGGGAACACCGTCTTGGGCAGCGACAACAGGCCACCGGCCGTGATCGCGCGCGCGCCGTACGACACGCGCTTGCCGCCTTCGAGGAACGCGCGGATCGACGGATGCGTCTTGTAGCGCTGGAATTCCTCGAACGGCGACAGGTACGGGTTCGTGTAGCCCAGGCCCACCACGAAGCCGACCACCACCTGGTTGTTGTCCATGTGATACAGGAACGAGCCGCCGTAGGTGTCGGACTTCAACGGCCAGCCGGCCGTGTGGATCACCAGGCCCGGCTTGTGCTTGGCCGGATCGATTTCCCACAGCTCCTTGATGCCGATCCCGTACGCCTGCGGATCGGCGTTCGCGTCCAGCTTGAACTTCGAGATCAGCTGGCGGCCCAGATGGCCGCGGCAGCCTTCGGCGAACAGCGTGTACTTCGCGTGCAGCTCCATGCCGAGCTGGAAGTTCTCGGTCGGCTCGCCGTCCTTGCCTACACCCATGTTGCCGGTGGCGACGCCCTTCACCGAGCCGTCGTCGTTGTAGAGAATTTCCGCGGCCGGGAAGCCCGGGAAGATCTCGACGCCGAGCGCCTCGGCCTGCTGGCCCAGCCAGCGCGTGACGTTGCCCAGCGAGATCACGTAGTTGCCGTGGTTCTTGAAGTTCTCGGGCAGCGCCCAGTTGGGCGTGGCGACCGCGCTCTTCTCCGACAGGAACAGGAAGCGGTCTTCCGTGACCTCGACATTCAGGGGCGCGCCCTGTTCCTTCCAGTCAGGGAACAGTTCGGTGATCGCGCGCGGGTCCATCACCGCGCCCGACAGGATGTGCGCGCCGATCTCGGAACCCTTCTCGAGCACGCACACGCCGATCTCGGTGCCTTTCTCGGCGGCCAGTTGCTTGAGCCGGATCGCGGCCGACAGCCCGGCCGGGCCGCCGCCCACGATCACGACGTCGTATTCCATCGATTCGCGCGGGCCGTATTGCGCGAGCAAGTCCTGTGTGGTCAAAATCCTGTCTCCTCCTGCGCCCCGACCGTGATGGTCAGAACTGGTCTTCCGTCAACGCGAGCACGCTCTCGTTGCCCTTGGCGCCGACGATCGACGCTTCGAGCGTGCCGGCCTGCACGAGGACGTGTTCCGCATAGCATTGCGCGATCGCGATCTTCGCCTCGAAGAACGCCGTGTCGCTCGCGCGATTCGCGTGCGCCGCCAGCAGCGCGCGCGCCATCTGCCAGCCGCACAGCACCACGCCCGCCAGCTTCAGATACGGCACGCTGCCGGCGAACACCGCGTTCGGGTCCTGCTTCACGTTTGCGACCACGTAATCGACCACCGTCGACAGCGAGCGCGCGCCCTTCTCGAGCTGCGCCTTCATCGATGCGGCCGCCGCGCCATCCACCTTGCCGAGCGCCGCGACGGTGTCGCCGATCTCCGCGATCAGCGCCTTCGCCACCGCACCGCCGTCGCGCATCGTCTTGCGGCCGACCAGGTCGTTCGCCTGGATCGCGGTCGTGCCTTCGTAGATCGCGAGGATCCGCGCATCGCGATAGTACTGCGCGGCGCCGGTTTCCTCGATGAAGCCCATCCCGCCGTGAACCTGCACGCCGAGGCTCGCCACGTCGTTCACCATCTCCGTGCTCCAGCCCTTCACGACCGGCACCAGATATTCGTAGATTGCCTGATGACGCGTGCGCGTCGCCTCGTCCGAATGGCGGTGGGCAATGTCGCTGTGCGCGGCTGCCACGTAGGCCAGCGCCCGCGCGCCTTCGGTCAGCGCACGCATCGTGCCGAGCATGCGGCGCACGTCCGGGTGATGGATGATCGTCACCGACTGCTTCGCCGAACCGTCGACCGGGCGGCTCTGCACGCGCTCCTTCGCGAATGCCGCAGCCTTCTGGTATGCGCGATCGGCCACGCCGATCCCCTGCATCCCGACGCCGAAGCGCGCGGCGTTCATCATGATGAACATGTATTCGAGGCCGCGATTCTCCTCGCCGACCAGGTAGCCGATCGCGCCGCCGTGGTCGCCGTATTGCAGCACCGCGGTCGGGCTCGCCTTGATCCCGAGCTTGTGCTCGATCGACACGCAATGCACGTCATTGCGTGCGCCGAGCGAGCCGTCGTCGTTGACCAGGAACTTCGGCACGATGAACAGCGAGATGCCCTTCACGCCTTCCGGCGCGTTCGGCGTGCGCGCGAGCACCAGGTGGACGATGTTGTCCGCCATGTCGTGCTCGCCCCACGTGATGAAGATCTTCGTGCCGAACACCTTGTACGTGCCGTCGCCCTGCGGCTCCGCGCGCGAGCGCACCAGCGCCAGGTCCGAACCGGCCTGCGGCTCGGTCAGGTTCATCGTGCCGGTCCATTCGCCCGAGATCAGCTTCGGCACGTAACGTTGCTTCTGTTCGTCGGTGCCGGCCGTCAGCAGCGCCTCGATCGCGCCGTCGGTGAGCAGCGGGCACAGCGCGAACGACAGGTTCGACGCGTTCAGCATCTCGATGCACGGCGTCGCGATCAACTTCGGCAGCCCCTGGCCATCGTATTCGGCGGGGTGCTGCAAGCCTTGCCAGCCGCCTTCGACGAACTGGCGGAACGCGGCGCCGAAGCCGGGCGTCGCCGTCACGACGCCGTCCTTCCAGCTGCTCGGGTTGCGGTCGCCCTCGACGTTCAGCGGCGCCAGCACTTCACCGCAGAATTTCGCGGATTCGTCGAGCACGGCCTGCGCGGTGTCGTAGCCGGCGTCCTCGAAGCCCGGCAACTGCGCGACGGTGTCGATGCCCGCGAGTTCCTTCAGCACGAACAGCATGTCCTTGACAGGGGCGTTATAGCTCATGGTCGATGTTCCAAATCAGGCGGTGAATGAGGCGCGCGGCCCGGTCGGCTGCGGCAAAAGCGGCCAGCGCCAGGCGACGTCGTGACCCATCGTAATGCCGCGCCGGCGGTTTTCCATTGTCATATCCGGCCCACATGGTGACAAAACCGGCCACACGACGCGCGCGGCGATGACGGGAACCTGCGTCCTGGCGGGCATTTTCGAGGGCCAGCCTCGGCAAAGGCGAGACGCAATCGGCGTGCCGGCGGGATGGGACGAGCGGCTGTGCGGTGTTCGATTCGGGCGTGCCGAAGAAATTCGTCGCCGATCCGCATGGCGGCCGGCGCCAAGTCGACCGCCCGTTTTCGCCGTCCGCGCGCGCACGTTTCTGCGTAGACTTTCGTCACATCAGGCCAAGCACGCGCGGGAGCAGAGACCAGGATGAGTGAACGCCCGAAAGACATCGCGGATTTCGTCCGGGTTGCCGGCGATCTGTTCCAGTCGGACAAGCTTCCACCCTCCGCGCGCGCATTCGCGCCGCGAGTATTCGCACGGCTGCGGACGCCGTCGGACAACGGAACGCGCCTCGCGGTGCGCTACCCCGCATGCGAATGGCTCGACCCGGCGCTCGAGTCGGTCGCGCGCGTCGGCCCGACGTTCGCCACCGTCGCGCGCCTGATCAAGTCGCTCGAACCCGTGATCGGTTGGTCGCGTCGCACTTCGGGCAAGGACGGCAGCCCGAACTACGTCGACGGGCACGCGAACGGGATGATCTGCGGGCCCGGCGGCGCCGAAAGCCGCGACGACCTTCAGCTCGGCTTCTCTTTGATGATGCCCGGCGTCAGGTATCCGGATCATGGTCACGCGCCAGAGGAAGCGTACGTGCTCTTGACCGCCGGCGAATTCCGTCAGCAAAACGGCGCGTGGTTCGATCCGGGGATCGGCGGCGGGATCCACAACGCCCCTGGCGCACTGCACGCGATGCGATCCGGCAGCGCGCCGTTCCTCGCGATATGGTGCCTGCTGCATTGATCCGGGGATCGACGCGCGACGCCGACGGATTCGCCTGCGACAAGCAGCGCGTCATTGACCTACCGGCCGGTCGGCATCGTCGAAATCCTCACAGGAAGCCGGTTATGGGAAGCCCGGGCAGCCCCGCCGCGCAGCAGCGACGCATCATGGGAGCGACGGCTCGATCGCCTCGTCAACATCCGTTCAGCCGACGCGATATTTCCCGCGCGTGGATAAAACGCAACAGAACAGTGGGAGACGCGTTCAACGTATTTGTGCACTCGATAGCCCCGTCGTTATGCGGCATACTCTATCCGCATTCAGCGAACGATCGTTCTATTCCTCGCGCAAACCCTCGCACACGCCACTAAACACGCACATGATTCTGGTACCTTGACGCACCGGCCCGCGCGCTTCGCGATGGCCATCACCGATCCATCACCCATCTTTCCTACTATGACATTACAGATTGGGATTCCTCTGGAGACAGCCACTCAGGAACGGCGCGTGGCGACCGTCCCCGAAGTGGTCGAGAAACTGATCAAGCTGGGTTTTACGGTGGCCGTCCAAAGCGGCGCCGGAGCCGGCGCGAACTTTGACGACGACGCATACCGCGCGGCCGGCGCGAGCATCGCGGCCACCGCGGCCGAGCTCTGGTCCGGCAGCGACATCGTGTTCAAGGTCCGCCCGCCGAGCGCCGACGAAGTCGCGCTGATGCGCGAAGGCGGCACGCTGATCGGCTTCGTGTGGCCCGCGCAGAACCCCGAGTTGATGCAGCAGCTGGCCGCGAAGCGCGCCACGGTGCTGGCGATCGATTCGCTGCCGCGCACGCTGTCGCGCGCGCAGAAGATGGACGCGCTCACGTCGATGGCCGGCATCAGCGGCTATCGCGCGGTGATCGAGGCCGCGCATGCGTTCGGCCGCTTCCTGAACGGCCAGGTCACGGCGGCCGGCAAGATCCCGCCGGCCAAGGTGTTCATCGCCGGCGCCGGCGTGGCCGGTCTGGCCGCGATCGGCACGGCCGCGAGTCTCGGCGCGATCGTGCGCGCGAACGACACGCGCGCCGAAGTGGCCGATCAGGTCAAGTCGCTGGGCGGAGAATTCGTCAAGGTCGACTACGAAGAGGAAGGCTCGGGCGGCGGCGGCTACGCGAAGGTGATGAGCGAAGGCTTCCAGCAGGCGCAGCGCGCGATGTACGCGCAGCAGGCCAAGGACGCCGACATCATCATCACCACCGCACTCATCCCCGGCAAGCCGGCGCCGAAGCTCATCACCGCCGAAATGGTGCAGTCGATGAAGCCCGGCAGCGTGATCGTCGACATGGCCGCCGAACAGGGCGGCAACTGCGAGCTCACGGTGCCCGGCGAAGCGGTCGTGCGCCACGGTGTGACGATCGTCGGCTATACCGATCTCGCATCGCGCCTGTCGCGGCAGTCGTCCACGCTGTATGCGACCAACCTGCTGCGCGTGATCGAGGAGCTCTGCAAGGCGAAGGACGGCACGCTCAACGTCGACTTCGACGACGATGCGATTCGCGGCCTCACCGTGATCAAGGAAGGCAACGTCACCTGGCCGCCGCCGCCGATCAAGCAGCCGGCCGTCGCGCCCAAGCCGGCTGCGGCCACGCCCGCGGCGGCAGCACCCGCGAAGTCCAAGGGCCACGGCCATGGCGGCGAGCCGATGTCGGCCAAGGCGCTCGCGATCGTGTTCGCGATCGGCGCGCTGGCATTCCTGCTGGTCGGCCAGTTCGCGCCGTCCAGCTTCCTGTCGCACTTCACGGTGTTCGTGCTCGCGTGCTTCGTCGGCTACATGGTGATCTGGAACGTCACGCCGTCGCTGCACACGCCGCTGATGAGCGTGACCAACGCGATCTCGTCGATCATCGCGATCGGCGCGCTCGTGCAGGTCGCGCCGCCGCTGGGCGAGCTGGCCAACGCCGGCGACCGCCCGTCCGGGTTGATCCTGGGCCTGGCGGTGGGCGCGCTCACGCTCACGGCCGTCAACATGTTCGGCGGCTTCGCGGTCACGCGCCGCATGCTGGCGATGTTCCGCAAATAAGGGGACGACAACAATGACTTCCAACCTGACTACCGTCTCCTATATCGGCGCCGCGATCCTGTTCATCCTCAGCCTGGGCGGCCTCGCCAATCCCGAAACCGCACGGCGCGGCAACCTGCTCGGCATGATCGGCATGCTGATCGCCGTGCTGGCGACCGTCGCCGGTCCGCGCGTGTCGGCCGCGGGCATTCCGTACGTGATCGCGGCGCTCGTCGTCGGCGGCGCCGTCGGCCTGTACGCCGCGAAGAAGGTGCAGATGACGCAGATGCCGGAACTGGTCGCGCTGATGCACAGCCTGGTCGGTCTCGCGGCATGCCTCGTCGGCTTCGCAAGCTACATCGACACGTCGCTGCAGTTCACCGGCGCGGAGAAGGCCATCCACGAGGTCGAGATTTATGTCGGGATCCTGATCGGCGCGGTGACCTTCGCGGGCTCGATCATCGCGTTCGGCAAGCTGTCGGGCAAGATCGGCGGCAAGCCGCTGCTGCTGCCGGCGCGGCACTGGCTGAACCTGGCCGCGCTGCTGATCGTGATCTACTACGGCCGTGCGTTCCTGCATGCGGAAACCATCCAGGACGGCATGCTGCCGCTCATCGTGATGACGGTGATCTCGCTGCTGTTCGGCGTGCACATGGTGATGGCCATCGGCGGCGCGGACATGCCGGTCGTGGTGTCGATGCTCAACAGCTACTCGGGGTGGGCGGCGGCGGCCACCGGCTTCATGCTCGGCAACGACCTGCTGATCGTGATCGGCGCGCTGGTGGGCTCGTCCGGTGCGATTCTCTCGTACATCATGTGCCGCGCGATGAACCGCAACTTCATCAGCGTGATCGCCGGCGGCTTCGGCAGCGGCGCGGGCGCACCGGCGGCAGCCGGCGGCGGCGCGGCACAGCCGGCCGGCGAGGCGGTCGCGGTGAGCGCGGCGGAGACGGCCGAGCTGCTGCGCGAGGCGAAGCGCGTGATCATCGTGCCCGGCTATGGGATGGCCGTCGCACAGGCCCAGCACACGGTATTCGAACTGACGAAGCTGCTGCGCGAGAAAGGCGTCGACGTGCGTTTCGCGATCCATCCGGTCGCGGGCCGCATGCCGGGGCACATGAACGTGCTGCTGGCCGAAGCGAAGGTGCCGTACGACATCGTGCTGGAAATGGACGAGATCAACGGCGACTTCCCCGAAGCCGACGTGTCGATGGTGATCGGCGCGAACGACATCGTGAACCCGGCCGCGCAGGATGATCCGTCGAGCCCGATCGCCGGCATGCCGGTGCTCGAAGTGTGGAAGGCGAAGACGTCGATCGTGATGAAGCGCAGCATGGCTTCGGGTTATGCGGGCGTCGACAATCCGCTGTTCTACAAGGACAACAACCGCATGTTGTTCGGCGACGCGAAGTCGATGCTCAATGAGATCTTCGGTGCGCTGAAAGCGTGAGCACTGCCGCGCGCGCGGAGCGGACACCAATCCGCTCCGGCGCCACGTGGCTCCTGCCTGCCCTGACGGATGTCGGAACCGCGCATCGCTGCGGCCCGACATCCTCCTTCCCGTCTCCCGGTCGCTCCCTCCCTCTTCCGTCGTCCGCCGTACCGCGCTGGTTGACGGCGCACACCCGGCACGCATGGAGCGTTACCCGACGACGAAAAAACGGCATCATGTTCACCATCTTCGGTAACGGAACCCATGATGATGAATATCGATACCGACCTGCCGGTGATGGTGACCGGCGCGACAGGCTACGTCGCGGGCTGGCTCGTGCAACGGCTGCTCGAAGCCGGCGTGACGGTGCATGCGGCCGTCCGCGATCCCGACGACGCAGGCAAGCTCGAGCATCTGCAGCGCATCGCGGCGGGCAAGCCCGGCACGATCCGCTATTTCCGCGCCGACCTGCTCGAACCCGGATCGTATGCGGAAGCAATGGCCGGGTGCGGAATCGTCTTCCATACCGCGTCGCCGTTCACCATTACCGTTCGTGATCCTCAGAAAGAGCTGGTCGATCCGGCGCTGCTCGGCACGCGCAACGTGCTCGAGACGGTAAATCGCACGCCGTCGGTCCGGCGCGTGGTGCTCACCAGCAGTTGCGCCGCGATCTACGGCGACAACGCCGATCTCGCCGCGACGCCGAACGGCGTGTTCACGGAGGCGATCTGGAATACCAGTTCATCGCTCGCGCACCAGCCGTATTCGTATTCGAAGACGATGGCCGAACGCGAAGCGTGGAAAATCGCGCGGGCGCAGCAGCGCTGGGATCTGGTGACCATCAATCCGTCGCTCGTCATCGGGCCGGGCATCAATCCGCATGCGACATCGGAGAGCTTCGCGATCGTCCGGCAGATGGGTAACGGCACGATGAAAATGGGCGTGCCCGATCTCGGCATGGGCGCGGTCGATGTCCGGGAGGTCGCCGACGCGCACGTGCGGGCCGCATTCCTGCCGGAGGCGAACGGCCGCTACATCGTGTCGGGTCACAACACGAGCCTGCCGGCGATGGCCGCGACGCTGCTCGAACGGTACGGCGCCGACTACCCGATTCCGCGGCGCATCCTGCCGAAGTGGCTCGTATGGCTGGTCGGTCCGCTGGCGAACAAGAGCGTCACGCGCCGCGTCGTCGCCCGCAACGTCGGACTGCCGTGGCGCGCCGACAATAGTCGCAGCCGCAACGAACTCGGGATACGCTACCGTCCGCTCGCCGAGTCGATGAACGACTTCTTTCAGCAGCTGATCGAAACCGGGCAACTGAAGCGATGACCGCTTCGTGATTGCACCGGGCTCGCAGGCCGTGCCGGTCAACGCCGGCGTATGCGTCGACGTGTTGCTGCCGCGCGCGCCGGATACGAAGCAGGGCCGCACGATGTCCCCGCGACCAGCCGCGTGACGACGGGGAGCCATCCATGGGAGCGCGCGAAGGATGCCGGTTATGGGAACGCGTTCGAATGCACGGCGCGACGCGCTACGCGCGCCGCCGGTACGTGCCCGGCGTGCTGCCCGTCCAGTGGCGGAACGCGCGATGGAACGCGCTCGGATCGTCGAAGCCGATGTCAGCGCCGATCGCCGCGATCGTGTCGAGCGTGTCGGTGAGCCGCTGGATCGCGATGTCGCGCCGCAGTTCATCCTTGAGCGCCTGGAACGTCGTGCCTTCGGAGGCCAGATGGCGGCTCAGCGTGCGCACCGAGCAATGCAGATGCTCGGCCGCCTGGTCGATCACGGGCAGGTCGGGCAGCGCCGCCGACAGGTACTGCCGCACGCGATGGCATACGAGCTGTTCGCTGAACGATTCGAAGATCCAGTCGCCGGGCGCGCGCGCGAGGAATTTGCGCAGGTTGCGCTTGCTCTGCCGGATCGGCGCGTCGAGGTAGTCGGCGCTGAAGCGCATCAACGTGCGTTCGCGGTCGAACTGCACCGAGCCGGTGAAGAAGTACAGATGCTCGACCGCATGGCGCGGACGCGGGCACGCGAACTCGATCTGCAACAGCGGGATCTTCTGCCCGATCAGCCAGGAACACACGCCGTGCACGAGCTTGAGCATCAGCTCCTGGCCGAGCGCGCCAATCGGGCCGATGGCCGGGTTCGGCCGCAGCAGCACCTGCGCGACCAGGCCGTCGCGCTTCGATTCGACGAAGAAGTCGTCGAGCAGGATATGGAAGAACTGGCCGAAACGATGCAGCGCCGTTTCGAGGTTGCGCGCATCGAGCAGGCTCAGGCACAGGTACTTCAGCGTGCCGCCGCGCAGCGGGCGCGAGAAGATGCCGGGCATCTCGTCGTCCAGGTCGATCGCGAGCGTGCGGTACAGCGTCGAGAATTGCTCTTCCGTCACGCGCGCATGCGGCTCGCCGAGCAGCTCGAGCGAAATGCCGGCCCCGCGCAGGTAGCGCTCGACCACATCGCGCTGCGCGCCCGCACTCGCGAGGAACCCGTTGACGAGCGAGATCGGCACCGTCGCGCTCGGCGATGGCAGCGCACGCCCGGGCTGGGCGGAAGGTGAATCTGAACCGGTCATCGCGTCCCCGTCGGTCGAACCGCTCGCATTGTACTTGAGCGGCCCGGAGCGGGCCTTCGGGGCATTCGGGGTTCTCCGCGCACCGGCCCGCGCGCCGTCGGGCGCGCGGCGCTGCGGCGCCATCAGTCGGCGCGGCTGAGTTCCCGGCGCAGGATCTTGCCGACCGTCGACTTCGGCAGCCGGTCGACCAGGCGGATCAGCTTCGGCACCTTGTAGGCCGCGAGGCTCGCGCGGCAATGCGCGACGATCTCCGCTTCCGCCACGATCGCGTCCGGCGCGAGCACCACGAACAGCTTGACGGCCTCGCCGGTGCGCTCGTCCGGCACGCCGATGCACGCGCATTCGGCCACGCCCGGCAGCGACGTGGCAGCGGCCTCCACCTCGTTCGGATACACGTTGAAACCCGACACGATGATCATGTCCTTCTTGCGATCGACGATCTTCAGGAAGCCGGCCGCGTCGAACACGCCGATGTCGCCGGTGCGGAAGTAGCCGTCCGCGGTGAACGCGGCTGCATTCGCGTCCGGCTTGCGCCAGTATCCGCCCATCACCTGCGGGCCCTTCACGCAGATCTCGCCGGCTTCGCCGATCTCGACTTCACGATCCTGGTCATCCAGCAGCTTCACGTCGGTCGACGGCAGCGGCAAGCCCGTCGTGCCGGTGAACGCATCGATCGACTGCGGGTTGAACGTGACCACCGGCGACGTCTCCGACAGCCCGTACCCTTCGCGGATGAAGTTGCCCGTCACGGCCTTCCAGCGTGCGGAGATCACGTCGATCACCGCCGCGCCGCCGCCGGCCGACAGCTTCAGCCGCGACCAGTCCACTTCCTTCAGCCGCGGATGGCTCGCGAGCCCCGCGTATAGCGTATTGACGCCGACGAACACCGACGGCCGCGCGGCCTTCAGCACGTCGATGAAGCCGTCCATGTCGCGCGGGTTCGCGACGAGCCAGTTCTCCGCGCCGATCGCGAAGTAGGACAGGAAGTTCACCGTCAGCGCGAAGATGTGATACAGCGGAATCGCCGTGACGACGACCTCCTCGCCCGGCTGACGCGCGGCCGGCACGATCGCCGCGAACTGCTCGATGTTCGCGACGAGGTTGCGATGCGACAGCGCGGCGCCCTTCGACAGCCCGGTCGTGCCGCCCGTGTACTGCAGCAGCAGCAGATCGGCGCCGCCGAGCGCGACCGGCTCGAAGGCGAGCGACTCGCCGGCGGCGATCGCGTCCGCGAGCGGAAGCGAGCCGGGCGGCAGCGCGTCGCACGCGCCGGCCGGCGCATCGACGACGCCAAGATCGCCACCCCCGACGCTCAACACGGTCCGCATGCGCGTCTTGTCGACCACGTCGGCGAACGTGCCCATCGATCCGCCGCACACCACGGCGACTTCGACACCGGCGTCGTTGAGCTGATGCTCGAGTTCGTGTGCGGTGTACAACGGATTCACGTTGACCTGGATCGCGCCGATCCGCGCGAGCGCGACGAACACCACCGGAAATGCGAGCACGTTGGGCAGCATCACGGCCACGCGGTCGCCCTTGCGCACGCCCACGACCTGCCGCAGGTATGCGGCGAGCGCGGCCGACTGGCGGTCGATGTCGGCGTAGGTCAACGTACGGCCGAACGCGCGGAACGCGGGGCGCTCGGCGAAGCGGCGCATCGCTTCGTCCAGCAGCGCGGTTACGGAAGGATGGCGATCGGCATCGATCTCGGCGGGGATCGAGCCGTACGACCCGATCCAGTGTCTCTTCGTCATGTCCTGCTCCTCGGGGGACGGCGCCAGGCAGCGCCGTTCGCACGGCGGCCCGCGCATCTGATGCGCATGGGCCGTCGCCTGATCGGCGACTATCGCCCGCCAAAGGTGCTTTGAAAATGATCCCGGCGGTCGAAAAGATGATCGAAACGGACACGCGGGCGCCCGGCGCGCCGCCACGCGCGGCGTGCGCTCGCGCGTCGGCTTGCCGTTGTCGGGCTCTGCAAGCCCGTCCGTATCAGGGTGAACCCTATGGCGCGCCCGCGCGTTCCGGCGCAGAATCGCGAACCCGGAACGGTATCGAATCGGACGCAGAACCAGCCATGCCGCGCAGTGCGCTCTTGACCCCGACGGCCGCCGGCGCAGCCTCGCTGCCGGACGCCCCGCTCGCCCACGCGTTGCGCGAGAAGCGCTTCTCGCCGGCCAAGCTGGCCGTGCTCGTCGGTGTCGCCCGCGAACTCGGCCTCGACCCGGCCGCCGTGCTCGACGGCACCGGCCTGTCGCCGGACGCCGTCACCGACCCGTTCACGCTCACGTCGCAACTGCAGTTCCTGCGCGCCGCGCGCAACGCGATCGGCCGCTACGACGGCACCGATCTCGGCGTGCGTGTCGGCCGCCGGCTGCATGCGTCGAGCTACGGGATGTACGGCTACGCGATGCTGTGTTCCGAATCGCTCGCGCATGCGTTCGATTCGGCAGTCAAATATCACCAGCTCGCGAACGGGATGCTCGCGATCCGCTGGGTCGAACAGGGCGACACCGCGTCGTGGCTGTTTCCCGATCCGCACGAAGCCGCGCTGCCGGAGCCGGACCTGCCCCTCTACCGCTTCCTGATCGACATGCAGTTCGCGCTGCACGTGACCATCATCAAGGACGTGATGGGTGCATGGTGCGTGCCGGCCCGCGCGCAGTTCGCGCAACCGCGACCGCCGCATGCGGCGCTGCTGTCCGATGCGCTCGAATGCCCGATCGCGTTCGACCAGCCGCATCACGTGTTGAGCTACCCGGCCGCGTGGCTCACGCGTGCGCCGCAGCTCGCGAACCCGATCACGGCCGCACAGGTATCGTCGCACTGCGCGCGCCTGCTCGACGAATTGCGCAGCCAGGCGGGCGTCACGCGGCGGGTCTACCAGGAACTCACACGCACGCCCGGACAGTTCCCGGACATCGACGCGATCGCCGACATCCTTTGCATGACGTCGCGCACGCTGCGCCGCAAGCTCGATGCCGAAGGCACGTCGTACAGCGAGTTGCTGACGAGCGTGCGCAAGGCGCTCGCGATCGACTATCTGTCCACCACCACGCTCAGCACCGAGGACATCGCACTCACGCTCGGTTTCAGCGACGCAGTGGGATTCCGCCACGCGTTCAAGCGCTGGACCGGCACGACGCCGAGCGACGTGCGGCGCAAGCGCGGCGGATAAGCGCCACGCGCCAGCGAGCGGGCATCGCCGCCGGTTTCAGTGCGCGTCGCCGGCCGCCGGGTGCGCGACCGCCAGCGCGAACTCGAACACCGCGCCGCACCCGTCCCGGTCGACGAGCCGGATCGCACTGCCGTTGAGCGCCAGCATCCGGTGCACGATCAGCAGCCCAAGCCCGCCGCGCGTCGCCGCGCCGCCGCTCATCGGCCGCTGCGGCCGCTGGAACAGCCCTTCGCGCCGCGCCGGCGGAATGCCTTCGCCGGTATCCGATACGGTCACCACCACGCGATCGTCCCTCGGCGTCAGCGCGACTTCGACTTCGCCATGCCGCGGCGTGTGCCGCAATGCGTTGTCGAGCAGGTTGGTCAGCACGCGCTCGATCATCCCGAGATCGGCCGACACGATCGGCACGCGCGGCGGGATGCGCGCATGCAGCGTGACGCCGCGCGACTGCGCCGCGAGTTCGAACTTCTCGAATACGTCCTGCACGAGATCGACGAGCGAGAACGGTTCGCGCTCGGCCTGCACGCCGCCCGATTCGAGCCGCGCGAGTTCGAACAGCGCTTGCGCGAGCCGGCCGACCTTCGTGCTCTGCGCAAGCGCGATCGACAGGTAGCGGCGGCGTTCGGACTCCGCGAGCGCGTCGGACTTCAGCGACAGCGTTTCCAGATAGCCGTGCAGCGACGTCAGCGGCGTGCGCAGGTCGTGCGAGATGTTCGTGATCAGCTCGCGCCGCTGCTGGTCCTGGCGCGTCAGCGCGCGCCACTGGTCGCCGATACGGTCGGCCATCTGCGCGAACGCGGATTCGAGCACCGCGATGTCGTCGCCGCGCCGCCCCGGCGGCGAGCGCGGCACCGGCGGCTGCGTGTCGGGCGCGGCGTTCGCGTCGAAGCGGCGCATCGCGTCGGTAAGCCGGCGCAGCGGGCGCGTGATGAAACTGAACGCGGTCAGGCCGGCGAGCAGGCCGAGCAGCGCGACCAGCGCCATCGACCACAGCGTCGTGCGTAGCACGCTGCCGGCGTCGACGCGCGCGGCCAGCCGGTCGTGCGCTTCCCCAAGCAGCACCACGTAGATGTAGCCGGACGGCGGCTGTCCCGCACGCTGCAACGGCGCGGCGCTGAAAACTTTGCGCGCGTCGGGGCTGCGGGGATCGTCGCCGAGGATCGGCAGCGGCTCGCCCGCGATAAAGCGCTGCACCGGCGCGAGATCGACGCGGTCGCGCTTCACATGGCCCGGCGGCGCATCGTCGCCCCGGATGCGCCCGGCGTTGTCGAGCAGGTACACCTCGACGCTCGGGTTCACGCCCATCAGCTGGCCGAACAACGTGCGCAAGGCGTCCGGGCGCAGCCCGTTCGCGTCCATCAGCGGCGTGCTGCTCGCGATATGCGCGGCGAGATCGCGCGACAGGCCCTGCACGACTTCCTTCTCGCGCATGTCGTTCGCGCGGATCTGCAGCCATGCCGACGCCCCCGAACATGCGAGCAGCAGGATCGAGAACACGAGCGACAGCCGCTGGGTGAGGGTCAGCTTCATCACGCGTCCCGCTGATCCGGCGCGGCGAGCTTGTAGCCGCGTCCCCACACGGTGAGGATGCGCACGGGTTCGGCCGGATCGGCCTCGATCTTCGCGCGCAGCCGGTTGATGTGGGTGTTCACGGTGTGCTCGTAGCCTTCGTGCTGGTAGCCCCACACGGCGTTGAGCAGGTCCATCCGCGAGAACACCTTGCCCGGATGCCGCGCAAAGAAATACAGCAGGTCGAACTCGCGTGGCGTGAGGTCGATGCGCGTACCGTCGACGGCGGCTTCCCGCGCGATCGGGTCGATCGACAGCCCGGCCACGTCGAGCGTGCCCGCGTCGATCCGCGAATCGCGCGCGAGCGCGTCGACGCGCCGCAACAGCGCCTTGACCCGCGCGACGAGTTCGAGCACCGAGAACGGCTTTGCGAGGTAGTCGTCGGCGCCCAGCTCGAGGCCGAGTATCCGGTGCACCTCGCTCGAGCGTGCGCTCGTGATGATGATCGGCGTGTAGCGCGCCATCGCGCGCGCGCGCCGGCAGATCTCCAGACCGTCTACGCCGGGCAGCATCAGGTCGAGGATCAGCGCATCCCAGTTGCCCTGTTCGAGCAGGCGCAGCCCTTCCGTGCCGTCCGCGCTGTGGACCACTTCGTAGCGCTCGTCGCGCAGGTGCAGGCTCAGCACGTCGGCGATGTCGGCATCGTCCTCGACGATCAGGATGCGTTTGGGGTGGTCCATGGCGGTCGGTGGCGGCACGTCGGTGGCGGTCTCGGGCTGGTTTCGAAGCGTCGTTCCGGTTGCCCCGTTTCAACCGGAAGGCCGGCATGCCGGGGCGGTTCGCGGCAGCAACGCCGCGCTGCCGCCATTGTGCAAAATTTTGCGGCGCAAAGGGATCACAAATCGTTTAAGTTTGGATCCAAGCCGTCGGCCCGGCGATCCTGCAACGCATTCCGATCCGGCCCCAGCCCGTCGAAATGCGCTCGAGTGCGCACGCGCCGCTCGTCTGCGGGCAGCGTGCGGCCGTCGTGACGGAGTTCGCGAATCCGGGCTCGGTTCCTGCGCGCCCGCCTCTCGCCGCGCGCGTAGAAGCGTTCCGTGGGACAGATACGCGGGCGCACTCGGCCTCGGCCAGGATCGCTCGCGGTGCGCCTGCTATTCGACGTTATCCGAAACGTCCGTCATCCGGATCATATGCGGCTTCACACCTTCGTCGTCTGCTGCCACCTCCTTCGGATGGATCAGCGCTTCGAGCCGCGCCTTCGTCGCGATGAATTCCGGCGTATTGACCTGCGAATAGTCCCGCGGCCGCGGGACCGGCACCTCGATCAGCTCCTGCACGCCGCCCGGGTTCGCCTTCAGCACGAGAATCCGGTCCGCGAGGAAAATCGCCTCGTCGAGATCGTGCGTGATGAACAGGATCGTCACGTCGATATTGCGCCAGATGTCGAGCAGATGTGTCTGCATCCGTGCGCGCGTCTGCGCGTCGAGCGCGCCGAACGGTTCGTCCATCAGCAGGATGCGCGGACGGTTCGCGAGCGCGCGGGCGATCGCCACGCGCTGCTTCATGCCGCCCGACAACTGATGCGGATACACATCGGCGAACCGCGTCAGCCCGACCAGATCGAGCCATTGCAGTGCCTCGCGCTCGGCTTCGCTGCCGCTGCTGCCGTTCATCCGGAGCCCGAACATCACGTTCTTCTTCACGGTGAGCCACGGAAACAGCGTATAGCCCTGGAACACCATCCCGCGATCGGCGCCCGGCCCCTGCACGGGCTTGCCGTCCAGCAGCACCTCGCCGCTCGTCTGCGCGTCGAGCCCGGCCAGGATGCGAATCAGCGTCGACTTGCCGCAGCCGGACGGGCCGATCACGCACACGAACTCGCGCCGGTGGGTGCGGAAACTGATGTCGTCGAGCGCGACGCACTCGCCCTGCGGCGTCGCGAATCGCTTGCCGACGTGACGCACGTCGAGTATCACGTCGCGGGCTTTGAGCCGCGCGAAGCGCTCGCGCACCGCGTCGGATTGAATCAGGTAATCGGGAACGGCCTGCGGATTCTGCATGATGCCCTCTACGGAAATCGGTCGATGGATGCGCGTCAACGGGCGTCACGCCTTCAGCGTGCGATCCCACGGAAACAGCTTGCGGCCGAGCAGTCCGAGCGCGATGTCGGTGCCGAGGCCGATGATCCCGATCATCAGGATCGCCGCGTATACGTTGTCGAAATGCTGGTAGCGCGCCTGCTGGCTGATGTACCACGTGATGCCCGAGCTCGTGCCGACGAGTTCGGCGACGATCAGGTAGGTCCATGCCCAGCCGAGCAGGATCCGCTGGTCGCGATACAGGTCGGGCAGCACGCCTGGAATCACGACGTGCGTGAGCAGTTGCAGTTTCTTCGTGCCGAGCGTCATCGCAGCCTCGAACAGCCCGTATTCGAGCTTGCGCGTCGTGTTCGCGATGATCAGCACCTGCTGGAACAGCGTGCCGATCACGATGATCGCGACCTTCGGCGCGTCGTAGATGCCGAGGATCGCGACCATCAGCGCACCGAACGCCGGCGCCGGCAGGTAGCGGAAGAACTCCAGGAACGGCTCCTGCAGTCGCGCGAGCGCACTGAATGTGCCGCAGACGATGCCGAGCGGCACGCCGATCGCGGACGAGATCACGAAGCCCCAGAAGATGATCCGGATGCTGTGCCACAGGCTCTCGTGCAGCCACACGCCGTCGCGCGATGCGGGCGGCGTCGTGAACGCCGTGTAGAACGCGCGCAGCACCTGATGCGGCGCAGGGAGGTACACCGGGTTCGCTCGCACGCCCTCGGGCACGGCCGCGTGCGCCGCGCGCGCATGCGCGAGTTCGTCGTCGAACACGTCGCGGTCGATCTGCATGCCGGTCTGGAAATAGTCGACGCTTCCCGGATTCGTGATGCGCATTTGCGGATGCCAGATGAAGGGCACGTAGCTGATCAGGCACCAGACGGCGAACGGCAGCAGGAAGGACGCCAGGCCGAGCGTCCATTTGCCGCGCGCCGTCAGCTCGCGGCGCACGGCGAGCCAGCCTGTCGTGTTGCGGGTCGTTGACATGGGAATCTCCGTATCGTTTCGGGTGCCGGTCACGCAGTTGCCGAAGCAACGCGCGACCGGGCGTTCATTGCAATGCGCCGCTGGCGGCCTGTGCCAGGTAAGCCCGCCAGCCGCCGAAGCGCGTGATGTCCCGCGCATCGTCGAGCGCCGCGCTTTCACACAAGAAGCCCTGCACCCGCGAGCCGTCCTCGAGCACAAGCGTGCCGATGCCGAGCGGTGCCGCGATCCCGGCGACGAAGCTGCCGTACGCGTCGACGGGCATCTCCCATATCTCGACCACGATCGGCGCGCCGCCGTCCGGCACGCGCACGAGGCCCGGCTTGGCGACGCCGCCGCAGGCCGCCGCGGACAGCGCGTAGAGTCGATAGGCCGCAGCGGTCGTCGTCGCGGCGACGAACCGCGCACCGCGCTGCGTGAGCTGCCCGTTCAACGGCTCGCCACGCAGATGCGCGCCGACGACCGCCACGCGCACGACAGCGGATGATTCATCGCACGCAGATGCGGCCGTCGCCGGCGCCCCGGCCTCGCCGACGCCCGCATCGCCGGCAGCGACGGCGCCGTCGCACCACGCCTGTGCGAGATCGAGCAGCCGTGCATCGTCGTGCGCACGGCCGACGAACGTGATCCCGAACGGCAGGCCCGCATGCCGCCCGCTTTCGCACCTGCCGGCCGGCACGGCGATCGCCGACAGGTCGAGCAGGTTGACGAAATTCGTGTAGTAGCCGAAGCGCGAGTTGACGCCGATCGGATCGGCTTCGAGCGCGTCGACGGTCGCGGTCGTCGCCGAGGTCGGCATCACGATCGCGTCGAGCCCGCTCCACGCGCGCGCCGCTTCGACGCGCAGCGTCGCGAGCCGGTCGAACGCGACGAACGCGTCGGCCGCGCTGAAGCGCGACGCGCCGCCGACGATTTCGCGAATCACCGGATGCAATGCATCGGGCTCCCGCGCGGCGAATGCGCCGATCGCGGCGAGCCGCTCGGCGACCCACGGGCCGTCGTACAACAGCCGCGCGGTGGCCAGGAATGGGCTGAAATCGATCTCGACGACCTGCGCGCCGGTTGCGCGCAGGCGTTCGAGCGCCGCGCCCCATGCCGCGCGATACGAATCGTCACCGAAGAATTCGAGCTGATCGGCACGCGGCGCGCCGAAGCGAACCTGCGCGAGCAGCCGCGCCGGATGCGCGCGAAGTCCGCCCGCGCCCGCCGGCGGCTGCCATGCGCGCCCGTACGGATCGCCTTCGGTCACGCCGTGCGCGGCATCGAACACCGCCCGCGCATCCGCCGGCGAGTGCGCGAACACCGACACGCAATCGAGCGACCGACAGGCCGGCACGACGCCGAGCGTACTCACCACACCTCGGGTCGGCTTGAGCCCGACGAGGCCGTGGAACGCGGCCGGCACGCGTCCGGAACCGGCCGTGTCGGTGCCGAGCGAGAACGTCGCGACACCGAGTGCGACCGCCACCGCCGATCCGGAACTCGACCCGCCCGACGCATAGCGCGGATCGAGCGCATTGCGGCACGCGCCGTATGGCGAGCGCTGTCCCGAAAGCCCGGTCGCGAACTGGTCGAGATTGGTCTTGCCGACCGGAATCGCACCGGCCGCGATCAACCGCTCGACCACGGGCGCGCTGCGCGCCGGCGTGTACGCATAAGCCGGGCAAGCCGCCGTCGTCGGTATGCCGGCGAGGTCGATGTTGTCCTTGATCGCGAACGGCACGCCGTAAAGCGGCAACGACGCGACGTCGCGCCCGGCGAGCGCGTCGGCATACCGTGTCATCTCCGCGCGCGTCAGCGGCCGTATCCACGCATGATGCGGGTCGCCGGCGTCGAAATGCGCGGCGATCGCATCGACGAGCGCATGCGGCGTCAGCTCACCCGCCACGTAGCGCGCGCGCAGCGCGGCAATCGAGCGCAGCCCCGGCAGGAGAGAACGTTCCGTCGTGCTCATGCGACCTCCTCGGCGGCGCCCGCCTTCATCACCATCAGCCGCTGGCCGGCGACCACCGCCGCGCCCGGCGCGCAATCGATCGTCTCGATCGTGCCGTCTTCCGTTGCCGTCACCGCCACCTCCATCTTCATCGACTCGATGATCGCGACGACCTGCCCTTCGGTCACGCGCTCGCCGGCCTCCACCAGCACCTTCCACACGCTGCCCGACACGTCCGCGGCAATCGCCCGCTGCGTGTCGTCGAGCACGCCCGCTGCCCGTGCCGCCTGCGCGTCGCCCGGCTCCGCCTCGCCGACGTATTCCGCCTGCCCGGCCGCCCGCCATCGCTCGCGTTCGGCTTCGAACGCGGTTTGCTGCGCGGCCTTGAACGTCGCGATGGAATCGGCCTCCTCGCGCAGAAAGCGGTTGTATGCGCCCAGATCGAACACGGATTCCTCGATCCTCAGCGCCGCGCGGCCCGCGACGAAATCCGCGCGCAGCGCGCTCAGCTCCGCCTCGCCGACTTCGTAAAAGCGGATCTCGTCGAAGAAGCGCAGCAGCCACGGCTTGCCGGCCTCGAATTCGCGCGTGGTGCGGTGGCGGTTCCACATCTGCACGGTCCGGCCGACGAACTGGTAGCCGCCGGGCCCTTCCATTCCGTACACGCACAGGTACGCGCCGCCGATGCCGACCGCGTTCTCCGGCGTCCAGGTGCGCGCGGGGTTGTACTTCGTGGTCACCAGCCGGTGCCGCGGATCGATCGGCGTCGCAACCGGCGCACCGAGGTAGACGTCGCCGAGCCCCATCACCAGATAGCGCGCGTCGAACACGATGCGCCTGACGTCGTCGATGCTCGCCAGGCCGTTGATGCGCCGGATGAACTCGATATTGCTCGGGCACCACGGCGCATCGGGCCGCACCGACTGCATGTAGCGCTCGATCGCGACGCGCGTCGACGGGTCGTCCCACGACAGCGGCAGATGCACGATGCGGTTCGGCACGCGCATGTCGGCCACGTCCGGCAGTTCGCGCTCGGCGGCCTGCAGATGCGCGAGCAGCGTGGCGAGCGGCAGCGTCCGCGCGTCGAACTGCACCTGCAGCGAGCGAATTCCCGGCGTCAGGTCGAGCATGCCGGGCAGCCGGTGCGCGTCGAGCCAGCACATCAGCGCGTGCACGCGAAAGCGCAGGTTGAGGTCGAGCACGAGCGGCCCGTATTCAATCAGCACGTTGCGATCGCCCGAGCGCCGGTACACCACACCGATGCCGCCGCCGGCCGACGAGTCGCGATGCAGCACGCAATCGTCCGGCGCATCCGCGGATGCCGCCGGCGCGATCGCCGGGGCCGCCGGCACGGGCGACACGCGGGCGCGCACGA
The DNA here is from genome assembly GCF_001718315.1 of Burkholderia diffusa. Taxonomy (NCBI): domain Bacteria; kingdom Pseudomonadati; phylum Pseudomonadota; class Betaproteobacteria; order Burkholderiales; family Burkholderiaceae; genus Burkholderia; species Burkholderia diffusa. Next base: position 25,151 of record NZ_CP013364.1, on the reverse strand, counting down.
ACCGCACGGTATCGCCGGGGCGCAACTGCCCGAGCTTCCACAACTCGTCGCGCACGACCGTCACCGGGCACACGAAGCCACCGAGGCTCGGACCGTCCGGGCCCAGAATCACTGGCATGTCACCGGTGAAATCGACCGCACCGATCGCATACGCGTTGTCGTGGATGTTCGACGGATGCAGGCCCGCCTCGCCGCCGTCCACGCGCGCCCATTGCGGCTTCGGGCCGATCAGCCGCACGCCGGTGCGGCTGGAGTTGTAATGGACCGTCCACTGCGTGCCGTAGAGCATCGCGATGTCGTCGGGCGTGAAGAAATCGGGCGCGCCGTGAGGACCGTCGAGCACGCCGAGCGTCCATGCATGCGTCAGCGCGGGAACGTCGGCTTCGGCCAGCGTCGCGCCCGCGTCGCCGCGCCCCGCGTCCGCGTGCAGATGCAACACGTCGCCCTTGCGCAGCGCGCGCCCCGCGTGGCCGCCGAACTGGCCGAGCGTGAAGGTCGCCTTGCTGCCGAGATAGTCAGGCACCTGCAGCCCGCCCTTCACGGCCAGGCATGCGCGCACGCCCGCGCCCGTCACGCCGCCGAGCTTCAGCACCGCGCCGGGCCGCGCGCGCAGCACCTGCCAGAACGGCGCGGGCTCGCCGTCGAGCGTGGCCGCGAGCGGCGCGCCGCCAAGCACGAACAACGTCGCCGTGTTGAAGCGCAGCGTCGCGCCGACCATCGTGAATTCCAGCCCCGCCGCGTCGCGCGCGTTGCCGAGCAGCGCGTTCGCGAGGTCGAACGCGCGATCGTCCATCGGCCCGGACGGCGGCACGCCGACGCTCCAGTAGCCGACGCGCCCGGGAGCCTGCTGCACGGTGGTCTGCACGCCGCCGTCGAGCACGTCGATCGTATGCGGCGCGAACACGAAGCGCGACAGGAATGCCGTCGTCGGCGCGCCGCGCGCGAATGTGTCCGAACCGACGACGGCGCGCAGGTAGTCGAGGTTGGTCTCGATCCCGTACAGCTCGGTGCGCGCCAGCGCGGCCTGCAATGCGGCCAGCGCGTCGCGCCGCGTATCGCCGCGCACGATCAGCTTCGCGAGCAGCGGATCGTAATGCGCACTGATCTCGGTGCCCGCTTCGATCCACCCGTCGACGCGCACGTCGTCCGGAAACGCGACGTGCGTGAGCAGACCCGCGCTCGGCTGAAACTGCTTGTGCGGATCCTCCGCATAGAGCCGCACCTGGATGCTCGCGCCGCGCGGAGCGACGGCAAGCGTGTCGAGCGGCGGCAGGTCGCCTTCGGCCTGCAGGATCATCCATTCCACGAGATCGACGCCCGTCACCGCTTCGGTCACGCAATGTTCGACCTGCAACCGCGTATTCACCTCGAGGAAATAGAACTGCCGCGCGTTCGCGTCGAACACGAATTCGACGGTGCCGGCCGACGCATAGCCGACGGCGCGGGCAAGCCGCACCGCGCTCGCATGCAGCGCGTCGCGCTCGGCGCCGGTCAGGTCCGGCGCGGGCGTTTCCTCGATCACCTTCTGGTTGCGGCGCTGCACGGAGCAATCGCGTTCGCCGAGCGCGATCGCGCCACCCCGGCCGTCGCCGAAAATCTGCACTTCGATGTGCCGCGCATGTTCGACGAACTTCTCGAGATAGACGCCCGCATGCGCGAAGTTCGCATTGCCGAGCCGCACGACGGATTCGAAAGCCGCCTCAAGCTGCGCGGCATCGCGGCATAACGACATGCCGATCCCGCCGCCGCCGGCGGTGCTTTTCAGCATCACGGGATAACCGATTGCGTCGGCTTGGGCGAGCGCCGTCGCCACGTCGTCGAGCAGGCCCGTGCCCGGCAGCAGCGCGACGCCCTGTGCGGCGGCGAGCGCGCGCGCGGTGTGCTTGAGGCCGAACGCGCGCATGTGATCGCCGCACGGCCCGATGAAGCGCAGGCCGGCCGCTTCGCACGCATCGGCGAAACCGGCATGCTCGGACAGGAAGCCGTAGCCGGGATGGACGGCCTGCGCGCCGGTCTCGCGCGCGGCGGCGAGGATCGCCGCGACGTTCAGGTAGCTGTCGGCCGACGGCGCGGGCCCGACGCGCACCGCTTCGTCGGCGAGCGCCACGTGACGCGCATCGCGATCGGCATCCGAATAGATCGCGACCGACGCGATGCCGAGGCGCTTGAGCGTGCGGATCACGCGGCACGCGATTTCGCCGCGGTTCGCGACGAGGACCTTGGCGAATCTCATGTTGCCTCCCGCGAATGACCGTGAGCGTGGGCGTGGTTCATTCGGCCTCCCAGATCGTCAGGCGCACGGGCGTCGGGTTGTAGCCGTTGCACGGGTTGTTGAGTTGCGGGCAGTTCGAGATCAGCACGGTGACGTCCATCTCCGCGCGCATCTCGACGTACTTGCCGGGCGCGGAAATGCCGTCCTCGAACGTGAGCCCGCCGAGCGGCGTGACGGGCACGTTCATGAAGAAGTTGACGTTGCCGACGAGGTCGCGCTTGCCGAGCCGCGCGCCCGCGCCGCACGTGCAGTGCGCGATCGCGTTGAGGAAGCTGTCGCGGCAGTTGTGCATGTAACGCTTGTCGAGCGAATAGCGGACGGTGTTGCTCTCGGCCGCGCATGCGCCACCGAGCGTGTCGTGGCGGCCGCAGGTGTCGGCGACGATCGTCGCCATCGGGTTGCCCCGGCTGGACAGCAGCACGCTGCCCGCGCTCAGGTACAGGTTGCGCTGCGCGCGAATCGTGTCCTGCGCGCTGTAGCGCTCCTCGGTGTCGTCGGACCGGTAGAACAACGTGTCGACCGCCTGGTTGCCTTCCAGGTCGAGGATGCGGAGGACCTGTCCGCGTTTCAGGTCGTGCAGCCACGGCTCGCCCGCTTTCAGCGTGGTGTCGTGGATCGCGTCGCGCGGGTCGAGACGGCTTTCGATGATGGGCATGGTCGGGCTCCTTACGCGAACAGGCGGTCGGTGTTGGCGAAGCCGCGGATGTTCTCCGCGCATGCGCGGCGGCACGGGTCGTCCTCGGGCGCGGCGCCGTCCACCGGATACGCGCGGTACGCGATCAGCTTCACGGGCTTCGGCGCGTAGTCCGCACGCGGATCGAGCGGATGCGGCGCGGTCGAGAACGCCGCGAGCGTGTTCATCTCGAAGCGCAGGTCGAGCGCGCTGCCGGCCGGCGAATGGCCGGCGACGAAATCGAGCGCGCCGTCGTCGCGCGTGTCGAGCCTGCTGAAGAAGTTGACGTTCGCGGCGAGATCGCGTGCCGACAGTCCGTATTTCGCGAGCTCGAGCACGAGGCTGTCGCGGCCGTTGCGGATCATCGCGTTGCGATCGGCCTGGTACGACGTCGTGCCGTACTTCTGCGCGAACAACCGCGCATCGCCGACGCCGCCGAGCGGGTCGTGCCAGCCGAGCGTGTCGGCCGTAATCGACGCGATCACACGCCCCATGTCCGTGTACAGCGCATGGCCGCGCGTGAGGTGCGCGGTGTGCTGCGCCTTCAGCGTGTCGGCCATGTTGTAGCGTTCGAGCGGATCTTCCTGGCGATGGAAGACGGCGGACAGGTTCGCGCCGCCGTCGATATCGACGATACGCAGCGCGAGGCCGCGGCGCAGGATGCCCGACCAGTGGGTTCCTGCGGGGATCAACGTTTCCCACGCGACGTGTGGCTGCGGAACAAGGACGGGGACGGCTTGGGGGCTCGGCGACATGGCGGCTCCGTGGTCGGTTGGACAAAAGGCGTGAGAGGGCGACCGAACGACATCGCGACCTCCCGGGCTTTTATCCCTCCGTGGAGCCTCGCCGTTTCCTCGAATCGAGGCGAAGGCAAGACCGGATTGCTCTCGGACCAGTCATCGCACGGCGCGAACGCCGCACGACCGGAACCCTAGCGATCCTGAAGATGATGCAAATTGCTTCGCACCTCTCGGGTGTCGATAAAGCGAGTTGCGTGCCAGCCGCCGCGCAATGACCGCGCGACGCGCCACGACGGCCCAATGATGCGCGGCATGCGCGAATGGACGGCGGCCGCTTGCCCTCGCGGCGGGCGTGCGACGCACCATGCGCACGCGATCGCGCACCGGCGCAGTGCGCATCGCGCACACCCGCGCCGCACGTTCGGCAATGGCATGGGCTTTGCTGAACGTGTGCACCGTCACTCGATACCGGCTCGTCATGAACAAGCTCGACCTGCTCCGGCGCGCATTGAGCGCGCTGTTCTCCGCCCGCTTCATCGAACTTCAGCGCACCGTCCGCCGCCGTTGAATCGCGTTGCCGCGCGCCATTGGCACGCTTCTCGCTCGGCATGACGCCGAGAGGTGCGGCGGCGTCGCATCTTAGGGGTGCTAGGGTTCCGGTTCATCGAACGTCTGGTCCGAGAGCAACCCGGCGCGGGTTCGTCCGTTCGCGAGACCGGATGCATGCGCTACACGGCGGGACAAAAGCCCGGGAGATTGGCGATGGCAACGGCCGTCGCGCCTCTCCGTGGCCGCTTCACGTTCCGCATCCGCAGGAACCGGCCACGCGGCCGGACCGCGCACAGGCACGGTCCGAATCGACGATCCCGATCCCGGTCTCCTGGAGAACAACGATGACCCGTCCCGCCCTGGCGCTCCGCCGCCTGCCGTCCCTCCGTTCCTTCCGTTCCATCCGTCACGCATTGGGCGCCGCCGTCGCGGCCGCCGCACTGCTGGCAGCGCCCGCCGCGCACGCGGCAACGCCGCTGAAAATCGGTTACAGCGACTGGCCGGGCTGGGTCGCGTTCCAGGTCGCGCTCGACAAGGGCTGGTTCAAGGAAGCTGGCGTCGACGTCGACTTCGAATGGTTCGATTATTCGGCGTCGCTCGACGCGTTTTCCGCCGGCAAGCTCGACGCGGTCGCGGCGACCAACGGCGACGCGCTCGTCACCGGCGCGGCCGGCGCGAAGAACGTCATGATCCTGCTGACCGACTACTCGGCCGGCAACGACATGATCGTCGCGAAGCCGCCGCTGCGCACCGTCGAAGGCCTGAAAGGCAAGAAGGTCGGCGTCGAGCTCGGCCTCGTCGATCACCTGCTGCTCGAAACCGCGCTGCAGAAGCACGGGCTGAAGGACGGCGACGTGACACTCGTGAATGCGAAAACCAACGAACTGCCGCAGGTGCTCGGTTCGTCGGCCGACATCGCCGCCGTGGCCGCATGGCAGCCGAACGCGGGCGAGGCGTTGAAACGCGCACCCGGCGCACGCGCGATCTTCACGTCGGCGGATGCGCCGGGGCTGATCTACGATGCGATCACGGTCGCGCCGGCGAGCCTCGCGGCGCGTCGGGCCGACTGGGCGAAGGTGGTCAAGGTCTGGTATCGCTGCGTCGCGTATATCAACGATCCGAAGACGCAGGCCGATGCGGTGAAGATCATGTCCGCACGCGTGGGCCTCACGCCCGCGCAATATCTCCCGCTGCTGAAAGGCACTCACCTGCTCGACGCGTCGGCCGCGAAGCAGGCGTTCCGCAAGGGTGACGGACTCGACTCGATCTACGGCTCGACCCGAAACGCGAACGCGTTCAACGTGCGTAACGCCGTGTATAAACAGTCGCAGGACGTCGACGCGTATATCGATCCGCGCTTCAGCGAGCTGCGCTGACCCGGAGCATGGCGGCGCATCGGCTCATGACGCCGTTCGACATGTCGTGGCCGACGGCAATGGGCCATGACTTCGTGTATCCGGGCCGGCCCGAACAGCAACAGGGCATTCTGCTGTTCGGCACCCGGATCGCGGAAGAACACGTGTGGCGTTGCATCAAGCCGCCAGCCCCGCCGATGCCACCGACGACAACACCGGCACCTCCGGATTGAACCGCGTCATGCAGTTGAGATCGAGCGCGCGAATCTGCTCGGTCATGAAGTCGACGAAGATCCGGATGCGCGTCGGAAGGTGCTGCCGGCTCAGATAGCAGATGTAGTGGCCGCGATCCTCCGGCACATGCTTCGCCAGCGCGACGACGAGCTCGTTCGACGCGAGATGGTCGCGAATCTGATACGCCGCCATCTGCGCGATGCCCGCACCGTTGAGCACCGCCCGCAACACCAGATCCGCGTCGTTGAACGTGAGGCGCGACGTCGGCAGATACTTCTGCATGCGGCCGTCCACGTTGAACTCCCATTCGAACAGCCGCCCGCTCGCAAACCGGAAATTGATGCACGCGTGCCGGCCGAGGTCCTCGATGCTCTGCGGGAGTCCGTGCCTCGCCACATACGACGGCGCCGCGCAAAGCGCCATCTGCATCGGAATCAGTTGCCGGGCGATGATGCTGGAGTCCTCGATACGCCCGTTGCGAAACGATACGTCAATCCGTTCGGATACCAGATCGACGGGGCGATCGTCGAGCAGCAGGTCGATGGCGATGTCCGGATAGGCATGCGCGAACTTTTCGAGCAGCGGCGCGACGATCTTCCTTCCGAATCCCACTGCCGAGCTGATGCGAATGAGGCCGCGCGGCGGCCCCTGCCGCAATTCCAGCATGTCGTTCATCGCTTCGACGATCTGCGCCACGCCCTGATGGCAATTCTCGAAGAAGCGCCGGCCCTCGCTCGTCAGCTCGGTCGTGCGCGTGGTCCGCTGGAACAGCCGCGTGCTCAGTTGCGTCTCCAGCTTCTGGACGTTCCGGCTGACGGCCGGCCGCCCGACGCCGAGCAATTCGGCGGCCTTGGTGAAACTTCCCTCGCTCGCCACGGCAACGAATGCGAGGATGCCTGCATAGCTCGCACCGAAGCTCGCCGACAGCGCGTCGGCGCGACTGGCCAGGTCGCGGCGCGGGCCGTGTTCCGACTGTTCCGAATGAATCATTTCCGCTGCCCCCAGACGTGCTGCTCATACGGATCGGCACGTCGCCGGCAAGCGCCGACGTACCGCATACGTGCAAACGTGAATCAGTTCCTTGCCAGCCACTGGTCGAGACCGATGCGGCCAAGCCGGGCGGCCCCGAGCGGCACCAGCGATGTTTCCTCGACGCGACCGCCGTAGTAGCGGGCGTCGCGATCGGTCACCACCGGGCGCGGGTCGCCGACCGACTTCAAGTAGCGCGCGACGATCTCCGCGAACGGCGCGCGATCCGGGCCCGCGATCTCGATCGTGCCGTTCTGCGGCGCGGCGAGCGCGACCTGCGCGACGAGTGCCGACACGTCTTCGGCAGCGATCGGCTGGAACAGTCCGTCGCCGATGCGCACGGTACCGTCTTGCGTGCCGGCATCCGCGATGCCACCAATGAATTCCATGAATTGCGTCGCGCGCACGATCGTGTACGGCACGCCCGCCGCCTCGATTGCCTGCTCCTGCGCGACCTTGGCCGCGAAATAGCCGTTCCCCGGCATCCGGTCGCAACCGACGATCGACAGCGCAACGTGATGGCGCACGCCCGCAGCCACTTCGGCCTTGCCGAGATTGCGTGCCGACGTGCGGAAGAAGTCCAGGACCGCCTGCGGCTCCCATGACGGTGCGTTCGCCACGTCCACGACGACGTCCGCGTCCGTCAACGCATCGGCGAGGCCCTCGCCCGTGACGGTATTGACGCCGGTGCGCGGCGATGCGGCAATCGCCTGATGGCCGGCTTGCTCGAGCAGCGTGACGACACGCGAGCCGATCAGCCCCGAACCGCCAATGACAACGATCTTCATCGCAAAATCTCCTGACGAATGAATTGCATGTGAATGCGAGACGGACATGACGGCTGGCGGATCCGGTGGATGTGCTGACCGTCGCATCGCGTGCCGCAATTGTGGAAGAATCATGTCCTATCCATCAGTGCCAAGAATCGTCGATCGGACTGGTCCATACGTCGTCTGTCCCGTCACCCGAGGCCGTCATGTCTGCGCAACCTTCCACGCTGACCATCGAAATCGACCGGCAGCATCGGTTACCGATCTATCTGCAGATCTGCGAGCGGTTCAGAACCGCGATCGCCGCCGGCCACCTGCGTCCCGGCGATCGCGTGCCGGCGCTGCGCGGCCTGGCAACGCAACTGAACACGGCGCGCGGCACCGTCGAACAGGCGTATACGATCCTGGTCGACGAGGGCTATCTGCAAATGCGCGGTGCGGCAGGCACGTTCGTCTCGCCGTCGCTGCCGAAATCGCTGCCGCGGGCGACTCCGGCACGTGACGCCGAATCGCCACCCGCCGGCGTGGTTCGGGCCCCGGGCATATCGCGCGACAGCCCGCCTCCGCCACGCGCGCAACCGATCGCCGTCGCGCTGAGCGGCGAGCCGCGCCCGTTGCAGCCCGGCGTTCCTGCCCTCGACGCGTTTCCGCGCAAGGTATGGCAACGCCTCGTATCGCTGCGTGCGCGCAGTGGCGATCGCGCGCTGCTGGGCTATCCGAATCCGGCCGGCTACAGGCCGCTGCGCGAACACATCGCTACCTATCTGGGGTTGTCACGTGGCGTCACCTGCGTGCCGGAACAGGTGTTCATCACCAGCGGCTACCGATCCACGCTGGAACTCGTGCTGCGCAGCCTCGCGCGTCCGAACGACCGCGTCTGGTTCGAGGATCCCGGCTATCTGCTCGCGCGCGGTTTCCTGTCCGAGACCGGCGTACAGCTCGTCCCGGTGCCGGTGGATGCCGAGGGAATCGACGTCGAGCGCGGGCTGGAACTCGACGCGCAAGCGCGTTTCGCGCTCGTGACGCCATCGCATCAGAGCCCGCTCGGGCATACGCTGTCGCTGTCCCGCCGCATCGCGCTGCTGGATTGGGCCAAAAAGACGTCGGGGTGGATCGTCGAGGACGATTACGACAGCGAGTTCCGCTATCTGGGCCGACCGCTGCCCGCGTTGAAGAGTCTCGACCGGCGGGATCACGTGATCTATTGCAGTACCTTCAGCAAGGCGATGTACCCGGGCTTGCGGCTCGCCTGCGCGGTCGTGCCGGAGCGTGCCGTGGAGCGAGTCGAACGCGTCGCATGCAGCATGAACGCAGGCTCGCCGACGCTCTTGCAGGCGGCCCTGGCCGACTTCATCGCACAAGGCCACTTTGCCCGGCATCTGAAGCGCATGCGCGCGCTGTACGGCGAGCGCCGCACGCTGATCGTGCATGCGTTGCGGCAGGCGTTCGGCGAGCGGCTGATCGTCGACTTGCCGGCGGGCGGCATCCAGTTCGCCGTGCGGTTTACGGCCGGGCCCGAAGGGCCGGTCGACGATGTCGTCGTCGCCGCGCGCGCCCGCGAAGCCGGGCTCGCGGTCCTGCCGCTGTCGATCTGGTATGCGAACAGCCACACACCGCAAACACCGCGCGGCCTCGTCATCGGGTTCGCGAACCTCGCCGACGCGAACGACGCGCAGCGTCACGCGAACACGCTGCGTGCCTGCCTGAACCGCTGACGCACGATGCCGGATCGCAACCGCCGGGCGCCGTGTCACGGTCGCGACTGGTGTCCGACGGGAAACATTGAATCGCCCGGCGCGGCCATACCGTTGCCGTCGGCGCTCCCCTAGCATGCAGATGTTCTTCTTCGTGGCAACACGCTTCGACACATGAAGGCCGGGAATCGAAGCCGCGCTGAACTCGAGCATGCATCATGGACGACAAGAAGCTGCAGGCCCCTCCGCTTTCCCTCCTCGATCGATATCGGGGCCGCGATTTTCAGCCGCTCTACACGACGAGCGTCACCGTATCCGGCGGCGAGACGGCGCACGGTCGCGCATCCGGCGTCGCACGCGCGGACGACGGGAATTTCGCGGTCGATTTGCGTCTGCCCGGCGCGTTCGGCGGCCCCGGCAACGGGACCAATCCGGAGCAACTATTCGCGGCCAGCTACGCCGCGTGCTTTCACGGCGCGCTGAGCCTGCTCGCGCAACGCGATCGGATCGACATCCGGGAAACGACCGTCGCCGTCGAAGTAACGTTCGGTCGCGATCCGGTCGATGGCGGATATGCGCTGAGCGCCAATGTCACCATCCGCATGCCGGGAGTGGACCGGCAGGTCGTTGAACGTCTCGTCCGCGACACGGAGCGCCTGTGCCCCTATTCGAAGATGGCGCGGCAGGGATTCTGCTGCGTCGTCGCCGTATCACCGTGATTGGTGCCGAAGCGGCAACAGAGTGCGCACGTTCCCGGTTCTACCAGCCCGCTGGACCCGCGATTACGATGGTTGCCAGGCAGGTCGTGCGATGCGTCGCCATGCGCACGACCACTCGCGCCGCTTCCACCAATCAGGAGAACAGATCATGACGCAGCGTATCAATTACTTTCAGCAATCGCCGGAACTGACCAGGAAACTCGTCGAGCTCGACGGGTTGCTTCAGAAGACGACGATCGAGGTTCCAGTACGAGAGCTCGTCGAGATTCGCGCGTCGCAGCTCAACGGCTGCGCGTTCTGCGTCGACATGCACATCAAGATGGCGAAGATCCACGGCGAACGCGAACTGCGCATCCATCACGTCGCGATCTGGCGCGAGTCGCCGCTATTCTCGCCGCGCGAGCGCGCCGCGCTCGAATGGACCGAGGCGCTGACGCATCTCTCGTCGCATGGCGTGCCGGACGATCTGTACGAACGCGTGCGTGCCCATTATTCCGAGAAGGAACTGTCGGATCTCACCGTCCTCGTGGGCGCGATCAACAGCTGGAACCGGCTGAACGTCGCGTTCCGCATGGTGCCCGGCTCGGTCGACAAGATGTTCGGGCTCGACAAGGCCAACCTGGAGTAACGACATGAAACGCATCGTGCTCGCGCTTGCACCGCTTGTGCTGTCGTTGCTGATGCCCGTTCAGCCGGTTGCCGCCGCACCACAAGCCAGGGTCACGCAACTGACAACGGAACCGTTGCCCGAGTATCCGGGCAAGGAAGTCGAGCTGATCGTCGTGGATTATCCGCCCGGCAGCGTCGACCCCGTCCATCGCCACGACGCACATGCATTCGTCTATGTGCTCGACGGCAGCATCGTGATGGGACTGAACGGCGGCAAGACGGTTACGCTCCAGGCCGGCGACACGTTCCACGAAGGCCCGAACGACGTGCACACGGTCGGACGAAACGCCAGCAGCACGAAGCCGGCAAGATTCGTCGTGGTCCTGATCAAGGACAAGGGGGCGCCGGTCCTCACGCCGGTGAAATAGCAGGACCATCGTCGAGGCCCGGCAGCGCCGTGGCGGGCGGCAAACAAGAGGCCATTCACGATCTGCAGCAAGACATGGCGCCGCAAACGCGGCGCCATGATCGAACGGCGTTCCTGTTGCGCCATGCCATTTGGCGTTCAGCCCCGCCCATCCCCTTCCGAATGCCGTGCGTCACCCAGCATCGTGACGAGCACCAGCGCGGCAATCAATCCCAGGTGCTCGAAGAAGCTGTTGAGCGCCATGAAATGCGCGGTGCCCGTCTGGTTCCAGAAGTCGTTCGCCACCAGCATCGCGACGAGCGTCAGCATGCCGAGGCCGCCGGCGCCGAGCCACGTGAAGCGGCGAAACACCACGCAGAGCGAGCCGCCGATCTCGACCACAACCGCCAGCGCAGCCCACAGCGCGGCCGGCTGCAGCCCGAAATGCGCCTGCTCGGCCACCGCGTCGTCGAAATGCGTCGCCTTGTCGATCCCGCCGATCAGAAACGCCGACACGAGGGCAAGTCGCACCAGCGCGCCGACCCACGGCTGCGCAAGCAGGGCCCGGATCCACCTGGGGCTGTACCGGCCGATGGGCGTTGACATCTCAGATCGCCCAGCACGAACAGCCGAACGCGCCCCAGAAGCCCTTCGCGTCCGACGTCGGCAATGCGCTGCCCCACGCGCTCGCATGCGCATGCTGGTGCACGGTGCACGCGTTCGCGCAGCCGCACATCGCGGCGGCCGCCGCCCGTTGCAGCGGCGCGCCGTTGCGCTGCGTCGCGCCCCAGCCGCCATAGCCGCCGTACTCGCGCACCGGCGACCAGTCCGGCATCGCCGGCGGAATCGGCGCGTCGTGCGACGCGAACGGGCCCGCGCCCCACACGATCTTGCCGCCGACCACCGTCAGCAACGCGGTCGTGCCCGCGATATCGTCCTCCGCGCACGCGAAGAAATCGCGATCCGGGACCACCAGGTCGGCGAGCTGCCCGACCGCGATGCGCCCCTTCCTGCCTTCCTCGTTCGAGAACCACGTCACGTACTCGGTCCACATGCGCAGCGCGGTCTCGCGATCGAGCAGGTTGCGCTGCGGGTACATCCGCAGGCCGCCGACCGTCTTGCCCGTCACCAGCCATGCGAGCGACACCCACGGGTTGTACGACGCCACGCGCGTCGCGTCGGTGCCGGCCGAGACCTTGAGGCCCTTGTCGAGCATCTTCGCGACCGGCGGCGTGGCTTCCGCCGCCTGCGCGCCGTAGCGCTCGACGAAGTATTCGCCCTGGTACGCCATCCGGTGCTGCACCGCGACACCGCCGCCGAGCGCCGCAATCCGGTCCATCGAACGCTCGGAGATCGTTTCCGCGTGATCGAAGAACCAGTTCAGCCCTTCGAGCGGGATGTCCTCGTTGACCTTCTCGAACACGTCGAGCGCGCGGCTGATCGTTTCGTCGTACGTCGCGTGCATCCGCCACGGCCAGCGGTTCTGCGCGAGCACGCGCACGACGCCTTCGAGATCGTCCTCCATCTGCGCGGGCAGGTCCGGGCGCGCGACGCGGAAGTCCTCGAAATCGGCCGCGGAGAACACCAGCATCTCGCCCGCGCCATTGTTGCGGAAGTAGTCGGTGCCGTCGTGATACTTGACGCTCTGCGTCCAGTTCACGAAGTCTTCCTTCTCGGCGTTCGGCTTTTGCGTGAACAGGTTGTACGCGATCCGGATCGTCATCTCGCCCGCGTCGTGCAGCTTGCGGATCACTTCGTAATCGTCCGGGTAGTTCTGCGAGCCGCCGCCCGCGTCGATCACGCCCGTCACGCCGAGCCGGTTCAGTTCGCGCATGAAGTGACGCGTCGAGTTGTACTGATACTCGAACGGCAGCTTCGGCCCCTTCGCGAGCGTCGCGTAGAGGATCGTTGCGTTCGGGTTCGCGAGCAGCAGGCCCGTCGGGTTGCCGGCCGCATCGCGCAGGATCGTGCCGCCCGGCGGCTCGGGCGTGTCCTTCGTATAGCCGACCACGCGCAGCGCGGCCGCGTTCAGCAGCGCGCGATCGTACAGGTGCAGGATGAACACCGGCGTATCGGGCGCGACTGCGTTGAGCTCGTCGATCGTGGGCAGGCGCTTCTCCACGAACTGATGTTCGGTGAAGCCGCCGACCACGCGCACCCACTGCGGCGCGGGGGTCACGGCGACCTGCCGCTTGAGCATCTCCATCGCGAGCGCGAGCGAAGGCACGCCGTCCCAGCGCAGCTCCATGTTGTAGTTCAGGCCGCCACGAATCACGTGGCAGTGGTTGTCGATCAGGCCCGGCAGCACGCCGCGGCCGTCGAGGTCGACCACTTTCGTCGCGCGGCCCGCGAGCGGCATCACGTCCGCGTCGCTGCCGACCGCGACAAAGCGGCCGGCAGCGATGGCCACCGCGGTGGCGACAGGGTTCGTGCGGTCGAGGGTCGTGAATCTTCCGTTATGGAGGATCAGATCCGGTTGGGTCCCGGTTGCGGTCATTGCATCACCTCGCTTCGATCAGAAGCCAAAGAGCTGTTTGAGGGTGGGGATGGCCTGCACGCCGATCACCATGCCGAGCAACCCGACCAGCGCAATCAGCGGCGGCGCGGGCGAGCGGACCTTGATCGCGCTGTAGATGACGCCGATCAGCACGCCCGCACCAAGGGAAACCAGATAAGGTTCCATACGATCAATCTCCCGGACAAGTTGAAATGCAGGCCCTGTGTCCTGGCAAACGCGTCGCGGACGGCATCGTGAATCGTTCACGGGCTCGCCGTCCGCGTCGACGCATCGCCGAAGCGGCGCGTCCGGATCGAACGCGCCGCTTCGGCAGCGACAGTCATCGACTGTCCGCGCTTACTTCGCCGGCACGGCCGGGATCGACTCGTGCGGCGTCGCGGTGCGCTGCGGTGCCTTGTGGACCATCGTGTACGCGTAGTCGACGCCCATCCCGTACGCGCCCGAATGTTCCTTCGCGATCGCCATCACGGCGTCGTACGTCTCGCGGTGCGCCCAGTCGCGCTGCCATTCGAGCAGCACCTGCTGCCACGTGACCGGCACCACACCCGCCTGCACCATGCGTTGCATCGCGAAGTCGTGCGCGGCCTGCGTCGTGCCGCCCGATGCGTCGGCGACCATGTAGATCTCGTAGTCGCCTTCGAGCATCGCGCAGAGCGCGAACGTCGTATTGCAGACTTCCGTCCACAGGCCGGATACGACCACCTTCTTGCGGCCGTTCGCGGCGAGCGCGTCGCGCACCTTCTGGTCGTCCCACGAGTTCATCGACGTGCGTTCGAGCGTCTTCTGGTTCGGGAACACGTCGAGCAGCTCGGGATAGGTATGACCCGAGAAGCTGTCGCTTTCGACAGTGGTGATCGTGGTCGGGATGTTGAAGACCTTCGCGGCCTTCGCGAGCCCGACGACGTTGTTCTTCAGCGTCTGGCGGTCGATCGACTGCACGCCGAACGCCATCTGCGGCTGCTGGTCGATGAAGATCAGCTGGCTGTTGTGCGGAGTGAGTACTTCAAGCTTCGGGTTGCTCATGGCGTTGATGTCCTTTGACGCGGAGAAAAATGAGGCCTGCCTCGCCGACGAATCCGGGAGGCATCCGATGCGCTGTGTCGGGAAGTTCGACAGCCGGCCCGCATCATTCAATACGCAAAGTCGCGATCACGCCAATTAATCGTTCTGATTATCACGGCCCTCAAAATTCATGCTTAAAAGATCTGAATTTCACCGATTCGACTCATGAAGAACCCGCAGACCTGATAGGCTGACCCGGACTTTCGGATCGACACCAGATCGCTAGTTATCCGTATTTTTTCGCCCGGTCGTCATTCCATTCAAATCCCATGAAACCGTACATTGCTTCGCTTTTCGCCGGCATTCTCGCCGGCATCGTCTACGCGCTGATCGGCGTGCAATCGCCAGCGCCCCCGACCGTCGCCCTGGTCGGGCTGCTGGGCATTCTGGCCGGCGAACAGATTCTTCCCGTCGCGCGACGGATGGTCGGCGGGATCCGGCTCGGAACCGCGTGGAGCGACGCGAAGTGCAGCCAGCACATGTTCGGTGCACTGCCGGGCGCCCACGCGTCCGACGCTGCCGCAAAGCGCCGAGAGTCGACGCCGACGTGACCGGCATGCGTTGACGGGCGCGGCCATACGCGTCGGGCGACGAATCGCGCCGAGCCGTATTGGATTCGGCACCGCTTGACGCTAACATGACAGCCCGATGCCCCTTCCCCCGTGGAATTCGCCATGAAGCTGTCCTTCGAAGCGCTCGAAGCACTGGATGCGATCGACCGCACCGGTACGTTCGCCGAAGCCGCGGAGTTGCTGCACCGCGTACCGTCCGCGCTGACTTACCTCGTACAAAAACTCGAGAGCGACCTCGACGTCGCGTTGTTCGACCGCAGCGGGCGCCGGGCGAAGCTCACGCACGCGGGCCGCGTCGTCGTCGAGGAAGGCCGTCGGCTTCTGCATGCCGCCGAGCAGCTCGAACGCAAGGCGCAGCGCGCGCAGCAAGGCTGGGAAACCGAGGTCCGCATCTGTGTCGACGAAATCCTGCCGTTCGACGCGATGTGGCCGTACGTGCATGCGTTCTACGATCTCGAGATGGACACGCGGTTGCGACTCTCCACCGAAGTGCTCGGCGGCACCTGGGATGCGCTGATTTCGCGCCGCGCCGATCTCGTCGTCGGCGCGGCAGGAGAGCCGCCGGAGTTGCCCGACATCGTGACGCGGCCGATCGGCACGCTGAAGCACGTGTTCGCGGTCGCGCCCACCCATCCGCTTGCGGCATTGCCCGAACCGCTGTCGATGGCGTCGGTCGTCGAATATCGCGGCGCCGTGATCTCCGATACCTCCCGCGAGCTGCAACCGCGTTCGGTCGCGGTCGACGCCGGGCAGCCGTATCTCGCCGTGCCGACGCTCGCCGCGAAACTGGCCGCGCAATGCGAGGGACTCGCGGTGGGCACGCTCCCCGAGTGCATCGCGGCACGCGCAATCGCGCAAGGCAGGCTCGTCGCGCGCCAGGTGACGGGCATGCGCGACACGACCCATTGCTATATCGCGTGGCGCGGCGACGAAGCCGGACGCGCGCTGCACTGGTGGGTCGAGCAACTCGACCGCCCCGATCTCGTCGACCGGTTCACCGCGCTTGCCTGACGCCACGGTTCCACACCGGCGCGCCGCGTCAACCGAAAGAATCGTGCAGGCGCTTCATCTCCCTCTCGAGCCACTCGATCAGGTTGAATGACGCATGCGCCTTCGCGGCGGGCGGGACCATCATCCTCTCCTCGGTCGCGATGTGCTCGGTCAGCGATTCGCACATCAGCCGCCCCAGCTCGGGTTTCCTGGCGAGCAGCGGCGACAGGTCGCGGCTGCTCAATTGATAGGCCGTCACGGCGGTCACCGCATAGACACTCGCATGAAGCTGCGTGCCGGCGAGCACGACGGACTGGCCGATCGCGTCGCCGGGCGCCATGCGCCTGACTTCCATGTCGCCGGCCGCGCCCGGCACGAACACCGACGCGATGCCGCTGCCGACGATGGTCAGCAGCCGCCCGTCGGCATTCGACGCGTAGATCACCTCGCCCTTGTGGAACACGCGTGACGCCAGCGCGTCGGCCAGCACCGCCAGATCGGCGTCATCGAGCTGCCTGAAGAGGTCGACAGCGCGCAACAGGCGCTGCCCTCGCGAAACGGGACGGTGCTCCGCGATGGCCCCGGCGAGCGGGCGCAACGCGACGTCCGCGGCGGCCAGGTGCCGATGGGCCAGATCGTAGAGCCGGTTGCGGACTTCGATCTTCTTCTGCAGCGTGTCGACGTAACAAACCAGCTCGTATTCGATCGAGTTGGTCCTGACCGCCTTGACGACCGAAATCGGCGCGGGGTTCGCGAGCACGTCGAGCGAACTGGCGGCGGCGCGGTCGAGCGCATCGACGACCACGGCGGGCCGCACGCCGGGATCGATCTCGATCGTCAGCGTCACGCCGTGCACGCTCGCAGGTTCGCTCAGGTTGACGATCGTCGCCTTGGCCGCCGCGCTGTTCGGCACGACGACCAGGTTGCCGAGCCCGTTGATCATCTTGGTCGCGCGCCAGTTGCTTTCGACGATGCGGCCTTCGAGCTCGCCGATCGACACCGTGTCGCCCAAGCGAAACGGCTGCGTAGTATTCAGGACAAGGCCCGAGAACACGTCGTTCAGCGTGTTCTGAAGCGCGAGACCAAGGATGACCGCCACGGCGCCCGACGTCGCGACCACCCCGCTCAGCGGCAACCCGAGGACGTAGCCGAGCGCCGCGACGGCCGCCGCGCCGAACACCGCGCCCGCGGCGATGTCGTGAAACAGCCGCTGGTTGCGCCACGCACGCGGCAGCAGCAGATGATCGAGCATCAGACTGAACACCAGCGCGCCCTGCAGCCACCACGCGACGGCGATCGCCTGGATCGCGAGCCGGTCGAACCGGTCGGGCGACGGCGGCACCGCGAGCGGGCTCACGCCGGTCGAGAACAACGCATAGGTCAACGCGGCGAACGACGCGCAGCGCCAGACCGCCTTCGTCGTCGAACGGCCATGGCCGAGCAGCCGCCACGCGACGAGGTCGGCAAGAACGATCGGCGCACCGTAAGCGACCGTGGCTGACAGGTTCGGCATGCTGGAATGGGCTGAAAGCGCGCTTCGCGACGGGCGGGGACCCTGCGCCGGCATTCAGTGGCGTCGCGACAGCGATGAGCGGACAGTCCCCGCGCATGCAATGTAGACGCGCCGGCCCGACAGGTCCTGTGTTCGGTCTGAAACGTTCTGAATGCGCCGTCGGCGCGCGGCACTAGGATTCGCGCGGCGACAGCTCGCCCTCGCCCGCGTCGAACCCGAGCGCATGCACTGCCGACCATGCGTCGTGCGCGACCTGCGTCGGTCCCGACGTATGGGCGAGCGCGGCCGCATACGCGGCCAGCAGCCGCACGCGTGCGTCGGCGCGCTCCGGCGTGTCGTCGAGGTCGTGCATCGCGTCGAGCGCCGCGCGCGCACGTTCGCGACATTCGTCCACGAGCGCCAAGTCGAACAGGCACGGAACCGCGACCGCCGCCAGCGCGATGCCGACCTGCACGTCGCCGTTCGGCGAAAACGCCCAGTCAAGCGCCGCGCGCAGATTGCCGAGCTCGCGCCGGATCACGTCCAGCCGCGATTCGGCGAGCTGCCCGCCGTCGTCGCCGGGCGCCAGCCTGAACAGCGTATGGAAGTAATTCGCATGCGCGCGCGCCGCCGCCGCGCATTCGCCGTTGTTCTCGAGCTGCTGCAGCGCATACGCGCGCGTCGTGGTCAGCAGCCGATAGCGCGGCGCGCCGTTCGTGCTCTCCAGGCTCAGCAGCGATTTCGACACGAGGCCGGCAATCGTGTCGAGCAGGTCCGCGCCGGCCAGCCCCTTCGTGCCGACGACCTCCCGCACCGCGTCGATCGAGAAGCCGTCCCGGAACACGCCGAGCCAGCGCAACAACAGACGTTCCGCGTCGCCGAGCAGGCGATAGCTCCAGTCATACATCGCCTGCAGCGTCTGATGACGCGGCAACGCCGTGCGAAAACCGCCGGTCAGCAACCGGAAATGGTCGTCGAGATGCCCGGCGAGCACATCGATGCCGAGTACGGCCGCACGGGCCGCGGCCAGTTCGATCGCGAGCGGCAGGCCGTCGAGACGCCGGCAGACCGACGCCATCAGCGACAGGCTGCGTTCATCGAGCGGAAAGCGCGGATCGGCGGCGCGGGCGCGCGCCGAGAACAGCTGCACCGCGCTCGCGCCTACGATCTCTTGTTCGTCCGCGCCCTCGCCGGGCACGTCGAGCGGTAGAACCGGACACAGTCGCTCACCCTGGATGCGCAACGCCTCGCGGCTCGTCGCGAGCACGCGCAGGCCGGCATCCGCGTCGGTCAGTGCGGTCGCGATCTGCGCCGCCGCATCGAGCAAATGTTCGCAATTGTCGAGCACCAGCAACATCCGCCGATGTGCGACGCTGGCGAGCACCGCGTCGAGCGTCAGCGATCCTGCCGGCTGAACGAGCTCGAACGCGCCAGCCAGCGCGGCAGGCACGAATTGCGGACATGCGACCGTGGCAAGCGACACGAACGCGGCGCCATCCGGAAAGCTCGCTTCGGCACGCGCGGCCGCTTCGAGCGCAACCCGCGTCTTGCCGATACCGCCCGCGCCGACCAGCGTCACGACACGTGCGGCATCGAGCGCGGCCAGGACTTCGGCGACCGTCTGTTCGCGGCCGATGAGTTCCGTCGGGGCAAGCGCCAGGCGCGACGTCGCGCGACGCACCGGCGCAACGCGCTCGCCCTGCCCGCCGACCAGCCGGTAGCCGCGCCCCGGCACCGTGACGATCAGGTTCCGGTCGTTGGCCAGCGCCTTGCGCAACGCGGCGATATGCACCTGCAGGTTGTTTTCCTCCACGATCGTGCGCGGCCACACGCGCTGCATGATCTCGTCCTTCGATACCAATGCGCCGTTCGCCCGAATCAGGAGTTCGAGAATTTCGAATGCGCGACTGCCGATTCTCAGCAGTTTGCCGTTCGAGCGAATTTCACGTCTATCGAGAAAGACGTGAAGCGTTCCAATCCGGATCATGTGAATTTCTAATCGTTTCCATTCGGCGATGCCCTGTCAGAAATGACACCGCAGCCATGGCAATGCTACGGCATTCAGCTCGCACAATGATTCAAATTATCAGAACTCAATGGACAAATTTTTTGAATCGATGAAAACCACGGACGGCCGACGCGGGCGAGCATGCATTTTCATCCCGGCTCAGCGCCATGCGTGGCCGCATCCGGACTCGCCATCAATGCGCGAAACAGTGATTCATCGATGAATCATTTTTGTGCGATAAAAACCTCGCCCATTCCGAATTCGCTTTGGCAACCCTGTCGTTTGCGGGGGCGAATTGAATGAATTGCGTTAATGTTCCGGAAAAGATGACTCGCGGGATTTCGGCGGAACCGATTTCCGACCCGCCGGACGGTCGATTTTTCCGTTCAGAACGATTCAGGCCGCGCTCAAGACATTCAGCGGCGCGGCGCGAGACGATGGGCACCGAGCAACCGCCGTCGCGCCGCGAGGAGGACGACCATGCGCCACCGTATCGCCGGCATCCCGATTCCCGACAGCCCGATCGCGCGCGAGGCCGCCGCGACCGTGCGGGCCAGCGCGCCCGAACTCCTGTTCCACCATGCGATGCGCGTGTTCGCCTTTGCATCGGTCATCGGCACGCGTCGCGGCATCGTCTTCGATGCCGAGCTCCTGTACGTCGCGGTTCTGTTCCACGACATCGGACTGACCGAAGGCCACCGCCGCTCGCACCGGCGCTACGAAATCGACAGCGCGAACGTCGCGCACGCATTCCTCTGCGGATACGGCGTTGGCACGGAAGACGCAGCCGAGGTATGGCGCGCGATCGCGCTGCATACAACCTTCGGCATTCATCCCTACGTGTCACCGCTGACCGCATTGCTCGGCGCGGGCGTCGAGACGGATCTCTTCGCGCTTCATTTCGACGAGGTGAACCGCGCCGAACGCGACGAGATCGTGAATGCGTGGCCGCGCGGCCCGTGTTTCAAGGAACTGTTCCTCGAGGCACTGGCCGCGGGCACCGCGCATCGCCCCGAGACCGCGTTCGGCAACGTCTGTGCCGACGTGCTCGAACGTTGCGACCCGGACTATCGTCGGACGAATTTCTGCGGCCTGGTGCTCGGATCGAAATGGGCGGAGTAGGCACGATCGGCCGGCCCTGCCCGCCTGGCGGCGTCGCTCCGCCGTCGCGTCACGCGCGGACGAACGCCAGCAGTTCGTCGTTCAGCCGTTGCCCGTGCGTCAGATACAGCGCGTGCGGGCCGCCCTCGTAGACGCTCAGCGTCGCGTGCGGCACGCGCCGCGCGGTCGCGGCCCCGGTCAGCGACAGCGGCGCCGTCTGGTCGTCGTCGCCGTGAATCACGAGCGTCGGGACGTCGAAACGGTCGAGATCCGCCCTGAAGTCGGTTTCGGAGAATGCGCCGACGCAATCGAGCGTTCCCTTCAACCCGGCCTGCAGCGCCATGAAGGACGTCCAGTCGAGCGCGGCGCGCGAGATCGTGGAAGCTGGCCGGTTCGAACCGGTGAACAGCGGCCAGAAGTTCTCGAAGAATGCCGCCCGATCCGCCACGATCCCCGCGCGAATGCCGTCGAACACGGCGACGTCGATGCCGTCCGGATGATCATCGCGTCGCGCGACCAGCGGTGTGACCGAGCCGATCAGAACGGTCTTCGCGATGTGGCGCGTACCGTGCCGGCCGATGTAGCGGGCGACCTCACCGCCACCCATCGAAAAGCCGACGAGCGTCACGTCGCGCAGCCCGAGCGTCTCGATCAGCGTCGCGAGATCGTCCGACAGCGTGTCGTAGTCGTATCCCGTCCACGGCTGGCCGGACCGGCCGAAGCCGCGCCGGTCGTATGCGATCGCGCGAAAGCCGTTCGACGCGAGATGATGCATCTGGACGTCCCACATGTCCGCATTCAGCGGCCAGCCGTGGATGAACACGACAGGGCGCCCCGCGCCCCAGTCCTTGTAGTGAATCGAAACGCCGTCGCGTGTCGTGAACGTACTCATGCGGATTCCCCCGGGTGTGAAAGGATAGCGGCCGCCGGCCGCGGTCATGAATGGGACAGCCTGACGATGAACCGATCCAGCTCGGACGCGAGGATCACTTCCCGATAGTTCGCGGGACGCTTGGCGCCGCGCCATTGCGGCTTGTAGATCGCGTCGCCGGGGCGAACCGTCGTGCCGGTCAGCGCGCAGCGTCCGAGGGCGCGCGACTTGGCGCTGATCCAGCGCTGCTCGTCGTAGCGGCAGCGTGTCGGGTCGCTCCACGAAATCAACACCGACGAATCGGTCTGCCTCTCGACTGCGACGATCGCGCATCGGCGGCGCGCATCGCCGCTCGAGGCGGGCGGTGCGTCGTCGCGATGACGACGGCGGGCGGCGTCGTGGTCGCGATGCCACGACAACGCACCATGCGCCGCCGCGGGCGACGGGTCGAGCAGCGTCATCACGTGTTCCCAGCGATTGAAGGCATTCATGGCGGCGTATCCAGGCAAGTGGCGACAGGCCGGTCGTATCGCACCCGGGCGCATCGCGATCGTCGATCGTCATTCGCCGCCGCGAACCGGCACGAACCGGCGGCGCGATGACCTGACGTTGACGATAGCGGGCCGGCGCTAAAGAGTCTTGATGACGGGCTTAATTCTTCTGACCGGCGCGTTCATGGCGTCGCGTGACACGCGCCGCCGCCCCGTTCATGACAATTCAGCGCGATTTCAGTACAGACCGTGCGGCCGCACGATAGGCTCCTTCCCGCATTCGTTCGCTCCGTTGCGCGCTCGCGAACGTGAACGCATGCCGGCTGCCGGCGCGATTGCCGCATGCGGGCAGATCCGAATCCAACCAACCAGCCGCGGCACCGTTCCACCGCACGTTCAAGGAGTTCCCATGCGTCCCGCAGACATCGACGCCGTTCCCTCGGTGCGTCGCCGAGACATGTTGCTGGCCGGCGCGACCGCCGTGGCAGCCGCCACGCTGCCGGCCGCCGCTGCCGCCGCCGCGCCCAAACACGCCGCTTCCACACATCAAGGAGCCCATGCGATGAACACGATCACCACGAAAGACGGTACGCAGATTTACTTCAAGGACTGGGGCAGCGGCCGCCCGGTCGTCTTCTCGCACGGCTGGCCGCTGTGCGCCGATGCGTGGGATGCGCAGATGCTGTTCCTCGTGCAGCACGGTTTTCGCGTGATCGCGCACGACCGGCGCGGCCACGGCCGCTCGAGCCAGCCGTCGCAAGGCAACGACATGGACACGTATGCGGACGATCTCGCGGCGCTGATGAATGCGCTGGACCTGCGTGAAGCCACGCTCGTCGGCCATTCCACCGGCGGCGGCGAAGTCGCGCACTACATCGGCCGCCACGGCACGAAGCGCGTGTCGAAAGCCGTTCTGATCGGCGCGGTGCCGCCGCAGATGGTGAAATCGGCGTCCAATCCGGGCGGCCTGCCGATGGACGTATTCGACGGCATCCGCAAGAACGTCGCCGAGAACCGTTCGCAGTTCTACAAGGATCTCGCCGTGCCGTTCTTCGGCTTCAATCGCCCGAACGCGAAGGCGTCGCAAGGCACGATCGACGCGTTCTGGGCGCAGGGCATGATGGGCGGCGTGTACGGCCAGTATCTGTGCGTCAGGGAATTCTCCGAGGTCGACTACACCGAGGACCTGAAGAAGATCGACGTCCCGACGCTGATCCTGCACGGCGACGACGACCAGATCGTGCCGATCGACGATTCCGCGCGGTTGTCCGCGAAGATCGTGAAGCACGCGCAGTTGAAGATCATTCCCGGCGGCTCGCACGGGATGTGCGTCGTCAATGCCGACCTGATCAATGCCGAACTGCTCGCGTTCCTGAAAGCGTAAGCATCGCGGCACGGCGCGCCCGGCCATTGCGCCGGCGCGCCCTTTAGCAGAATTCAGGATTTTTCAGGCCCGCGCCATTCCGTTGCAGCGCGCGCGCTCGCTAAGATCGTCGCTGCACGACGCCGGGTGCTCACGCCGCACGCGCCGGCCTGAGCAGCATGCCGATCATCACCCCCGCGACCGCGACCGCCATCGCGACGCTGAAATTGTCGGCCAGCGCGAGCGTGGTGGCCTGGACGCGGACCGCCCGGTCGAGCAGCGCATAGGCCGCCTGGTCGCCGGTCGCGAAAGTGGCGCCGTGCGACACGAGCGACGCCGCGCCGGCCCGCAGACGGTCGAGCGTTTGCGGATCCGACAGCGTGACATGCAGACCGACGAGATTCGAATGGGTAGCTTCCATGATGCGCTGGATCACCGCGATCGACGTCGTGCCGAGCTGCCCGCTCAGCAGGCGCGTCGTCTGCACGACGGCGCCGAACGTCAATGCATGCTCGGCCGTCACGTGCTTGCCGAAGAAGAAGATGACCGACGTGAGCGCCATCGTCTGCCCCAGCGCCTGGAGCAGTTGCGACGGAATGAAGTCCGGTTCGGCCCAGGCGGACGTGAGACGCGCGCCGAGCGCGAACGCAACGGCCACCGTCAGGAAGCCGGCCACGATCAGCCTGCGCGGATCGACACGCTGCAACAGCCATGCGACGCACGGCGCGAACAGCAATTGCGGAATCGCGATCCAGCGCAGCGTATCGCCGATCTGCAGCGGACGAAGCCCGTAGGTGCTCGCGAGAAACACCGACGGGATGAAGCTCGTGTTGAGCACGGTGAAGCGTACGAGGCCGACGAGCACGATCAGCCATGCGATGTTGGGCCGCGCAAGATAGCCGAGATCGAGCCCGGCGCGCCGGGACGTGAGCTCGTGGATCAGGAATGCAGCAACCGTCAGGATACCGATGCACAGCAGTGCGACGATCAATGGCGACTGGAACCAGAACAGCCGTTCGCCCTGATCGAGCGCGATGCACAGGCACGTGAAGCCGCCGGCGCCGAGCAGCATGCCGCGCGTGTCGATGCCGGACGCGAAACGCTTGATCGGCTCGCTCGACAGCGACAGCAGCAGGCAGACGATGAACGGCACCGTCAACAGCGCGTTCTGCCAGAACAACCAGCGCCAGCTCAGATGTTCGCTGTACCAGCCTTCGAGCGTCGCCGACAGGTTCAGCGACATCTCGAGATTCATCGCATACGCGGCGATGCCGAACGGAATGAGCCGAGGCGGCAGCGTGCGGACGACGAAGCCCACGGTCAACGGCACGAACACGCCGGACGCGAAGCCGGCGAGGCTCTGGAACACGATGAACGTGCCGAAGTTCGTGCACAGCGGCAGCACGCTTTCGACGACGAGAAACACCGAGGCGCCGGCCAGCAGCACACGGCGCGTGCCGAACACGAAGGCCGCCGCGATCGCGAGCGGGCCGACGAACATCTGCGATGCGGTGAACGCCGTGTTGATCCACGCGCCCTCGTCGAACCCGACGCCAAGTGCGCCACGCACGTCGGCGAGCCCGAGCGACGTGATGCGCGACGTCAGCGTCGCGATGATCGCGCCGAGCAGCAC